>JBFKMV010000017.1:0-44839 GCA_041629655.1 Candidatus Polarisedimenticolaceae bacterium
GACCGGCTTCAGGCCCGAACCGTCCGCGGCCCGGCACGGGTCCGCGGAAACGCGCGGAACGCTGGCGATCGACCTCGTGGTCAGCGTGATGGACCCCGAGACCCGACAGCCGCGCATCGGCAGCATGGTGCCCGGCTTCGATGTCGGCTTCACGCTCGAGGGTCTGTCCGGGGTGATCGCGTCCGGTCCGCTGGAGTACCACCTGTCCTCGCACGGGCCGGCCTACGGCGCCGAGGTGCCGCTGGACGGCGGTCAAGCGGGGCCGCTCGAGCTGAGCCTCGACATCGCCGGCTCGCCGCGTTTCGGCACCGATCACGCCGACCATCCCGAGGACCCGTCGGCGTGTCCCGCCGCGCCCGACAACATCCACGCGCTGATCGATCTGACGAGCCTGCTCGCCGCGGCGGGCGGCGATTCCGGCGCCGGCGTCGACCAAGCCAACGTACGCTCGGTGCTGGTCGGCACGCTCGACCCGCGCCCGTCCGACAGCTACAGCGACATCTGGGGCTACAACGACGGGGTGACCTACCTGGCGATCATGGGCAGCACCAACGGCACGCTGTTCATCGACGTGACCGACCCCGCGAATCCGGTCGAGGTCGGCTACATCGGCGGTCCGTCTTCCTCGTGGCGCGACATCAAGACCTACGTCAAGGACGGCAACGCCTACGCCTACATCGTCACCGAGGGCTCGGGAGCCGGCGAGGGGCTGCAGGTCGTCGAGATCACCGACCCGCTGAACCCCGTGCTTCTCAATACCCTCACGACGAGCTTCACCACGGCCCACAACATCTACATCGACACGGCCCAGGGTCACGCCTGGGGGATCGGCACCGACAACGGAACGCGGGTGCTCGACCTGGCCGCCGATCCGGTCAACCCGCCCGAGATCGGGTCGTTCACCGAGCGCTACGTGCACGACGCCTACGTCGCCGGCGGCCTGGCGCAATTCTCCGAGATCAACAACGGGCAGCACGAGGTCGCCGATTCGAGCGACGTCTCGAACATCCAGACGCTGTCGCGCTGGAACACGCCCGGCAACGCGGCCCACAACGGCTGGGCCAACCAGTCCAACACGATCGTGGCCACCACCGACGAGACCTCGACCGGCCACATCGCGGTCTACGACATCACCGATCCGGCCAACCCCAGCGCCGTGCTCGGCGAGTACCAGCCCCACCCCACGGCCAGCGTGCACAACGTGATGTTCGACGACCAGGACAACGAGATCATCGCGATGGCCTACTACGCGCTGGGCTGGAAGTACGTCGACCTGCATCGGCCGACGGCGCCGGTCGAGCTGGCCGGGTACGACAGCTACGGCTCCGGGGACACGGGCTTCAACGGCGCGTGGGGCATCTACACCTTCGACCCGCGCGGCTACGACTACCTCAGCGACATCTCCACGGGGCTGTACGTGCTGGACTACGCGCCGACCGGCGGAACGCTCTCCGGCGTGGTGCGCGATGCGGGCGACGGCACCCCGGTCCCGGAGGCCCGTGTGGTCGTGCTGGCCAACGGCACGGAGGCCTTCTCGGCGCCCGACGGGGTGTTCGCCGTCTACGCCGAAGAGGGGGAGGTCCAGCTTCGGGTCAGCGCGTGGGGCTTCCGCACCGCGCTGCTCAACGCCGGCACGATGCCGCTGGGCGGCCGTGTCGACGCCGACGTCGAACTGGCCCGGCTGCCGCGGGTCTCGTTGTCCGGCACCATCAGCAGCGCCGCCGACGCGTCCCCGATCGAGGGAGCGACCGTGCGGATCGTCGGGACGTCGCTGGTCGCGGTCAGCGGCCCGGACGGCAGCTACCAGTTCGCGGACGTCGCCGTCGGCCAGCAGACGGTGACGGCGGAGGCCGCCGGCTTCTCCTCGGACGAGGGACGGATCGTGCTCGCCGCGGGCGCCGACGGCACCGTCGACCTGACGCTCGAGCCGGCGATGCTGGTGGACGACGTCGAGAGCGATCTGGGCTGGACCCTCGGCCTGGGCGGCGACACCGCGACCAGCGGGGAGTGGGAGCGCGTCGACCCCAACGGGACCGGCGGCGGCAACGTGCAGCCGGAGGACGACCACACCGCGGACCCGGCGGACACCGCGTTCATCACCGGCCAGTCCAACCCCGGCGCCTCCACCGAGGCCAACGACGTGGAGAACGGATTCACGACCCTGCTGTCGCCGACGATCGACGTCTCGGGTCTCGGCGCGGCCCAGATCCGCTACTACCGCTGGGTCTCGGCCAGCTCCGGGTTCCTCTCCGGAGGAACGCTGCGCGTCGAGATCTCGCTCAACGGCGGGGCCAGCTGGGCCCAGCTCGAGAACGTCGGTCAGGCCAACCAGTGGAACGCGCGGCAGTTCGACGTCGGCTCGTTCGGGCCGCTGAGCAACGACCTCCGGGTGCGCTTCCGGGCCGAGGCCACCAGCGGCTTCCAGAACTATCGCGTGCTGGAGGCGGGTGTCGACGACTTCGAGGTCGTCCGGGCCTGCGGCGCCCGCTTCAATCCCGCGGCGGGAGACGCCGACGCCGACGGCATCGTCGACGGCTGCGACGGCTGCCCGCTGGATCCGGCGAACGATGCGGACGGCGACGGGGTTTGCGGCGACCTCGACAACGCCGTGTTCGCAGCCAACGCCGGCCAGGAGGACGCGGACGGCGACGGCGTGGGCGACGTCATCGACAACTGCGGAGCCGACCCGAACGCCGACCAGCGCGACCTCGATCGCGACGGTCTCGGTGACGCCTGCGACCCCGACCTCGACGGCGACGGCATCGTCGACGGCTCGGACACCGATCGCGACGACGACGGCGTGGACGACGCCGTGGACCTCTGCCCGAGCGTCCCGGACGCGCCCCAGGCCGACGATGATTTGGACGGCGAGGGCGACGCCTGCGACCCGGACGACGGGCTCGTGCAGGGCCTCGAGGTGTCCGGCGCCCGGATGAGCTGGGAGCCGGAGTCCGGTTCGGACGGTTACAACCTGTACCGCGGCGACCTCGGCGCGCCGGGGCTCGTGGCGCTGGCGGCCTGTCGCCGGTCCGGGGCAACGGCGACGTTCGGCATCGACCACGACCTGCCGGTCCCCGGCGACGGGTTCTTCTACCTGGTGGCGCGGATCGCCGCGGGAGTCGAGGGCTCGCTCGGCCGGGACTCGGCCGGAATCGAGCGCAGCATCGCGAGCCCCTGTCCCTAGCGGCAAGGCTCCGGCGTTGCCAGGCCGGGCGCCGCCGGGGTAGAACAGGGCGAGGTCCCGGATGATGCGCTGTACATCGAGCAGGTTCGGCACGGGGCGCCGCGTGGCGTGTGCCGCGCTGGCCTGGGCCGCCTGGAGCGGCTGGACGGCCGCGGAGCCGCCCCGGATCAGCCCCGAGATCGAAGCGCACCGCGAGCTGAAGCTGCGCCCCACCGGGGTCCCGGCGGCGAGCCACGCAAGCTGGTTGCGCGAGACCGGGCTCGACCCCGACCGGCCGGACGCCGAGCGGTGCGTGATCTACGTGGAGCGGCGGCTCGAACGGGACGAGCTGGACGACCTGGAGCGTCACGGTCTCGAGCTGCACCGCGCGCTGTGGGTCCCGCCGGTGCCCGGCCGGCATCCCTACGGGTACCACCTGGCGACGGTGCCCTACGCCGCGCTCGAGGTGCTGCGCGAGCACCCGGCCGTGGTCCGCGTCGAGTCGACGGAGTTCACCGCCCGGCCGCTGAACAACCTCACGCGTCCCCTGATCGGCGTGGACGACGTTCACGCCGGCGTCGGCGTCACCCCCCGCGACGGCACGGGGGTCAAGCTGGCGGTGGCCGACTCCGGTCTCGACGTCTCGCACCCCGACATTCCCGCGCCGCTGGAGGCGTTCGACGTCACCGACGGGACGGATCCCGCCGACTGGGGCGCCGACGTCTCCAACACCGTGATCGGCCACGGCACCCACGTCACCGGGGTCGCGCTGGCCAGCGGGGCGCAATCGGCGGGCAACACGGGCAACGCCGGCGGAAGCTACACGGGCATGGCGCCCGGCGCCTCGCTGCACTTCTACAAGATCGGCAACGACGGCAGCGGTTCCACCACGTTCGAGGACATGATCGAGGCCGTCGATCGCGCCGCGGCGGTCGGCGTCCGGGTGTTCACGATGAGCTACGGCGGCTTCAACAGCACCTTCCTGGACGGCTCCAGCCCGGTCTGCCAGGCGATCGACGCGGCGGTGGCGGGCGGCATGACCGTGTTCACCAGTGCCGGCAACGAGGCCGGGCTGCGCCATCACGCCTCGGCGCTCAGTCCCGCCGGCGGCTCGTCGGAGGAGTTCATCTTCGAGGTCGCGGCCAGCGGCGGGCCGGCGTTCGGGTTCACGTTCTTCCGGGTCGTCTGGAAGGACGACTTCCCGGGAGACGCCAACGTCACGTTGACGATCCAGAACCTCGCCGCCGGCGAGTCGTTGAACGAAGGCTCGGCCGACGTCAGCGTCCGGGGCACCGAGAGCAAGTTCTACACGCTGACCTACAACGTGCCCGCGGGCGAGTCGCACATGTACCGGATGCGCTTCGAAAACGCGGCCGCCGCCGGGCCGACGCCGCGGGTCCACATCGTGCGCACCGGGGGCACCGGTCTGTTCACCGTCGACACCGACCGCTCGACGACGATCGTCCATCCGGCGCTGTGCGACGGAACGATCGCGACCGCGGCCTGGACACAGCGCGACATGTGGGTCGATTACCAGAACACCGAATGGCAGTGCTGCAACCTGGTCGCGGGCACGCTGGCCCCGTTCAGCAGCCGCGGGCCCCGCGTCGACGGGCGCCGCAAGCCCGACCTGGCGGCGCCTGGCGCGACGACCATCTCGACCAAGGACGCCACCTTCCACACGCTCAACTCGCGCATCATCGACAACGACGGCGTCGGGCTCGACGGGAGCGGGCCGGCCCAGTACTACGCGATCCACGGGACCAGCCAGGCCGCCCCGGCCGCCGCCGGGGCCGCGGCCCTGATCCTGGAGGCCGCTCCCGGGCTCGGCCCCACGGGAGTTCGCAACGCGCTGACGTTCACCGCGTCCGGCTCGGGCAACCCCGACGATGCGGCAGGCTACGGTCTGATCGACGCGCTGGCGGCGCTGCAGTCCCTCCCGGCACCGGGCACCGACGCCGACGGCGACGCGGTCTCCGGCGGCGAGGGCGGCGACTGCAACGATGGGGACCCGCAGAGCTGGGCTACCCCCGGCGAAGCCGTCGAGCTGCACCTGATCGACCGGGTGACGATCGTCTGGTCGCCTCCGGCCCGGCCCGGCGGGGCGGCCGTGGGCTACGACGTGCTGCGGTCGCTGGAGCCGGGGAACTTCGTCACCACCGCGAGCTGCGTGGAGTCCGGCGAGGGGTCGGATCACGTCGCGTTCGACCTCTCGACCCCGACGTTCGACGAGGTGTTCTACTACCTCGTACGTGCGGTCAACGGCTGCCTCGGCCACGACTCCGACGGCAGCCTGGGGCTCGACAGCAGCGGCGCCGAGCGCGGGGGCCGGCCCTGCAGCTGAGCCCGCCCGGGCGCGCGCGCTTGCCAGCGCGATCGGGTTTCGTGTATCACGCTGCACACGCGGAGCCGCGTCGCGGCCGGCCGCCGGGCCGGCGGAGCCCGCAGGAGCGAATCGATTGACCACTGACATCGGGCTGGTGCTGGCGATCCTGGCGGTCGCGGTCGTGCTGCTGATCACCGAGTGGCTGCGCATGGACGTGGTGGCGCTGCTGGTCCTGGGAGCGCTGGTCGTGACCGGTCTGCTGGATGCGGCCCAGGCGTTGTCCGGCTTCAGCAATCCCGCCGTGGTCACGGTCTGGGCGATGTTCATCCTCAGCGCGGCGCTGAGCCGCACCGGCGTCGCCGGGGTGATCGGGCGCTACCTGCTGCGGCTGATCGGGACCGGCGAGACCCGCGTCGTGGCCCTGATCATGCTCGCGGCCGCGGTGCTCTCCGCGTTCATGAACAACATCGGGGTCGCGGCGCTGCTGCTGCCGGTGGTGATGGACGTGGCCCGGCGTACCGGGCGGCCGCCCTCGCGGCTGCTGATGCCGTTGGCGTTCGGCTCGCTGCTCGGAGGGTTGACGACGTTGATCGGGACGCCCCCGAACCTGCTGGTCAGCGAGACGATGCGCGATGCCGGTCTGACGCCGTTCCGGCTGTTCGACTTCGCGCTGGTCGGGGTGCCGGTGATGCTGGGCGGCATCGCGTTCGTATCGCTGGTCGGGCGACGCTGGCTGCCCGCGCGCGACCCGGGCCGCGAGTCGGTGACCGTGGGGTCGGCCGACCTGTCGCGCCAGTACGCGCTGCACGAGCGCACGCTGATGCTGCGGATCCGCGCCGATTCACCGCTGATCGGCAAGTCGCTCCGTCGCAGCCGCATCGGCACCGCGACCGGGCTCAACGTGATGGCGATCAGCCGCCACGGCAAGCTGATCCCGGCGCCCTCCAGCGGCATCGTGCTGGAGCGGGACGACGGCCTGCTGGTCG
The DNA here is from genome assembly GCA_041629655.1 of Candidatus Polarisedimenticolaceae bacterium. Taxonomy (GTDB): domain Bacteria; phylum Acidobacteriota; class Polarisedimenticolia; order Polarisedimenticolales; family Polarisedimenticolaceae; genus JBFKMV01. Next base: position 6,476 of record JBFKMV010000017.1, read on the forward strand.
GGGGCAAGCTCGACCGCTTCTCCGAGCTTCAGGGTTGGCGCGAGCTGGTCGTGGAGGGTCGCGACCTGGGCCTGGAGCGGGTCGCCTCGACCGAGATCGCGATCGCCGAGCTGCGCGTCGCGGCCGGCTGCTCGCTGATCGGGCGCACGATCGCGCAGTCCGATTTCCGGCGCCGTTTCGGGCCGATCGTGCTGGCGATGCGCCACGACTCGACCGTGACGCACACCGAGCTGGGCAACGTGAGCCTCCGCGCCGGGGACGGGCTGCTGGTCCAGGGCCGGGCGGAGCAGCTCGCCGAGCTGTGCGCGTCGAGCGACTTCGACTCCGGCATCACCGATCCCGAGGAGCTGTCGCGGGCCTACCACATGGAGCACGGGCTGTTCGTGGTGCGTGTCCCGGACGACTCGGTGCTGCGATTCAAGAGCCTGGCCAAAAGCCGGCTCGGCGACGCGCTGGGACTCGCCGTGCTGGGGATCGTGCGCGGAGAGCGCACGCTGCTGATGCCGGATCCCGACGAGCGGCTGCTGGCCGGCGACCGCTTGCTGGTGCGGGGGCGGGTGGCCGACCTGGACGTGTTTCGCGGACTCCAGCAGCTCGAGACCGCGGACGCCCCGCTCAAGGACGTCGAGGAGCTGCAGTCGGAGCGGATCGGGCTGATCGAGGTGATCCTCTCGCCGCGCACCCGGCTGGCGGGCAGCACGCTGCGCGACCTCGATTTCCGGGAGCGCTACGGCCTGCAGGTGCTGGCGATCCTGCGCGAGGGACGGACGCACCGCTCGGGACTGCGCGATCTTCCGCTGCGCTTCGGCGACGCCTTGCTGCTGTTCGGCTCGCGGGACCGGCTGGCGCTGTTGACGCGCGACCCGGACTTCCTGGTGCTGAGCGAGGCGGCGCAGGTCGCCCCGCGCACCGAGCGCGCGTCGCTGGCCGCGCTGATCATGGGCGTCGCGATGGCCACCGTGCTGGTGGGCTGGCTGCACATCGCGATCGCGGCGGTGATCGCGGCGGCGCTGATGATCGCCACCGGCTGCGTCAGCTTCGAGGAGGCCTACCGCAGCATCGAGTGGCCGTCGGTGTTCGTGATCGCGGGCATGCTTCCGCTGGGGACCGCGCTCAACGACACCGGCGCGGCCGGCTACCTGGTGGCCAACGTGATCGGCCACGCCGGGGGCTGGGGCGGTCTGGGCGTGCTGATCGGACTCTACTTCGTGACCGCCGTGGCGACGACGATCATCCCCACGGCGGCGTTGGTGGTGCTGATGGCGCCGATCGCGCTGGAGGTCGCGGCCGGCGCCGGTCTGGCGCCCGAGTCGCTGTTGATGGCCGTGGCGATCGCCGCCTCGGCGAGCTTCACCAGTCCGATCGCCCACCCCGCGAACATGCTGGTGATGGGGCCGGGCGGTTACGCCTTCCGTGACTACCTGCGGCTGGGCGTTCCGCTGGCGCTGGTCGTGTTCCTGCTGACCCTGCTGCTGCTTCCGCTGGCGTGGCCGCTCGCCCCGGCAGCGGCGGCCGATCCGTCACGCGGTCCGGGCGCCGCCACCGGTCAGCTTGGCGACCAGGAACCCGGCCACGAAACCGATCAGCGTGGTGAGCAGGATCAGGATCACGCGCGACATCGTGAATTCCCACAGCAGCACTTGTACGTTGACCGTTTCGGTGTTCTGGATCACCAGGATCAGCATCACCACCGACAGCACCAGCAGCAGCACCACCTTGGGGCGCGGCATCAGCCCACCTCGCCCGACCGCTTGGCGGCCAGCCGCTCGTAGGCCTGCTCGAGCTGCTCGGCCTTGGTCCACTGCCGCTCCACCTTGCGTGCCGCGTTGTCGAGATCCTTTTGCCGCTTGCGGACGCGGTTCTCGAACTCGCCCACCGAGTAGTTGCCGGCCTCCGGCACGTTCTCCTGGACCAGCTTGCGGACCCGGGCCACATCGCGCTGCGCCTCGGTCAGGTCGAGCGCGGCCTTGGCCCGGTCGACTTCCTCCTTGTAGGCCTTTTCGATCTGTTCCTTCCAGTCGACGTGGGCCTTGGCGACCTGGAGCTTCTCCTCGGCGGCCGCCGTCTGGAGCCGGGCCACCGCGAGCCGGTTGTCGTCCTTGTTCGCGCGCGCGGCCTTCTCCTCGGCGCGGGCGGCCTTGACGTCGAGCTGATCGGTGTCCATGGCGCGCTTGGCGGCCTTGACGTCCTCTTCGGCCCGGCTCGCCGCGAGCTTGGCGCGCTCGAGGGCGACCTGGGCCACCAGGACGGCGTGCTCGCTGTCCTTGAGCGAGTCCAGGCCTTCCGGCGACAGTCCGACCATATGCTCCAGCTTCACCGCGTCGCCGCGGAAGACGTCCAGCGGACCGGCGTGCGCCGTCAGCGCCAGGGCCAGCGTCAAGATCCCCAACAGAGGCTTCTGCATTTCGAGCTCCCTTCGTTCTACCGCCGCACCGCGAGGAGCAGCGGTACCTTCAGCATACTCAGAACGTCGCGTGCAATCGAACCGTGGCCACCAGCACCGCGTTTCGCGCCGGCAGCGCCCCGGGGTGGAGCACCCACTGCAGGTCCGGCTGGACGTGCAGGTTCTCGCCGACCGGGATCCTCCCCGTCAGCTCGATCACCGTCTCCGCGGAGCGCACCTCCGGGTTCGCGCGCAGGAACCCGTCGCCGTTCCGCGCGTGCGCGATCGCCAGGCCGACGGTCCGGGCCCGCTCGCGATTTGCCCGCGTCAGCAGCACCACGCCGGCGCCGGCGTACTCCTCGATCCGCTGCCGGCCGCCGCCGGCCCGGCCGAGCTGCAGGAACGACTCCAGCAGCGCGAACGGCCCGCGGCCGAGCCGCCACGGCCGCTCGGCGATCAGGTACACGCCGTGGCCCAGGTCCCGCTCGGCGCCCTCCCAGTCCCGCAGTCTGCCGTCGCGGCGCCATCCGCCGAGCGCCAGCTTGGGTCCGGCGCCGGGCGCCGCTCGCCAGCCCAGCTCGAGGGCCTTCCAGATCCCCCCCGAGCGCTGGCCTCGTGCCGACGGGGGACCGCCCCGGTAGAGACCGGCCTGCACGTAGGTCCCGCCCGCCAGCTCCGAGTGCAGCCGTGCCCCCGGCGTGGTGTCGGGGAACAACGGCGGCCCGGCCTCGGCGATTTCGGGCTGCACCCCGAACGACGAGTTCAGGAACACCGCGGCGCTGTCGAGCGCGTCGAAGTGGCGGTTGAAGTCGAGGACTCCGGCCGTCACCCGGTGCCGGGAGCCGGCCCAGCGGTGCTCGTACCACGCCTCGAGGGTGCGGACCGTTCCCGCGGCCTCGATGTTGCTCGTGACCTGCACGTCTCCGACGAACGCGGAGGGCTGGCGGCCGAAGGTCCCCTGGAGCGCGACGTACACCTCTCCGCCGTCCCACAGCTCGAGCGCCGCGGTATCGAACGCCGCCGACAGCACGACCCAGCCCAGCGCGGCCTCGCCGACTTGCCGGCCGCCGTGCCGGCCCGCGACCAGGTCGACCACGAGATCGCCCGCCAGCGTGACGCCCGGCGGCAGCGGCGCACCTTCCGGCGCCGCGTCGACCACCGGGGCGGAGGCAGGGTCGTGCGCCGGCGCCTCGCCCGTCTCGGCGGGGCTTCCGAGCAACAGCAGCCATGCGACGAGAGTTACCATCGTCTCCGTGAGCAGGAATTCCCGGCACGCGCAGCCGGCATGCGGGAGGTCCGGGCATTGTAGTCTCGCTGTGCGAGGTCCGCGGGAAGCCGCCGGTCCTCAGCGCCGCGTCGGTCGCGGGTAGCGGCGCGGTGGAGCTTCCGGGACCGGCCGGGCCTCGGGTTCCCGCTCCGGCTCGGCGGGCCGCGGGTCCTTCGACGGGCTGCTGATCTCGCGCGGTGCGGCGGACAACGGTGCACCCTCCCTGGGGGGCCGGCGGCGTCGGGTTCGTCCCGGGGCGCGGCGGCACCCGACGGGCTACCATGGCAATCCCGATGCCATGGGGCGGGCCCCGGTTCGGCGACCCCGTAACTGCCTGCCGGGGCGAGAGAAACGGGCCGGGACGCCCGCGGCGCCGTCGGCGGATCGGGGTTTGACTTCCGAGGGAATCGGGGGTAGTACCTCGGGTCCCGAGGAGAGGCGATGCTCGTTCATCTGCTGCTGGCCGTCGAGCCCGCGTCCGCGCAACGGCGCTTCGAGCGCCTGCTCGGGGACCGCGAGGTCGTGCTGCGCTCGGCCTCGGGTCGCGCCAGCCTGTGGGAGCGTCTGACGCGCGAGGACTTCGACCTGGTGCTGGTCGGCCGCGACGTGCTGCCGGACGATGCGGGCAGCCTGATCGCCTCGATCCGGCGTCTGCCCGAGCGCCCGGAGGTGATCGTGCTCGCCGCGGACCAGGACGCGGGCGAACGGGCCGCGCTGCTCGCCGCGGGATGCCTCGCGGTGCTCGATCCCTCGTTGAACGACGAGGCGCTCGGCGGCGCGCTCGGGACGATGATCGACCGGCAGCGCGAAGAGGCGATCACGCGGCTGCGCGCCGACCGGCCGGAGGAGCAGTACCGGCTCGACGATTTCGTCTCCGACAGTCCCGCGATGCAGGTGTTTCTCGAAACGGCGCGCAAGGTCGTCCGCTCGGACAGCTCGCTGCTGATGCTGGGCGAGACGGGCGTCGGCAAGGAACGCCTGGCCCGCGCGATCCACGCCGAGGGTCCGCGGAACCGCGGTCCGTTCATGGCGATCAACTGCGGTGCCCTGCCGGAGAGTCTGCTGGAGAGCGAGCTGTTCGGCCACGAGGAGGGCGCGTTCACCGGCGCAACGCGGTCGCGCAAGGGCTACTTCGAGCTGGCCCACCGCGGGACGATCTTCCTCGACGAGATCGGCGACATGCCGCCGCACCTGCAGGTCAAGCTGCTGCGTGCGCTGGAGAGCCGGCGGATCCTGCGCGTCGGCGCCGAAAGCGCGATCGAGGTCGACGCGCGTGTGATGGCCGCCACCAACCGCGACCTGGACCTGGAGATGGGCGCGGGGCGCTTCCGGCCGGACCTGTTCTACCGCCTGGCCGTGGTGACCCTGACCATCCCGCCGTTGCGCGAGCGGCGCGAGGACATCGTCGATCTGGTCAGCAGCTACCTCGAGCACTTCCGGGTCCAGACCGGGCACCGCATTGCCGGGATCGAGGCCGAGGCGATGGAGGTGCTGCGCCGTTACGACTGGCCGGGCAACGTGCGTGAGCTGATCAACGCGATCGAGCGTGCCGTGTTGCTCTGCTCGGGGTCGGAGATCGGGATCGACGATCTGCCGCGGCGCCTCACGGCGTCGGTGGCCGGTACGCCGCTGGCCGCGCCGGCCGGCGACAGCGACGGCTCGCCCGCGGCCTGGCTGGAGCGTCCGCTGGCCGAAGTGCGCAAGGACGTCGTGGCGGAGTTCGAGCGGCGCTACCTCGCCGCGTTGCTCGAGGCCTGCGACGGCCGGATCGGGGAGACCGCACGCCGCGCCGGGATGAACGAACGCTCGCTGTACGATCTGATGAAGCGTCACGGTCTGCGCAAGGAATCCTACCGGCGCACGACGCGCGCCCACCGGCGCTGAAGAGCCAGATGACCTCGAAGCTGCGCGTCCGCCAGAAGCTCGGGAAGTACCGCATCGAGCGCCGGCTCGGCGAGGGCGGCTTCGCCAGCGTGTTCCAGGCCTACGACACGATCGAGGGCGTGCGCGTGGCGCTCAAGGTGCCGCACCCGCAGCTCGTCGACGCCCCGGCGCTGAGCGTGTTCCGGCGGGAGGTCAAGGTCAACGCCCAGCTCGACCACCCCAACGTCTTGCCGATCAAGTACGCCGGGTTCATCGACGAGCGCTTCGTGATCGTCTACCCGCTGGGGCTGGAGACGCTGGAGGACCGGCTCGGCCGCCGCATGGCGCTGCGCCGGGCGCTGCACTGGTTCGAACAGATGCTCGACGCCGTGGCGTTCGCGCACCGGCGCAAGATCCTGCACAGCGACGTCAAGCCCGAGAACTTCATCCTGTTTCCCGGCGACCGGCTGCGGCTGGCCGATTTCGGGCTGGCCCGCGTGAGTCATCGCACGATGACGGCCTCGGGCTCGGGCACGGTGGGCTACCTCGCCCCGGAGCAGGCGATGGGCCGGCCGTCGCTGCGCTCCGACGTATTCGCCCTGGGTCTGATCTTCTACCGCATGATCACCGGTGCGCTGCCGGAGTGGCCGTTCGATTGGCCGCCCCCGGCGTACGACCGGCTGCGCGAGAAGCTGCATCCGGACATGATCCGGGTGCTCGAGCGGGCGCTCGAGGTCGACCACCGGCGGCGCTTCCGCGACGCCGTACAGTTGCGGGCCGCCTTCCGCCGTGTGCGCCACCGGGCCGCGAACGGGACCGTGCGGCGGCGCCGCCGCCGCAGCAGCTCCGAGGGCGAGATCGGGCGCTGGAAAGCGGTGCGGTTCCGCGAGTTCCAGGCCCGCTACCGCGCCAGGCTCGACACCCGCCACGACTGCGGCCGCTGCGGCGGTCCGGTGTCGGAGGCCATGCAGGCCTGCCCGTGGTGCGGGGCCGGGCGACCCAAGCATGCCGGCGCGACGCGGTTTCCCGCGCGCTGCCCGCGCTGCCGGCGGGGCCGCAAGCTGGACTGGCGGTTCTGCCCGTGGTGCTACGGCGGCGCCTTCAAGCAGGTCGCCGACCGCGAGTACACCGACGCCCGCTACGAGGCGCGCTGCGCGAATCCGGCCTGCCGGGCCAAGCGGTTGATGCCGTTCATGCGCTACTGCCCGGCCTGCAACCGCAAGGTCCAGCGCCGCTGGACGCTCCCCGCGAGCAAGACGCGTTGCCCGCGCTGCGACTGGGGGGTGTTGCCGGAGGTCTGGACCCACTGCCCGTGGTGCCGGCGCCGGTTGTCGAGATCGTGAGCGTGGAGCCGGATCGTCCAGGTCGGGGCGAGCCCCGAATGTTCGCCGAGGCGCAGATGGACGAGCCGTGGACCGGGCCGTTCGCGGCCGGCACGGCGCTGGTGCTGTCGGCGCGCTGTCCGGGCGTCGAGCGCGAGAACCAGGACGGCGCGGCCGTGATCCCGCTCGACGAGCACAGCGGTCTGCTGGTGGTCGCCGACGGGCTGGGTGGGCTCCCGGCCGGCGCGCGCGCGGCGCGGATCGCGCTCGACAGCCTCGTCAGCGCCGTCGAAACGGCGCGCCAGGGAAACGGACACCTGCGCGCCGCGGTGCTCGACGGCCTGGAGCGCGCGAACCGCGAGATCCAGGAGCTGCGCGTCGGTGCGGGCACCACGGTCGCCGCGGTCGCGATCCGGGACGGCGCGGCGCGACCGTTTCACGTCGGCGACTCGGCGATCCTGATCACGGGCCAGCGCGGCCGGGTGAAGCTGATGACCGTGGCCCACTCGCCGGTCGGTTACGGTCTCGAGGCCGGTCTGATCGACGAGCACGAGGCGATGGAGCACCAGGACCGGCACCTGCTGTCCAACCTCGTCGGAGCGCCGGACATGCGGATCGAGATGGGACCCGAGCTGGCGCTGCGCTCCCGGGACACCGTGCTGCTGGCCAGCGACGGGCTGTTCGACAACCTGCACATCCACGAGATCGTGGGGACGATCCGCAAGGGCCCGCTGGAACGGGCGGCGCGCTCGCTCGCGGCCACGGCGTCGTTACGGATGCACGGCGGAGATCCGGGCAGCCCGCAAAAGCCGGACGATCTGACCTTCGTGCTCTACCGCCGCGGCAACTGACGGGGACGCCGCCGGCCTCACCGGGGCAGGGCGCACCACGCCGCGAGCGCGCGTAGGACGCGCGCGCGCTTTTCGGCGTCGCTCATGAACGGCGCGCGCGACAGCTCGATCTGGATCCACGGCAGCTCGGCGGCGTGGGAGCGGGTGATGAAGCCGCCGCTAAACGGCTGGTTGATCGAGACGGCGTGATCGAAGGCCTCGGCGAGGCAGCGCGCCATCGACTCGGTCCAGGGCCGCGGGCACGCCCCGTCGGCGTCCCCCAGGCAGACCCAGGGACGTTCCACGCCGGGGTCCGGCCCGACCGGCGGCCCGTGGGCCGCCATGGTGTGGCAGTCCACGCCCAGCACGACCCCGTCGCCGGCCAGCCGGCGCAGGCGCGCGTGGTACGGCCGGTAGTGGCGCGCCAGCAGCTCCTCGACGACCACCTCCGGCAGCGGCTCGCGGTACACGGGAACGTCCCAGCAGGTGTGGGTCTTGACCACGCCGTCCTTGCGCCGGTCGTCCTCGGAGCGGTTGAGGTCCACGATCGCGCGCGCCACGTCGGTGGTGACGAAGTGCCGCACGGCGTCGCCGATGGCGTAGATCGCCGCGGCGCCCACGTCGCCGTCCGCGGCGATCTCGCGCTCGCCGAGCACGCAATACGGGGCGGCCTCCGCGGGCACGGCCAGCCCCGCGTGGGGCAGCGAGATCAGCAGCGGCAGGCGTTTCACCGGCCGGGGCCGGCCGCGGCGCCGTCGCGCCGCGGATCGGCGACCCCGACGAAACGCCGGCGTTCCCGCAGCACCAGCTGCACGCAACCGAGGTAGAACGAGTAGGGGTCCCGGACGTCGAGCTGGAACCCGTGCCGCTCCAGCATGGCCGGCAGGTCGTCGCGCATCCGGGTCGCCTCGAGCGACACGACGCCCTTCAACGAGCAGTGCAGGCGCGGAGCGTCGACCGCCGACAGCGGGGTGCCCGTGCCCAGCCGCAACAGCACCTGGAAGATCGACGGGGTGATGCGCTCGCTGCCCGGTGAACCGATCGCCAGCCACGGCCGCCGGCCGCGGAACACGATCGTCGGGGCGACGCTGGCCCAAGGTACGGCGTTCGGTCGCAGGTAGTACGGATGGGAGATGTCCTCGTACTCGAACGCGCTCATGTAGTCGTTGTACAGGAACCCCAGCTCCGGGGTCACGGCGCACGAGCCGTAGACCCGCTCGATCGACTGCGTCAGGGCGACCACGTTGCCGGCGCGGTCCATCGCCGAGAGGTGGGTCGTCTCGCCGTGACCGTCCGCGCGGCCGGCGAAGCTGCGGACGATCCGCCGCGCCACCTGTCGGGCGTGCTCCTCGCGCAGTATCCGTCCCCGCGAGACCTGGGCGAAGTAGTTCGGGTCGAACGGCCGGTCCTGCCGGTCGAGGAACGCCTGCCGGATGATCCGCGCCAGCGCGACCGCACCCTTGCGCGTGTCCGGATCCTGCATCGACTCGGGCAGCTGCGAATGGATGTTGATCATCTCGACCAGCGTGCGCCCGGCGCCGGGGAGCGGAAAGGTGAACACGCGCTGGCCGCGGAAGCGGCAGGTCAGCGGCTTGCGCTCGATCGGGCGGGGGACCTGCGCCAGGTCGTCGCGGCGGATCAGGCCGCCGTTGGCCAGCATGTCCTCGTGGATCGCGCGGGCGATGCGCCCGGCGTAGAAGTCCTTGACCCCCTTGGCGGCGAGCCGGCGCAGCGTGCCGGCCAGCACCGGCTGCTTGAACACGCTGCCCACGGGGTAGGGGCGCTTGCCCTCGCGGAGGAAAAACGGCGCGGCCGTGCCGGCGCGGAGGTTCCGGGCCTCGCGCCGCGTCAGCGCGTACTGCAACGGGCTGACCTCGTAGCCGTCCTCGGCGAGACGGATCGCCGGCTCGAGCACCGCGGCGAGCTTCAGCGTCCCGTAACGCTCCAGGGCGTAACGCAACACGGCGGGCGTGCTCGGTACGGTCGTCGAGGTGTGGCCGCGGCGGCGCTGCGGCGCGGTCAACAGGTCGGGGGTCGCGCGGTTCGGGGCCCGCGACGAGCCGTCGAGCGCGATCGTGCGCCGCGTTTCGGCGATGTGGAGCAGCATCATCGTCTGCCCGCCGAGCCCCGAGGCGGCCGGCTCGCAGACGCCGAGCGTGAAGGCCGCCGCGACCGCGGCGTCGATCGCGTTGCCGCCACGGGCCAGCATCTCGACCCCGGCCTCCGTGGCGCGATAGTGCTGGGTCGCCACCATGCCGTCGCGCGACACGGCCAGCCGCTGCGGTTGGTGGATCCGGCGGTCGCCCAGCTCGAGCAGCGCCGTGTCGACGCGGGGCAGCTTCTTCGTTGCCACGGCTCAGCGCTCGAGGTCGGCGGCGAGGAACTGGGCCAGCAGCAACGTGCGCTGGACCAGGCTCAGCCGTCGCACCGATTCGTGGTGGGTGCCGAGATCGCGGGCGACCGGACCGATCCCGCACAACGTCGCCGTCTTGGCCGGCACCAGCCCGGCCACGCTGGGCCAGACGGATGATTCGTGGTGCAGCGGGATCTCCCACTGCTCGGCGACCTTGCCCAGCGCCTTGCGCAACCGGATCGTCGAGCGCCGCTCCTTCATCGGCGGCCGGTCGGAGAGCAGCTCCAGCTCCCAGCGCGGGCCGCGCTTGCCGAGCTTCTTGCGCATCCGGGCCTCGGCCTCGTCGGCGACCTTCGGATCCAGGTAGGTCATCACCACGGTCGCCGTCACGCGGTGCGGCAACAGCATCGGCAGCCGCTCGGTCCGCAGGTGCACCGCGGAGACGCTCAGCCGCCGCGGAGCGGCGGTCAGCCCCGAAAAATCCTCCAGCCGGTTCCAGACCCAGCGCAGCAGCTCGGGCCGGCGCGACGCGCGCCCCGGCCGGACCGGGTCGCCCTGCGCCCGGAAGCGGTACTTGCGCAGGCCGCGGCGCTGGGTGATCAGGTTGTCCGGGACGTTGCCGGGGCGCAGCACCAGCACGCGTCCGGCCCGCGCCGTGGCCGCGCGGATCGTGGCCTGGCTGTACCGCGCGTCCCGCCCCTCGTCGGTGTACAGCAACACGCCCAGCGGCATGTGACGTAGCTGACGCGGCATGCTGCGGATCGCCCGCAGCGCGTACTCCAGCATCACCAGCGGAGCGCGCGACGAGCCGATGCCGTCGCCGTACAGCCATTCCGGCTCGCGCCGGAACATCTGCGCCGGTACCTCCGCGTCCACCGGGACGTCGACGTGCCCGACGAACAACGTCCCGCCGGCGAAGCCCTTGGCGGTCTCCCAGGTCCACGCCGCGCGATCGTCGGTGAACTCGGGCACCGGCTTCATCCTGAGATCCCGGAACAGCCTCGCTACGCGCCGCACGGCCTCCTGGACGCCGATCGGATCGGTGGTGTGGCTGGTCAGCTTGACCCACTCGTCGAGCGTGCGTTCCATCTCGTCGCGGTGCTGGGTGATGAACGAGAAGACCTGGGGCGCGGTCTCGGCCGGCTCGGCCTCGAGCTTGGGCGGCTCCGGCGTGCCGAAGTAGCGCGCGCTGGCCACCTCGACCAGCCGGTTGACCAGCCCCGGGTAGTCCAACCCGATCGCAATGGCGCCGTCGATGTACGAGCCGTGCTCGCCCATGCTGGGCAGGCTGTTCAGCTCCAGGATGTACAGGTCGCCGGCGGCGTCGAGCCGCATGTCGACGCGCGCGCAGTCGTAGATGCCGAGCGCGTTGAACGCCCTGCGTGCGATGTCCTGCGCGTGCCGCGTCAGCTCCTCGTCCAGCGGCGCCGGGCAGAGATGGCTGATCGTGCGGCCGCTGCGCCCGGTCTTGTCCTCGTAGGTGTAGACGGCCGGACCGCCGCCGCCGAACACCAGCTCGACCGGCGGGAACGCCTCGGGCGGGTTGTTGCCCAGCAGCCCGACGTTGATCTCGCGGCCCTCGATGTACTGCTCCACCAGCACCGGCTGCCGGTAGTGGTCGAAGATCACCTGGGCCGCCGCCCGCAGCTCGGCCTCGTCGTGAACGACCTTCAGGCCGAACGACACGGCCTCGTTCTTCGGCTTGACGATCAGCGGGTAGCGGAGGTCCGGCGGCACCGCGGCCTCGGCGTCGTCCAGCACGGCGAAGTCGGGCGTCGGCAGCCCGTGCTGGCGCAGGATCATCTTGGTCACGACCTTGTCCAGCGCCAGCGAATGGGCCAGCGGGCCGGACGCGACGTAAGGGATGCCGACCATCTCCAGGATGCTCGGCACGTGGGTGTAGCGGGCCTGGCCCTGGATGCCGTAGGACAGGTTGAACACCATCCCCGGGCGTTCGCCCTTGAGCACCCGCGGCATGAACTCCTCCAGGCGGTCCACGAGGTCCTTGTCGCCCTCGAAGGTCTTCACCTGGTGCTTGCGCGAGCGCAACGCGTCGGCGATCCGTTGGATGGTCTTGAGGCCGATCTTCTCCTGGTTCGGCGAGCCGAACAGGTTGATCACGTTGCGGCTCTCGCGGTTGTAGACGACGGCGACCTTCATCTCCTGCTCCCGTGTCGTGGCGTCCGTGCCCCGGAATCCTACCCCAACCCGGGCCGGCCGGCGTTCCGGCGTCGCGACCGGGCGGGAGTTTGACAAGCCCGCGCGCGGCTTCCTATCCTGCGCTGCGTCTCGCCGCGATGGTGATCGTGGCGCCGGTCCCGTCACCCCTGGCGACACAAGGAGAGTCATGATGATCGAGGTTGCTCGTCTGCGGGCCACGCTGCGGGTCCTGGCGCCGGTGGTCGTCGCCGCGGCGGCGTGTCTGGCCGTCCCGCTGGCCCAGGAGCCGCCCGCCGCGACCGACACCGAGGCCGCGCCGGAGCGGGCCGACCGGGTTCGGGACGCCTACGACCCGACGGTCCCGGCGGGCGCCGTCCGGGGCTACATCGAGGCCTGCCGCGCCGGCGACTACGTCGGTGCCGCCGCGTTCCTCAACCTCGAGTCGATCGCCGCGGCGGAGCGGGAGCAACGGGGCCCGGAGCTGGCCCGGCGGCTCAAGATCGTGCTGGACCGCAAGCTGTGGATCCACTACGAGCAGCTCAGCGAGCAGCCCCAGGGCGACCTCGACGACGGTCTTCCCGACGACCTGGAGCGGATCCCGGGCAGCGAGGAGGTCCAGGTCTTCCTGGAGCGGCTGCCCGACGACCAGGGGCGGCGGGTGTGGAAGTTCTCGGCCAGCACCGTCGAGCGGATCCCGGCGCTCTACGACCGTTACGGCTACGGGCCGCTGGGCGACCTGCTGCCGCCGTCGATGTTCGAGCTGCGGTTCCTCGAGATCCAGCTCTGGCAGTGGATCGGCCTCGTGCTGTCGGTGTTCCTGGCCTACCTGCTGTCGTGGGTCGTGGTGCAGGTGATCTACCGGGTCGCGCGGCCGTTCGTCGAGCGCACCGAGACCAAGCTCGACGACCGGCTGCTGCAGACCCTGCTGCCGCCGGTGCGGCTGGGCATCGCGGTGCTGTTCTTCACCATCGGCAGCTACCTGCTGCGGCTGTCGCTCCCGGCCTACGAGCTGCTGGCCGGCATCGAGAAGGCCCTGGCGGTGATCGCCGTGACCTGGCTCGCGCTGCGCGCCGTCGACGTCGCCTCCAACGTGGCCCGCGAGCGTCTGGTCGAGGCGGACAACCGCAGCGCGATGGCCGTGCTGCCGCTGGGACGCCGCGTGGTCAAGGTGTTCCTGCTGGCGATCGCCGTGCTGGCCGCGTTGCAGAACCTCGGCTTCAACATCACCGGCCTGGTCGCGGGCCTGGGCGTGGGCGGCCTCGCCGTGGCGCTGGCCGCACAGAAGACCATCGCCAACCTGTTCGGCGGCGTCAGCCTGGTCACCGACCAGCCGGTCCGCGTCGGCGACGTCTGCCGGTTCGCCGGCGACAAGGTCGGCACCGTGGAGACGATCGGCCTGCGCTCGACGCGCGTGCGCACCCTGGACCGCTCGCTGCTCACGATTCCCAACGCCGACTTCTCGGACATGCTGCTGGAGAATTTGGCGGTGCGGGACAAGATGCGGCTGTACACGATGCTCGGCCTGCGCTACGAGACCACGCCGGACCAGCTGCGCTACGTGCTGGCCGGGCTGCGCCGGCTGCTCGCCGAGCACCCGCGGATCGACGCCGAGCCGGCCCGCGTGCGGTTCGTGGGCTTCGGCGCCTCGTCGCTGGACCTCGAGCTGTTCGCCTACGTGCTGACCAACGACTGGGCCGAGTTCTTGAAGATTCGCGAGGACGTCTACCTGCGCTTGATGGACGTCGTCGAGCAGAGCGGGACCGGCTTCGCGTTCCCCTCGCAGACGCTGTACCTGGGGCGCGACGGCGGGCTCGACGCCGAGCGCTCGCGCGCGGCGGAGCGCAAGGTGCGCGAGTGGCGCGAGCGCGGGGAGCTGCCGTTCCCCGACTTCCCGCCGGGTGCCGTCGAGGACTTCCGCGATACGGCGGATTACCCGCCCCGGGGCTCCGCACCGCCGCGGGACGAGGGCGGAGAGAGCTGAACCGAAGCCGGCCGGTCCGTCCGCCGAGAGGTCCGTCATGGAACAGCCCCGCGATCCCTGGGACCGCCTGCAAGAGCTCCTCGACCGGCCCGACGCCGCCGCGCTGGCGGCATGGCTCGAGGCGCTGCCGCCCGGCGAGGCGCCGCACCTGCTGGCCCGGTTGCGCGAGGACGACCGCGAGCGGCTGCTGGTGCAGCTCGACCCGCAGGTCGCGGCCGGCCTGGTCGACCGGATCCCCGACGCCCAGGCGGCGGGGCTGATCGAGCAGCTCGAGCCGCAGGCCGCCGCGGCGATCCTGCAGGAGCTGCAGAGCCACGAGCAGGCCGACCTGCTGGGCCGCCTGGAGCGGCCCGAGGCCGAGGCGATCCTGTCGCGGATGGGCGAGGACGAGGCGCGGCTGGCGCGCCGGCTGAGCCGCTACGACAACGACGTCGCCGGCGGCCTGATGGTGCGCGAGTTTCTGGCCTATCCCGAGCACTACACCGTGGCGCAGGTCAACCAGGACCTGCGCGCCAACGCCGCGCGCTACCGCGACTACCAGGTCCAGTACACCTTCGTGACCGGCAAACGGGGACGGCTGAGCGGTGTGCTGCGGATGCGCGACCTCGTGATGGCGCCGCCCGAGCGCTCGATCCGGGACCTGATGATCCCCGACCCGCTGACGGTCCGGGACACCGCGACCCTGGACGAGCTCCGCGCGGTGTTCGAGGCGCACGGCTTCTTCGGGGTACCCGTGGTGGACGACAGGGGGCGGCTGGTCGGCCTGGTCCAGCGCGCCGACGTCGCCCAGGCCAGCGCCGGCCGCAGCGAGCGCGAGTACCTCAAGACCCAGGGCATCGTCGGGGGCGAGGAGCTGCGCACGATGCCGCTGCTGCGCCGGTCGCGGCGGCGGCTGTCCTGGCTCAGCATCAACATCGTGCTCAACATCATCGCCGCCAGCGTGATCGCGGCCTACCAGGAGACGCTGGCCGCGGTGATCGCGCTGGCGGTGTTCCTGCCGATCATCTCGGACATGAGCGGCTGTTCCGGGAACCAGGCGGTGGCCGTCAGCCTGCGCGAATTGACCCTCGGCGTGGTGCGGCCGACCGAGGCGCTGCGGGTGCTGGCCAGCGAGGTGGCGGTCGGGCTGATCAACGGGGTCGTCCTGGGCGGCCTGATCGCCGTGGCCGCGTGGGTCTGGCAGGGGAACGCCGCGCTGGGGCTGGTGGCGGGCGCGGCGATGGCGATCAACACCGTGGTGGCGGTCTCGATCGGCGGCACGGTGCCGCTGGTGCTGCGCCGGTTCGGGATGGACCCGGCCCTGGCGTCGGGTCCGATCCTGACCACGATCACCGACATGTGCGGGTTTTTCCTGGTGCTCCAGATGGCGGCGATGCTGATGAGCCGGCTGGTCGTGGCCTGATCCGCTGCCGGCTCCCGACGCGGCGCGGCCGGAAGGGTGAAACCCCCCGGGGCCGCCGCGCGTACTGAGGAACAGGAGGCGCCGGCGGCGGGACCCCGGGAGGGGGGCGCCCGGGCCGGCCGAGGAGGACGGGCGATGATCGAGGCGCTGCTGGTCGGGTTGCTGATCCTGCTGCTGGTGGTGTTCTTGCCGCTGTTGCTGCTCGGCCTGCTGTTCAAGCTGCTGGTGGCCCTGGTCGTGCTGCCGCTGCGGATCCTCGGTTTCCTGGCCGGCGCGGTCGTCGGCGCCGTGGGGCTCGCCGCGAAGGCCGTGGTGGGGCTGGTGGCCCTGCTGGTCGGGCTGGCGCTGGCGCTGGGAGCGCTGGTGGTGCTGCCGTTGCTCCCGCTGCTGCTGCTCGCCGCCGGGATCTGGCTGATCGTCCGGCTGGCCCGCCCGCGCCCGGCTCCGGCGCCGGCCGGGCGCTTCTGAGACCCCGCTTCCGCCCGCCCGGGAACGCGCTGACCGCGTTGCTCTTGAAATCCGGCTGATTCTCACCGAAAGTTAGCAACCCCCGATCGATCCGGGTTCCCGGGAGGAGACCGTTGCAGGCCATCCTGGTACTCGTGCTGCTCGTCGTCGCCGTGGTGCTGCTGGCCACCGAGCGGCTGCGGCCCGATCTCGTCGCGCTGCTGACCCTGGCGGTGCTGATGCTGGCGCGCGTGCTGAATGCGTCCGAGGCGCTGTCCGGATTGTCCAATCCCGCCACCGTCACGGTGGCCTGCATGTTCATCCTCAGCGCGGGGCTCCAGGCCAGCGGCTTCGTGCAGTACCTCGGCGACCGCCTGCTGCGCGACGGCCCGGCGGGGGAGACGGGGCTGTTGATCCTGACCGCGGTGGTGATCGGCCCGATCTCGGCGTTCATCAACAACACCGCCGCGGTCGCGATCTTCCTGCCGCTGGCGCTGCGCGCCTGCCAGGGACGCCAGATCAGTCCCAGCCGCGTGCTGATGGCGCTGTCGTTCTTCGCCATGATGGGCGGCAGCTGCACGCTGATCGGCACCTCGACCAACATCCTGGTCAACTCGTGGGCCGAGAACCGCGGGATGGCGGCGTTCGGGATGTTCGAGTTCACGCCGATGGGTCTCGTGCTGTTCGCCGGCGGGAGTGCCTTCACGCTGCTGATCGGCAACCGCCTGCTCCCCGAGCGGATCCAGCCCGAGAGCCTGACCCGCGGCTTCCACCTCAACCGCTTCCTGAGCGAGGTGGTGGTGCTCGAAGGGTCCAGCCTGGCCGGCCAGTCGCTGGTCCAGGCGCGGCTCGGCGAACGTTACGACCTGGAGGTGCTGGGCCTGATCCGCGACGGTGTGATGCACGGACTGCCGGGAGAGAACGAGAAGCTCGCCGAGCGCGACATCCTGCTGGTCAAGGCGCCCGCGGCGGCGCTGGTCCGGCTGCGCGACACGGCCGGGCTCGGCATCAAGCCCGGCCGGCATCCCGACGACGCCGACCTGACCTCCGCCGACTCGGTGCTGATGGAAGTGGTCATCCCGCCCAACTCGATCCTCGAGGGCCGCTCGCTGAAGGGGATCGACTTCCGGCACCGCTTCAACGCGACGGCGCTCGCGGTGCGGCGGCACGGCTCGGACATTCGCGAGAAGATCGGCCGCGTGCGGCTGCGCGTCGGCGACGAGCTGCTGTTGCTGGCCGATCGCAGCCACCTCGAGCGGCTCAACCAGCAATCCGACTTCGTGCGCCTGCAGGAGCTGGAGCTGCCGGTGCTCAACCCGCGGCTGGCGGTCACCGCGGTGCTGATCGTGGCCGGCGTGGTGGCCGCGGCGGCGGTGGGTCTGTACCCGATCTCCGTGGCGGCCGTCGTCGGCGCGGTGCTGATGGTGTTGAGCGGCTGCCTGCCGCTGCGCAAGCTCTACCAGAGCATCGACTGGCAGGTGATCCTGATGCTGGCCGGGCTGATCCCGCTCGGGATCGCGCTGGAGACGACCGGGGCGGCGCGCCAGGCGGTGGAAGGAATCGTCTGGCTGACCGGGAACTACGGCCCGCTGGTGGCGCTGAGCGGTTTCTTCCTGATGGCGTCGCTGCTCACCGGGTTCATGTCCAACAACGCCACCGCGGCGCTGCTGGCCCCGCTCGCGGTGACCTGCGCCGGCGCGTTCCAGGTCAGCCCGCGACCGTTCCTGGTGGCGTTGACGTTCGCCGCCTCGGCGGCGTTCTACACGCCGGTCGGCTACCAGACGAACCTGCTGGTGTACGGCCCGGGCGGCTACCGCTTCTCGGATTACATGCGCGTCGGGGGACCGCTGACCTTGATCTACTGGGCCCTGGCGACGCTGCTGATCCCGGTGTTCTTCCCGTTCCGCTGACGGCCGGTCAGCCGGTCGGCGCCGTCATCTTGAACGGGTCCAGGCCGGCCTCGAGCTCCTCGTCGCTCAGCTCGGTCTGCTCGCGCGCCACCTCGCGCACGGTGCGCCCGGTCTTGGCGGCCTGCTTGGCGATCGCCGCCGCCTTGTCGTAGCCGATCAACGGAACCAGGCCGGTCACGATCGACAGCCCGCGCTCGACCAGCTCCGGTCCGCGCTCGGTGGCGCGAATGCCGCGCACGCAACGCTCGGCGAGGTTGCGGCAGCTCGCGCCGAGCAGCTCGATCGACTGCACCAGGTTGTAGCCGGCCACCGGCAGCATCGTGTTCAGCTCGAACGTGCTGCCCAGCCCGGCCTGCACGATCAGCAGGTCGTTGGCCACGACCTGCGCCGCGACCATGATCGCGGACTCGGCGATCACCGGGTTGACCTTGCCGGGCATGATCGAGCTGCCCGGCTGCACCTCGGGGATCGCCAGCTCGCCGATCCCGCAGCGCGGCCCCGAGGCCAGCAGGCGGATGTCGCCCGCGATCTTGTGCAGGCTCACCGCGACCGTGCGGATCCCGCCCGAGGCGGCCACCACGCCGTCGAGGGTCGCCTGGGCCTGGAAGTGGTTGTCGGTCTCGCGGATCCGCACGCCGGCCTCCGCCGACACCAGCTCGCAGACCCGGCGCGAGAAATCGCGGTGGGTGTTCAGCCCGGTGCCGACCGCGGTGCCGCCCAGCGCCACCTCGGCGAGCTCTTCGCGGGCGTGGGCGATCCGTCGCGCGGCCCGCTCGAGCTGCCCCGCGTAACCGCGGAACACCTGGCCCATCCGGATCGGCGTGGCGTCCTGGAGGTGGGTCCGGCCGGTCTTGATCGTCTCCCACAGCTCTTCGCTCTTGCGCCACAGCTCGTCGCGCAGCAGCGCCACGCCCGGTTCCAGCGATTCGTGGATCGCGAGCAGTGCCGCCAGGTGGACGGAGGTCGGAATCACGTCGTTGGAGGATTGCCCGTAGTTGACGTGGTCGTTGGGGTGCACGAGCTCCCGCGCGCCCCGCGACGCGCCCAGCAGCTCCGCGGCCCGGTTGGCGATCACCTCGTTGGCGTTCATGTTGGTCGAGGTTCCCGAGCCGGTCTGGAACACGTCCACCACGAACTCGCCGTCCAGCTTGCCCGTGGCGACCTCCTGCGCCGCGTCGCGGATCGCGTCGGCCTGCTTCGGCTCGAGATGGCCGAGGTCGCGGTTGACCTGGGCCGCGGCCCACTTGATCAGCCCCAACGCGCGGATCATCCGCCGCGGCACGCGCAGGTCGCTGATCGGGAAGTTCAGCACGGCACGCTGCGTCGAGGCGCCGTAGTAGGCGTCGGCGGGAACGTCCATCTCACCCATCGAGTCACGCTCCTTCCGCTGCTTGCTGCTCATCGTCCCTGAACCTCCGTCGTTGTCAGTTGCCGAACCCGCGCGCCAGCATAGCCCACCCGCGCGCGACCCGGCCACACGCCCGGCTTGTCGTTCCGCAGGCGATGATCTACCGTGTCGCCTGCGGGCGGACCGGCCGTCCGACACCGTAAAACAAGCGCGACGGAGGACCGATGGCGGGTCAGCGGCAGCGGTTGACGAGTTTCAAGGCCTACGACATCCGCGGCCGGATTCCGGACGAGCTCGATGCGGACCTCGCCCGCAAGATCGGCCGGGCCTACGCGACGTTCCTGAAGCCTCGGCGGGTCGTGGTCGGCCACGACATCCGGCTGTCCAGCCCGGAGATCGCCGGCGCGCTGAGCGAGGGCCTGCTGGCCTCCGGCGTGGACGTGATCGACATCGGGTTGTGCGGCACCGAGATGGTCTACTTCGCCACGTTCCATCTCGGCACCGACGGCGGCATCATGGTCACTGCCAGCCACAATCCCGCCGACTACAACGGCCTCAAGCTGGTGCGCGAGTCCGCGAAACCGATCAGCAGCGACACCGGGCTCAAGGACATCGAGCGGATCATCCTCGAGCAATCCTGGAGCGCGGGCGCGGGACGGGGCGGTCGCGAGGAGCTCGACGTCGGCGCCGATTACACCTCGCACCTGCTGGGCTACGTGGACCGCGAGCGGCTCCGGCCGCTTCAGCTGGTCGTGAACGCCGGCAACGGCGCCGCCGGGCTGGCGCTCGACCGCCTCGAACCGCACCTGCCGTTCCGGATGGCCAAGCTGCATCACGAGCCGGACGGCAAGTTCCCCAACGGGATTCCCAACCCGCTGCTGCCCGACAACCGCCAGGCCACCATCGACGCCGTGCAACAGACCGGCGCTGCGTTCGGTGTGGCCTGGGACGGCGACTACGACCGCTGTTTCCTGTTCGACGAGCAGGGCCAGTTCATCGAGGGCTACTACATCGTCGGCCTGCTGGCGCAGAGCGTGCTGGAGCGTCATCCCGGCGCCGCGATCGTGCACGACCCGCGACTGACCTGGAACACGATCGAGATCGTCGGCGCCGCCGGCGGCCGGCCGGTGCAATGCAAGAGCGGCCACGCGTTCATGAAGGAAGTGATGCGGCGCGAGGATGCCGCCTACGGCGGCGAGATGTCGGCGCACCATTTCTTCCGCGAGTTCTCCTACTGTGACAGCGGGATGATCCCGTGGATGCTGGTGGCGCAGCTGATGATCGAGACCGGCAAGCCGCTCAGCGAGCTGGTCGGCGAGCGGATGCGCCGCTACCCGGCCAGCGGCGAGATCAACCGTCGCGTCGCCGATCCCGCCCAGGCGCTCGAGGCCGTGCAGCAGCACTACGGTCCCCGCGCGTTGCGCGTCGACCGCACGGACGGGATCGGCATCGAGTTCGCGGAGTGGCGCTTCAACCTGCGGATGTCCAACACCGAACCCTTGATCCGGCTCAACGTGGAGTCGCGCGGCGACGCGGAGCTGATGCGAGGCCGGACCGCCGAGGTGCTGGAACTGCTGGACCGCGTGGGCGGGGGGCCCTCCGGCGCATGATACCCTCCGATAACGCGCCGGTTGCGCGTGCCGAAAGGGACGGGTTGCGAGAGCTGACCGAGAACGACCCCATCTTCGTGGGGTTCAAGATGGACGGATCGCTGCGGCGGCGGCTCCAGTCGCTGGAGGGGCCGGACCGGCGCTACGTCTCCACCGACGACCCGACGTTCCTGACGATCTGCCGGCTGGGCGAGGACCAGTACGTGGGCAAGATCGTGGACGGCCGCCTGACCACCGATCGCGTGGAGGATGTGCGACGCAACGTCGTCAGCATCCTGCAGCGCCTGTGCCCGGACCACCGGCTGCCGGCGCAGTTCGAGATCCTGCCCTGCCGGCCGGCGGGCGGCCCCGTGATCGCAGCCGCGGCGGATGCCGAGGAATCGTTCTGAGCCGCCGGGCTGCGGCCCTCACTGGCCTGGAAGAAACGGAATTGGTAGCGCTACGGGGATTCGAACCCCGGTTTGATGGCTGAGAACCACCCGTCCTAACCCCTAGACGATAGCGCCACCCGGCGACGGATTATTACGACCCTCCGATCGGCTGTCAAGGCGCGCTTGACCCCCCTGGACCGGAACCTATATTCAGCCCAGTAACTTGCTGGGGGCCTCCCGTTGAACCTTCTCGTCCAGCGCGCCGACAAGTGGTTGGTCTCCTGCCGCTGGCTGTTCCTGATCGTCACCGCGTGGGCGATCGGCTGGGCGACCGGGGCCGGAGTCGCGCGCTCGATCGCGCAGGGCGTGCTGCTGGTGGCCGGCGCCTCGATCCACCTGTTCTCGCCCGCGACGTTCCACGCGCGCCGTTTCGGCCGGCGCCTGCTGGTCGCCGACGCGTCGGTCGTGGCCGCGCTGTTGCTGCTGGCCGCTCCGGCGGCCCCGGCGCTGACGGTCGGATTCCTGGGCACCGTCGTGCTCGCCGCGTTGTTCGGCGAGCGCCGCCGCACGTTGCTCGGCGCGGCCCCGCTGGCCGGCGGCTACCTCGTCGCGGGGCTCGGCGCCGGCATCGGCGTCGCGCCGCTGGCCGCAGGAACCACGCTGCTGTTCGCCGCCGCCTTGTACTTCGGCGTGCTGGCGGAACACGTCGGCGACCGGGCCGCGACCGCGAGCGAGACGCGCGCCGACGAACGCCGACTGCACGAGCTGCTGGAGATCACCGATACGATCAACCGCTCGTTGGACCTGCGCGACGTGATGCGCGAGATCGTGGCGCGGGTCGGAGCGGTCGTCGGCAGCGAGAGCTGCTCGATCCTGCTGCTCGATCCCAAGGAGCGCGAGTGCTTCGTCGTGGCCTCGGACGATCGTCCCGACGTGGACATGTTGCAGATCGAGCTGGACAAGTACCCGGAGATCCGGCACGCGCTCGAAACCCGCGAGCCGGTGGTGATCAACGACGTCGAGCGCGATCCGGTGGTGGCCTCGGTGCGCGAGGTGTTGCTCGAGAAGGGCTACCGCTCGGTGATCGTGCTGCCGTTGACCTTCGGCTCCGACGTGCTGGGAACGCTGTTCCTGCGCGCGCGGCGCGAGCGGCCGTTCACCTCCGAGGAGCTGCACTTCTGCAAGGTCGCGGCCGGCGCGTCGACCAACGCGCTCAAGAACGCACTGCTGTACCGGGAGGTCCGCGCCGAGAGCGAGAAGCTGCGCCGCGTGCTCGACGGCACGCCCGACCTGATCGTCGCCGCCGACCAGCAGGGGCGGATCGTGGAGTTCAACCGGGGCGCCGAGCGAATCACCGGCGTTCCGGCCGAGCAGGCCCGCGGGATGACGCTGGATGCGCTGCTCGCCGGGGCCAGGCCCAAGACCGCCCCGCGGGTCGCGACCCTCGAGGACGGCCTGGACCGCCGCGAGGTGGTGCTGGAACGGGACGGCGACGAGACGGAGCTGAGCCTGGTCAGCGCGCCGCTGTCGGATCCCGAGGGCTCCCCGGCCGGCCAGGTCTGCATCGGACGCGACGTGACCCAGTTGCGCCGGGTCGAGCGGAGCCTGGCCCAGGCCGAGCGGCTGTCCAGCCTGGGCGAGGTGGTCGCCGGCGTGGCCCACGAGCTGAACAACCCGTTGTCCGGCGTCGTCGGGTACACCGAGCTGCTGCGATTCGGCATGCAGGACCCGGCGAAGCTGCGCGACCTGGAACGCATCCTCGACTCGGCGCGACGCTGCCAGAAGATCGTCTTGAACCTGCTGTCGTTCTCGCGCAAGCACCCGCCGGAGAAGAAGGTCCAGGACCTCAACGCCTGCGTGCGCAAGGTGCTCGAGCTCAAGGAGTACCACCTGCGCGCGTCGCGGATCGTGCCGGTGCTCGAGCTGGACCCGACGCTCTCCTCGACCTCGTTCGATTTCCACCAGATCGAGCAGGTGCTGCTGAACCTGCTCAACAACGCCGAGCAGGCGATCAGCGCGCAGAAGCGCCAGGGGCGGATCGTGATCCGCACCTTCAGCGGGCAGGGCCGGATCGCGCTGGAGGTCGAGGACGACGGGCCGGGCGTTCCCGAGGCGGCGCGCGCCCGGATCTTCGATCCGTTCTTCACGACCAAGGACATCGGTGAGGGCACCGGGTTGGGCCTGTCGGTGTCGTACGGCATCGTGCAGGAGCACGGCGGCGAGATCGAGCTGCAACCGGCGCTGGAGCTGGGCGGAGCCTGCTTCCGGATCACCCTGCCGATCACCCGCGAGCTGCCGGAGCCGGCTGAGCCGCCGGAGCTTCCCGAGCTCGCGCTGGCGCCGACCCCGTTCGAGGGCCGGCGGATCCTGGTCGCCGAGGACGAGCCGGTGGTGCTCGACCTGTTCACGCGGATCCTGCGCGAGGCCGGAGCCGACGTCACCGCGACCCACGACGGCGAGGAGGCCTGGCAGCACCTCGCGGCGGAGGACTACGACCTGGTCGTCGCGGACCTGCGGATGCCGAACCTGGACGGCCAGGGACTGTACGAGCGCGTCGCCGAGGAGCGGCCGGAGATGATCCGTCGCTTCGTCTTCGCCACCGGGGACATGGTGCGCAAGGAGACCGCCAGCTTCCTGGAGCGCCTGCCCAACCGGATCCTGATCAAACCGCTGCAGGTCGAGACGGTGCGCCGCGTGGTCGGACGGGCGCTGAATCCCCGTCCCGCTGCGGAGTAATCCGCTTCCCGCAGGGGGGAGGCGGGGGCCCGGTCGCAAGCGCTAGAATGCACCCGATGGACGAGGTCAAGACCGAAGCCGGGACAGCGCAGGCGGCGCGTCGCGCCCCGACCGACGAGCGGTTCGAAGACTACCCGCTGACCCGGCAGGAATACGTCAATGTGATGATCCACTTCTACCGGGGTGAGATCCATCGCTCGACGGCGTGGCGGCACCGCCTGGACGCGACGACCAACTGGGCCGTGTTGACCGCCGCGGGCATGCTGTCGTTCTCCTTCGCCTCCAACCAGAACGAGCACGTGGTGATGCTGTTGTCGAACCTGATCATCCTGTCGTACCTGGTGATCGAGGCCCGCCGCTACCGCTACTTCGAGGTCTACCGGGCTCGCGTGCGGATGCTCGAGGAGAACTTCCTGATCCCGGTCGTGACGCGTCAGCTCGAATCCCCGATGATCTCGTGGCGCGAGATGGTCGCGATGGACCTCGACCTGCCGAAGTTCAAGACCTCGTTGCTGGAGGCCGTCGGCTTCCGGCTCCGGCGCAACTTCGTGTGGATCTTCATGATCATCCTCGGTGGCTGGCTGGTGAAGCTGATGATCCACCCCGAGCTGACCGAGTCGCCGTCCGAGATCTACCGGCGGATGGCGGTCGGCTCGGTGCCGGCGTGGTTCGTGCTGGCCACGGTGGCGGGCTTCTACATCGCGATGTTCGTGTTCGTCCACCGGGCGCGCCACATCCACGGCGGCGAGCCGGCCGACGAGGTGGCCGGGATCGAGCGCAACCTCGAGCACTGGAAGCTCTGACCGATCGCCGCCCTCAGAGCCCGCTCTTGACCAGCAAGCGGTCGCCCAGCGAGCGCGGCCGCGGGCGATCGCGCTTGATCGGCGCGCGCGTCTGAACCTTCACGGGCAGGCGCAGCGCGGGCTTGGCGCTCGGGGTCAGGCGCGCCGGCGTCGTCGGCTTGGGTGTCGGCTTGCGCTTCTTCTTGGCGACCTTCTTCTTGACTTCTGCCATGGGTCCGAACCTCCGCTGCCGACTCAGCTTCCGCCGCCGGCCTTGTTCTTCGAGCCCGCGGGGGCGGCGTAGCGCCTCCGCAGCGCGGGAGCCAGGTATCCGGTGACGGCTCCCGCCAGATCGTGCCGCGGATCGAGGCCCCAGTCCGTGCGCGCCGCGGAGTCGTCCACGTCGGCCGGCCAGGTATCCACGATCGCCTGTCGCGCGGGGTGCGGCTCGAAGCCGATCTCCGCGTCCGGGAACTCGTGCAGCACCGCCTCGCGCAGCTCGCTCGCCGAGGGGCTGAAGCCCCGGATGTTGTAGACGCGGGTCGACAGGCGGTCCGGCGGCGCGGCGGCGAGCCGCAACAACGCATCGACCCCGTCCGGCATGGTCATGAACGGCAACCGCGTCCGCGGCTCGACGAAGCAACGGTAGGGACGGCCCTGCGCCGCGGCGTGCACCATCTCCGAGGCGTAATCGGTCGTGCCTCCCGTGGGCAGCGTCTCGGCGCTGATCAACCCCGGAAAACGGATCGACCGGAAGTCGACACCGGGCTCGCCGTCGCGCGCCGCTCGCCGGCCCCGGTAGCTGCCGACCAGCTCGCAGTACAGCTTGGTGCAGCCGTAGATGCCGGCGGGCACCGTCCACTCGTTCTCGCGCACCGCGCCCGCCCGCTGCTTGGCTGCGGCGTCCGGGAGGCCGTAGACGGCGATGCTGCTGGGAAACATGAACTGCACGGGCTCGCCGATCCGGCGCGCCGCCTGCTCGCAGCAGCCGAACAGGTCGAGCGTTCCCTCGACGTTGACCCGGTGGGCCAGCTCGGGCTCGCGTTCCGCCTTGCGCGACAGGACCGCGGCGAGGTGGAACACCCGCCGCGGGGCATGACGCGCGATCAGGCCCTCGATCGCCGCGGAATCGAGAATGCTGGCCTCGACGGCCTCCACGCACAGCCGGGTCAGCGACTCGGGGAGCGCGACGAGATCGACGGCAACGACCGCGTGGCCCTGCTCGACGAGGCGCGGGACGATCTCGTGTCCCATCTCGCCGCCCGCCCCCGTGACCAGCGCCACGGACTTCGCCATCGATCATCTCCCCTGAAAACGCCGCGGCCTGCGCCACGCGGCCAGGTGCGGAATCGGAGACCCGGACCCGAGATTATGCACAAAAAAGCGTTCGGGGTCAGGGCCGGGCGAAGCCGGCGGAGGATGGCTGGGGAGCAGGGATTCGAACCCCGATTCTACGGTCCAGAGCCGCATGTCCTACCATTGGACGACTCCCCAGAACCGCTTGAAAAGACCGGGATTATAGCAACCCGGCGAAGGCGGTCAAGAAAGCGGGCCGCGCGCGACGCTTCGCACGCTGGCGGAGAGGGAGGGATTCGAACCCTCGGTAGGTGTGACCCTACGCAGGTTTAGCAAACCTGTGCCTTAAGCCACTCGGCCACCTCTCCTGGACGATCGATCTTCGAGACCGGGGATTCTAGCGCAGGCCGTCGCCGCGTCAAACGTGGCGGAGGGGGCGGGATTCGAACCCGCGAGACCTTGCGGCCTTCCGGTTTTCAAGACCGGCGGTTTCAACCACTCACCCACCCCTCCGGTGGCGGCGGCCCCGAGGCACAGTCTAGCCCGGTTCGCGGGGAGCCGGCCGCTGCCCCGCGGTGCAACGGCACGGGAACCGCGGTTCCCGGAGCGGGCGCGGTGCGGCGGCCGGGGACCGCGAAACGGGGCGTTCATGCCCCCGCGACGGCCCGGCACGCTCCGTGCAAGCTCCCGCCCGCAAGCGAAAGGAGGTGGCCCATGCACTGCACGTGGATCGTCCTGATCGGGTACGCCGAGGAGATCCTGTATTTCTTCGGAGTCTGTCCCTGACGCGACGGCCGGCCTTCAGCGCGGCGTGATCCGCTCCTGGCCGCCGAGGTGCGGTCGCAGCGCCTCGGGCACGATCACGCTGCCGTCCGCCTGCTGGTAGGTCTCGAGCAGGGCCACCAGCGTGCGGCCGACCGCGAGCCCCGAGCCGTTGAGCGTGTGCAGCATGCGCGGCTTGGCGCCCGCTTCCGGACGGTAGCGGATCTTGGCCCGGCGGGCCTGGAAGTCCTCGAAGTTCGAGCACGAGGAGATCTCGCGGTACGCGCGCTGCGCGGGCAGCCAGACCTCGAGGTCGTAGGTCTTGGCCGAGGCGAAGCTCAGGTCGGCGGTGCACAGCGTCACCACGCGGTAGTGCAGGCCCAGCCGCTGCAGCACCGCCTCGGCGTGACCGGTCAATCGCTCCAGCTCGTCGTAGGAGCTCTCCGGGGCGCTGAACCGCACCAGCTCGACCTTGTTGAACTGGTGTTGCCGGATCAGCCCGCGCACGTCCTTGCCGTAGGATCCCGCCTCGCTGCGAAAGCAGGGCGTGTACGCGCAGTAGCCGATCGGCAGGCGGTCCGCGTCGAGAATCTCGTCGGCGTGGATGTTGGTCACCGGCACCTCGGCCGTCGGCACCAGGTAATAGTCGTGGGGCTGGACCTTGAACAGGTCGGCCTCGAACTTCGGAAGCTGGCCGGTCCCGAACAGCGCGCCGGCGTTGACCATGAACGGCGGCAGCACCTCGGTGTAGCCGTGCTCGGCGATGTGCAGCTCGAGCATGAACTGGATCAGCGCCCGCTCGAGCCGCGCGCCGTCGCCGATCAGCAGCGCGAAGCGGGCGCCGGTCATCCGCGCCGCGCGCTCGAAGTCCAGGATGCCCAGCTCCGGCCCGAGGTCCCAGTGGGGTTTGGGCTCGAAGGCGTACTGCGGGGGCTCGCCCCAGCTCCGCTCGACGCGGTTGTCCTGCTCGCCCTGGCCCGACGGCACCGTCGCGTGGGGCAGGTTGGGCAGCGTCTCCAGGAACTGCGTCAGCCGCTGCTCCACCTCGGCGAGCTCCTGCTCCAGCGCGCCGATCCGGTCCCCGACCTCGCGCATCTCCTGCTTGAGGCCCGCCACGTCCTCGCCGGCCTTGATCCGCCGGCCGATGTCGCGCGAGGCCTCGTTGCGGCGCTGCTTCAGCCGCTCGACCTCGACCAGCAGCTCGCGGCGCCGCTCGTCGCCCTCGCGCAGCGGTTCCACCGAGAGGCCGGGCTCGCGCCGGCCGAGCCGCTCGGCGACCTCGTCGAAGTGCTTGCGAACGTAGGCGAGATCGAGCATCGGAGACTCCGCGGGACGCTCGGAGCGGCCGCGCTCCGCGTCCGGACGCCGCATTGTAGCAGCCGCGCGGTGCTATGATGGCGGCCCTGCAGCTCGACGAAGGTCCATGGACAAGCTGAAGATCACGGGCGGGCGGCGGCTCGCGGGTACGGTCGAGATCGCCGGCGCGAAGAACGCCGCGCTGCCCGCGCTCGCCGCGGCGCTGCTGACCGGCGACACGGTCGAGATCGACAACACCCCCAACGTCCGCGACGTGCGCACGATGCTGCGCGTGCTGGAGCAGCTCGGGGCCTCGGTCTCCGACGTGGCGGGGCGCCGGGTCGCGATCCGGGTCGAGCGAATCGCCTCGGACGAGGCGCCCTACGAGCTGGTCAAGACGATGCGCGCCTCGGTGCTGGTGCTGGGCCCGCTGCTGGCCCGGCACGGCCGGGCGCGGGTCTCGCTGCCCGGGGGCTGCGCGATCGGCGAGCGCCCGATCAACTTCCACATCGAGGCGCTGCGCTCGATGGGCGCCGAGATCTCGCTCGACCACGGCTACGTGGACGCACGCGCCGACCGGCTGCGCGGTGCCGAGATCGCGTTCCCGATCAAGACCGTCACCGGGACCGAGAACCTGATGATGGCGGCGGCGCTGGCCGCGGGCACGACGCGGCTCAAGAACTGCGCCCAGGAGCCGGAGGTGACCGACCTGGCCGAGCTGCTGGGCGCGATGGGAGCCGAGGTGCGCGGCGCCGGCTCCGACGAGATCGTGATCGAGGGTCGAGAGCGGCTGGGCGGCGCACGCCACGCGGTGATCCCGGACCGCATCGAGGCCGGGACGTACCTCGTCGCCGGCGCGCTCGCGGCGGAGCGGCTCACGCTCGAGGGCTGCCGTCTCGACCACCTCGAGCCGGTGATCCAGCAGCTCCGCGGAGCGGGGATCGAGATCGAAGCCCGCGGGACGACGCTTGCGGTCGGCTCCCCGGAGCGACTCCGCGCGCGCGACCTGACCACCTCACCGCACCCCGGCTACCCCACCGACATGCAGGCCCAGTACATGGCGCTGATGACCCAGGCCCACGGCACTGCGGTGATCGCCGAGACGGTGTTCGAGCACCGCTTCATGCACGCCGGCGAGCTGGCGCGGATGGGGGCGGACATCCGCATCGACGGCCACACCGCGGTGGTGGTCGGTCCCTCGCGCCTCACCGGGGCCCAGGTCATGGCGACCGACCTGCGGGCCTCGGCCTGCCTGGTGCTGGCCGGGCTGGTTGCCGACGGGGTCACGGTCGTGGACCGCGTCTATCACCTCGACCGCGGCTACGAACAGATGGAGCGCAAGCTCTCCGCCGTGGGGGCCCAGGTCGAGCGAATTCGCTGACGCCGGCAAAAGTCCCCGAACCGTCCGCTTGCCGCCGGTCCGGATCTTGGTGTCCCGCGACGATCGACGCTACAATTCCCGGTCATTCCTCGGCACTCACCGGGCGACCCCCCGCGGTTGCCGGCACCGGAGGCTCGACATGGACAATCCCGTCATCATCAGCGCCGTCAGAACTCCGATCGGCAGGTTTATGGGTACGCTGGCCACGTTGCCGGCGACCCGTCTCGGCTCGATCGCCGTCGGCGAGGCCGTCCGGCGGGCCGGCGTCGCGCCGGACCAGATCGACGAGGTGATCATGGGCAACGTCGTCGGTGCCGGGCTGGGGCAGAACCCGGCCCGCCAGGCGGCGCTCGGGGCGGGCCTGCCCGACAAGATCCCGGCGATGACCCTCAACAAGGTCTGCGGCAGCGGTCTGAAATCGGTCGTGCTGGCCGCGCAGGCGATCAAGTGCGGCGACGCGGAGGTGATCGTCGCCGGCGGCATGGAGTCGATGTCCAACGCCCCGTACCTGCTGACCAACGCCCGCTCGGGGTTCCGGATGGGCAATCAGCAGGTGCTGGATTCGATGATCCACGACGGGCTGTGGGACAAGTACAACGACTTCCACATGGGCAACACCGGGGAGGTCGTGGCCGAGCGCTGGAAGGTCTCGCGCGAGGACCAGGACCAGTGGGCCCTCGACAGCCATCGCAAGGCGATCGCGGCCATCGACGAGGGCAAGTTCGCCGGCGAGATCGTGCCCGTCGAGGTGCCGCAGCGCAAGCAGGATCCGATCCTGTTCGATACCGACGAGTCGCCGCGGCGGGAGACCTCGATCGAGGCACTGCGCAAGCTCAAGCCGGCGTTCAAGAAGGACGGGACGGTGACGGCCGGCAACGCGCCGGGCGTCAACGACGGCGCCGCGGCGGTCGTGGTGACCTCACGGGAGCGCGCGAAGAAGCTCGGCGCGACACCGCTGGCGGAGATCGTCGCCTACTCCTCGAGCGGCCTGGCGCCGGAGCTGGTGATGATGGCGCCCGAGATCGCCATCCGCAACGTCTGGGAGAAGACCGGCTGGTCCAACGAGGACGTCGATCTGTACGAGATCAACGAGGCCTTCGCCGTCCAGCAGGTGGCCCTCGGCCGGGTGCTGGGGATCGACCCGGCCCGGCACAACGTGTGGGGCGGCGCCGTGGCGCTGGGGCATCCGATCGGGGCCTCGGGAGCGCGCTGCCTGACGACGTTGCTGAGCGCGCTCGCCGACCGCGGCAAGCAGCAGGGCATCGTGGCGTTGTGCCTCGGCGGCGGCAACGCCGTGGCGATGGCGGTTCGCCGGGTCTAGGGGGAAAGTCATGGACGTTCGCTTGATCGGTGTGGTGGGCGCCGGGCAGATGGGCAACGGCATCGCGCACGTCGCCGCGCAGGCGGGGCTCGACGTGGTGATGATGGACGTCGATCGTGCGCTGGCCGAGCAGGGCAAGGCGACGATCGACAAGAACCTCCAGCGCGGCGTGGACAAGGGCAGGCTGTCGGCCGAGGACAAGCTCGCGACGCTGGAACGCGTCCGGCTGGCCAGCGAGCTCGACGCGCTGGCGAAGTGTGACCTGGTCGTGGAGGCCGTGGTCGAGGACCTCGACGTCAAGACCGCGATCTTCGCGCGGCTCGACGAGCTGTGCCGCGACGAGGCGATCCTGGCCTCCAACACCTCGTCGATCTCGATCACCCGGATCGGGGCGGCGACCAAGCGGCCGCAGCGCGTGATCGGCATGCACTTCATGAACCCGGTGCCGGTGATGAAGCTGGTCGAGGTGATCCGCGGGCTGGCCAGCTCCGACGAGACGACCGCGACGGTGACCGGCCTGGCCGAGCGTCTGGGCAAGACGCCGGTCGAGTGCCGCGACTTCCCGGGCTTCGTGGCCAACCGGATCCTGATGCCGATGATCAACGAGGCGGCCTACTGTCTGCAGGACGGCGTCGGGACGCGCGAGGCGATCGACACGATCATGAAGCTGGGCATGAACCACCCGATGGGCCCGCTGACGCTGGCCGACTTCATCGGGCTCGACACCTGCCTGGCGATCCTCGAGGTGCTGCACGGGCAGCTCGGCGATCCCAAGTACCGGCCCTGCCCGCTGCTGCGCAAGCACGTCGAGGCCGGGTGGCTGGGGCGCAAGAGCGGGCGCGGCTTCTACGACTACTCGGGCGGGACGTCGCGCTGAGCGCTCGCGGGGAGTTCGGGTTCCCGGAGCGGACCGACCGCATCGACGTGGCGCTGGCGATTCCCGTCCGGGACGGCAAGCTGCTCGTCGCGCGGCGCGCGGCGGGCAGCCACCTCGCCGGCGCGTGGGAGTTTCCGGGCGGCAAGGTGCGCTCCGGCGAGACGCCTCCGCAGGCGGCCCGCCGCGAGCTGCGCGAGGAGACGGGGCTCGAGGCCGTGGTGCTGGAGCCGCTGACGCTGGTGGTCCACGATTACGCCGACCGGCCGCTGCGCCTGCACGCCTACCTGGTGACCGAGTTCGGCGGCGAGCCGGCGACGGACGGCGGCCGCCCCTGGACCTGGAAGACGCGCGCCGAGCTGGCCACGCTGGCCATGCCGGAGGCCAACCGCGGCATCCTGCGCGCCCTCGAGTGGCGGTTGCCCGGTTGAGCGAGCCGCGCACCGTGTTCGAGGTCGGCCCGCGGGACCGCGGCAAGCGGCTCGACCAGTTCCTGCACGAGCGCATCCCCGGGCTGTCGCGGGCGCGCATCCAGCGCGCGATCCGCGAGCGCGTCACGCTGTCGTGGGGCGTGACGGCGCGGCCGGCGCGGCCGGTGATCCCGGGCGGCCGGGTCGTCGTCGGCACCGTGCCGCTGCACGAGCCGCCGCTCGAGCTGACGATTCCGGTGCTGGTGCGGGGGACCGGCTGGCTGGCGGTGGACAAGCCCGCCGGGATCCCGGTCCATCCCGTCAACCGGGTCAAGGAGAACAGCCTGATCCGGATGCTGCGACGACAGGAGGGTCGGGAGGGGCTGCGGCTGGTGCACCGTCTCGACCGCGAGACCACGGGCGTGCTGCTGGTGGCGCAGGACCCGCCGACGTCGCGCGCGCTCGCCAAGGCCTTCGAGCGCGGCGACGTGCACAAGGAATACCTGGCCCTGGTCGCGGGACGAATCGAGGGAGACCGCGGGTCGATCACGCTGCCGATCGGCGACGCCCGCGACTCGCGGGTCTACGTCCGCCGCGAGGCCGGCGCGGGCCAGCCGGCGCAAACGGCCTGGCACGTGGAACGGCGCTTTCCCGACCGCACCCTGCTGCGGCTGTTCCCGAGGACCGGCCGGCGACACCAGATCCGGGTCCACCTGGCCGCGATCGGCCATCCGATCCTCGGCGACATCCTCTACGGGCGCCCCGACCGCGACTATCTCGACCTGGTCGGCGGCGGTCGCGACGCGCGCCGCGAGGAGGGCGGCCCGTTGCGCCAGTTGCTGCACTGCGCGCGGCTCCGGTTTCCAGATCCGGCCGGTTCGGGTACGCTGGAGGTGAACGCGCCGCTGCCGGCGGATTTCGACGCCGGAATCGAGGCCGCCGCGGACGGCCGCACCGGGAGCTGATCTTGAAGCAGACCCAGGTTTCGATCGTCGTCCCGGTCTACAACGAGCGGGACAACCTCGAGCCGCTGCTCGGCGAGATCCGGGAGGCGATGCGGGGGACGTCGTGGGAGCACGAGATCGTGCTGATCGACGACGCCAGCAGCGACGGCAGCCAGGAGATCCTGCGCCGGATGGCCTCCGAGGACCCGACGATCCGCGTGCTGATCCACCGGCGCAACGCGGGGCAATCGGCGGCGCTCGACTCGGGCTTCCGCGCGGCCCACGGCGGGATCATCGTGACGCTGGACGCCGACCTGCAGAACGACCCGGCCGATATCCCGCAGCTGCTGGAGCAACTCGCCGACTGCGACGTGGTCTCGGGCAAGCGCGTCGACCGGCACGACTCGTGGCTCCGGCGTCTGTCCGGTCGCGTGGCCAACGCGGTGCGCGCGCGGGTGACCGGCGACAGCATCACCGACATCGGTTGCGCGATGAAGGCGTTCCGCGCGGCGCACGTGCGGCGGATCCCGATGTTCGTGGGCCTGCACCGGTTCCTGCCGGCGTTGATCGAGCTGCGCGGCGGGCGGGTCCGCGAGATGGCGGTGCGCCACCGTCCCCGGGCCCACGGCGCTTCCAAGTACGGTCTGTCCAACCGCGCCTGGCGCGCGTTCGTCGACCTGCTGGCCGTGCAGTGGATGCGCTCGCGCTGGATCGACGCCGACAACGCCACCGAGCTGACCGTGACGCCCGCGCGCCCGGCGGGCGACGGGCGGGCGGGGGAGCGTGGCGCCGAGCCGCTTCCCGCCGAGGCGCGACCGGCCGACTCGCGATGAGCCGCGGCGGCCGCGGGCGGCTGGTCTATTCCACCGAGCAGGGCCGGGCCGACGCCGCGGCGACCCGTGAGGGTCCCGCCGCATCGCGGGGCGCGGGCGGCGACGGCGTGGTGCGGGTGCGGCGCGAGGTCAAGGGCCGCCGCGGCAAGACGGTCACCACGATCGCGGGTGTTCCGCTCGACGCCGCGGCGTTGCGCGGCCTCGCCGGTGAGCTCAAGCGGCGCTGCGGCAGCGGCGGGGCGATCAAGGACGGCGTGATCGAGATCCAGGGCGACCACCGCGACGCCGTGGTGGAGGATCTGCGGCGCCGCGGCTATCCGGTCAAGCGGGCCGGGGGCTGAGCGGCCACTCCCGGACCTCTACGGGCGCCGCTTTCCGGCCGACCAGGCTGCGCACCCGCCGCGGTCCGCCGTCCCAGTCCACCCGCCACGCGATCACGCGGCCGTGCGGGTCGCCCAGCGAGCCCGCGTTGATCGACGGCGCCCCGTGGAGCGTCTCCAGCCCCCAGGCCTCGTGGATGTGGCCGCACACGAACAGCGCGGGCCGGGCGCGCGCGATCGCCTCCGCCACGGCCCGGCTCCCGACGTGCACGCCGTGAGCGGTCCGATCCAGCGGCGAGCCCGCCGGGGGGGTGTGACTGAGCAGCACGTCCACGGGTGGTGCTCCCTGCGGAAGCAGGCGTTGCAGCCGCCGTGCCGCATCGGTCTCCGACCACTCGTAGGCGAAGCCGAAGCGCGCCGGCCCCGCGCCGCCGAGCCCCGCGATGGTCAGCCCCGCCGCGCTCACGACACGCCCGTCGGCGTTGACCGCGGGAAGGTCGGCGGGCGGATCGGGCAGATCGTGGTTGCCGGGCACGAACACCACCGGGCAGCCGAGCGTCTCCCCGATCGTCGCCAGCACGCGCCGCACCGAGTCGTCGTGCCGCTCGCGTCCGGCGCGCCGCGCCGGCTCGCTCCAGGGCGGATCGAGGCCCAGGTCGCCCGGCAACAGCGCCAGGTCGGCGCCCTCGGGCGTCGCCAGCGCGAGGCTCGCCGCGAGCCGCTCGCGTTCGTCGTGCACGTCCCCGAGGAGTATGATCCGCGGCATGAAACCCCCACCGCCGGTCGAAGATTCTCCCACATCCGTCGAGCGGCCGTTCGACGTGGTGACGTTCGACTGCTACGGCACGCTGATCGACTGGCGGGCCGGGATCGCGGGCGCCTTCCGCGACGCCGGCGTGGACGCCGCGTCGGACGCGGTGCTCGCCGCCTACAACGAGATCGAGCCGCAGGTCCAGCGCGGCCCGTACCGACCGTACCGCGAGGTGCTCGGCGAGTGCGCGCGGCAGGTGGCGGCGCGCTTCGGCCACGAGCTGGACGACGCGGCTGCCCGTTTCCTGGCCCGGAGCCTCCCGGCCTGGCCGCCGTTCGCCGACACCGTTGCCGCGTTGCGCCGGCTCGTCGCCGCCGGGTACCGGCTGGGCATCCTGTCCAACGTGGACGACGATCTGCTGGCGGGCACGCGCCGGCGGCTCGAGGTCGGCTTCGATCCGATCGTCACCGCCGAGCAGATCCGGTCCTACAAGCCCGCCCCCGCGCACTTCGAGGAGGCGCGGCGGCGCCTCGGCGGCGCGCGCTGGCTGCACGCCGCGCAGAGCCACTTCCACGACGTGGTCCCGGCCCGGCGCCTCGCGATTCCCGTGGCCTGGGTCAACCGCCGCGGCGAGCGGTTCGACGACGTCCGTCCGGACCACGAGTTCCCCGATCTCGCGGGGCTGGCGGACTGGCTGAGCTGATGGAGTGGATCGACGGGGCGCGCTACGGTCTGGCGCTGTTCATCCTGATCGCCCTGCCGCCCGGCGTGGTGTTCTGGTACGTGATCCATCCGTTCGCGCGCTTCTGGCGCCGCCTCGGTCCGATCGCGACCTACACCCTGGTCACGGCCTTGATGGCGCTGCTGGGCTGGCAGCTGTTCCGCTACCGCGAGCCGCTGCTGGCGCGGGAGTACGGCGCCAGCCTGCCGCTCGCGGTGCTCGGTTTGGCCTGTTACGCCGTGGCGATCGTGATCGAGATCCACTGCCGGCGCCAGCTCAAGCTCTCGATCCTGGTCGGCCTGCCGGAGGTGTCCCGTCGTCGCGCCGGCAAGCTGCTGACCGAGGGGATCTACGCGCACACGCGCAACCCGCGCTACCTGTCGATGGTCTTCGCCCTGCTGGCCTTCGCGCTGCTGAGCAACTACCTGGCGTTGTACGTGCTCACGGTGCTGAGCGTGCCCGCGCTCCACGTGCTGGTGCTGCTCGAGGAACGCGAGCTGCGCCAACGCTTCGGCGAGGAGTACGAGCGTTACCTGCGCAGCGTGCCGCGGTTCGTCCCGCGCCTGCGCTGAGACCACCCCGCGCGGCGCGGTGCTAGACTTGCCCTTGCGATCCGGCCAGCGTCCACGGAGTCCACGCCGATGCCCGACAAGGTCACCGTCCATCGCAAGCAACGCGTCTTCGACGACGTGTTCGCCATCGACGAGGCCGAGCTGAGCTACGAGCGCTTCGACGGCACGATGAGCCCGAAGGTGCGCCGGCTGAGCTTCGAACGCGGCGACTCCGTGGCGGCGCTGCTGTACAACCGCGAGACGAAGACGATCCTGCTGGTCAACCAGTTCAAGTACCCGGCCTGGGAAAAGGGCCCCGGTTGGATCACCGAGGTCGTGGCGGGGATGCTCGAGGGCGACGAGTCGCCGGAGTCGGCGCTGCGGCGCGAGGTGCTGGAGGAATCGGGCTGGAAGATCGAGCGACTCGAGCCGATCGCGACGTTCTACGTCTCGCCCGGCGGCTCGTCGGAGCGGATCCACCTGTTCTACGCCGAGGTCACCGACCGGGGCCGGGTCGCGCCGGGCGGGGGCCGCGCGGAGGAGAACGAGGACATCGCCCGCGTCGAGATCCCGCGGGCCCGGCTGGGCGAGGTCATCGAGTCGGGAGAGATCGCGGACGCCAAGACGCTGCTCGGTCTGCTGTGGCTCGAGCGGCGGCTCGCGGCCGACGCGCGTCAATCGCCGTAGGCGCGGTCGAGCAACTCGACCAGGTGCACGACCTCCACCGCGAGCCCGCGCTCGCGCACCCCGGCGCGGAGCTGCAGCAGGCAGCCGGGGTTCGCGGTCACCACGAGGTCGGCCCGCGCGGCGGCGATGTGCTCGATCTTGCGCCTGCGCAGCCGGCGCGCCAGCTCGGGCTGGGTCAGGTTGTAGACGCCGGCGCTGCCGCAGCACAGCTCGCTCTCGGCCAGCGGAACCAGCTCCAACCCGGGGATCGCGCGCAACAACGCGCGCGGCTGCTCCGAGACGCCCTGGGCGTGCAGCAGGTGACACGGCTCGTCGTAGACCGCCCGGCGCGGGACACGGCGGGTGGGGCGTTCGAGCTCCTGCTCGGCCAGCAACACGCTCGGGTCGACGGTGGCGCGCGCCAGCGAGCGCGCGGCGTCCGCCAGCGCGGGATCGCCGGCCAGCAGCTCCGCGTACTCCCGTAGCTGCGCCCCGCAGCCCGCGGAGTTCACGACGACCCGCTCCACCCCGGCCTCGGCGAACGCCGCCACGTTGCGCCGCGCCAGCCGCTGCGCGGTGTCGCGGTCACCGGCGTGCACGTGAAGGGCGCCGCAACAGGTCTGGGCCCGCGGCACCACGACCTCGTAACCGTTGCGGGCCAATACGCGGACCGTCGCCCGGTGCACTTCCGGCATCGCGTGGTCCATGATGCAGCCGGCGAACAGGGCGACGCGTCCGCGCCGCGGTCCCCGCGCCGGGCGGTTGACCCGCGCGTCGGCCAGGAACGCCGGCCCCCGGACCTCGGGCGCCAGCGCCTCCAGCTCGCGCAGCCGCTGCGGCAGCAGGCGCAGCGCTCCGCTGCGGCGCGCCAGCGCCCGCAGGCCGCTGGCGCGGTACAGCCGGAGCGGCCACACGGCGGCGGCGAGCAGCCGGCGCCGGGGCAGCAGCACGCGCAGCGCCAGGTGCCGGACGGCCCGGCCCGACCACGAGCGCCGTCGCCCGGGCTCCAGGATCGCCCGGGCGCCCTCGATGATCCGGCCGTACTCGACGCCGCTGGGGCACGCGGTCTCGCAGCCGCAACAATCGAGACACAGGTCGAGGTGTTCCAGCACCGTGGCGGTCGGCTCGATGCGGCCCTCGCCGAGCGCCCGCAGCAGGTACAGCCGTCCGCGTGGCGAGTCCATCTCACGCCCCAGCTCGACGTAGGTCGGACAGGCGGAAAGACACAGACCGCAGTGCACGCACTGGGCGATCCCGTCGCCGAGCTCGGCCTCGAGTCGCGCGGCCGTTTCCCGCAGCGGGTCAGGCGGTGCCATCGCCGGCGGCTCCATCGAGGTAGGGCGGTGACGGGAAGGTGCCCTGCGGGTCGAGCGCGGTCTTGAGCTCCAGCATCAGCCGTCGCTCCGCCGGACGGAGCTGCCACGCCGCCACGTGCTCCGCGCAGGCGTCCGGCATCCGCTCGACCCGCATCCA
>JBFKMV010000018.1:0-44735 GCA_041629655.1 Candidatus Polarisedimenticolaceae bacterium
CCTGGCCGTGGCCGTGCACGAGGCCGCCGACTACGGGCTGTACCGCTTCGAGCACGCCGGCGCCGAGCGATACGCGGTGCTGGCGACGGCGCTGGCCGAGCAGGTGTTCGGCAAGCGCGGCGTCGAGACGGAGCTGGTGGGACGCTGCCGGGGCGGCGAGCTGGAGGCCGCGCAGCCGTCCTACCGGCACCCGTTCCTCGACCGCGAGGGGATCGTGGTCACCGCCGACTACGTGACCCTGGAGGACGGCACCGGACTCGTCCACACGGCCCCCGGCCACGGCGCCGACGATTTCTACACCGGCCGGCGCTTCGAGCTCGAGATCTACTGCCCGGTCAAGGAGGACGGCACGTTCGACGACAGCGTGCCGGAGTGGCTCCGGAACAAGAGCGTCTGGGACGCCAACCCGCTGGTGATCGAGCGGTTGAAGCAGTCCGGGCACCTGTTCCACGACGAGGCGTTCACCCACAGCTACCCCCACGACTGGCGCTCCAAGACGCCGATCATCTTCCGCGCCACCGAGCAGTGGTTCGTCGGCGTGGACCGCGAGGAGCTGTCGCTGCGCAAGCTGGGGCTGGAGGCCGTCTCCTCCAAGGTCGAGTTCATCCCCGCCTGGGGCAGCCGCCGCATGGGCGGCATGCTGGAGTCGCGCCCCGACTGGTGCATCAGCCGGCAGCGCAACTGGGGCCTGCCGATCCCGGCGTTCTTCGGCCCCGGCAAGGACCAGATCCTGCTCACCGCGGCCTCGG
Source organism: Candidatus Polarisedimenticolaceae bacterium (assembly GCA_041629655.1). Lineage (GTDB taxonomy): Bacteria > Acidobacteriota > Polarisedimenticolia > Polarisedimenticolales > Polarisedimenticolaceae > JBFKMV01. Next base: position 750 of record JBFKMV010000018.1, read on the forward strand.
TGCGCGCCGTGGCCGCCAGCGTGCGCGAGCGCGGCGCCGACTCGTGGTTCCGCGCCGAGGCCGCGGAGCTGCTGGGCGATTACGACCCGCAGGACGACCCGCACGCGCCCGGCTGGCTGACCGGGGATTCCGGCGCGCTGCCGCAGCTGCGCAAAGGGCAGGACATCTTCGACGTGTGGTTCGAGTCCGGCTCGTCCTGGAACGCCGTGGCGCGGCAGCGCGGCCTGGGCTACCCGGTGGATCTGTACCTCGAGGGCAGCGACCAGCACCGCGGCTGGTTCCAGCTCTCGCTGCTGACCGCGCTCGGCGTGACGCGGCAGGCGCCGTTCCGCGCCGTGCTGACCCACGGGTTCATGGTCGACGCCGAGGGCCGCAAGATGTCCAAGAGCACCGGCAACGTGCTGGAGGTCGAGGACCTGCTGCGGCGCTACGGCGCGGACATCTGCCGCTGGTGGGTCTGCTCGCTCAACTTCGAGCAGGACGTCAAGGTCGACGAGCAGTACTTCCGCCTCGCGGGCGAGGAGTACAGGAAGATCCGCAACACGATCCGCTTCCTGCTCGGCAACCTCGGAGACTACGACGACGCCCGCCACCGCCGCGAGCTGACCGAAGCCGACGCGCAGTCGGTGGACGCCTGGGCGCTGGGCGAGCTGCGCCGGCTGATCGACACCGTGCGCAGCGCCTACGAGCGCTATCGCTTCCGCCAGGTGCACGAGACGGTGTTCCACTTCTGTAACGAGACCCTCAGCGCCGTCTACCTCAACGCGGTCAAGGACCGCCTGTACTGCGACCGCGCCGACGCCGACCGGCGCCGCCGCACCCAGACCGTGATGCACGACATCGCCCACGCGCTGATCCACCTGACGGGGCCGGTGCTGGTGCACACCGCCGAGGAGGCGTACCTCGCGCTCCAGGGCCAGGACCCCGACGCCCCCACGACCGACGACTCGATCCACCTGCGCCGGTTGCCCGAGCCGATCGCGTTTTCGGCCCACGCCGACTGGCCGCAGGCGATGGCGCTCCGCGGCCGCGTGCTGAAGACGCTCGAAGAGGTGCGCGACCAGCGCGGCATCGCCAACCCGCTCGACGCCGGCGTGCGCGTGACGCTGCCCGCGGCGCTGTTGGAACGGATCGAACCGTTCCTCCCCGAGCTCGGCGACCTCTGCGGCGTCAGCCGCTTCGCCGCCGAGACCGGCGACGCCGAGCGGATCGAGGTCGACGACCTGCGTCAGGAGCCCCGCTGCGAGCGCTCGTGGAAACGCGACGGCACCGTGCGCGAGCGCGGCGACGGCGGGTGGCTGACCGACCGGGACGCCGAGGCGGTCGGGGTCTAGCCGGCCCAGCCCGCGACTGCTGCGCCGGCCTCGGCCAGCGGGACGTCGCGCTGCTCGCCCGAGGCGAGGTGCTTGAGCGCGATGCGCCCGGCCTCCAGCTCCTGATCGCCGACGATCGCGGCGAACGGAACGCCCAGCTCCGAGGCGTACTGGAGCTGCTTGCCCAGCTTGGCGCCGCCGGGGTGCACGTCGACGCGCAGGCCCTGCTCGCGGAGCCGGCGCGCGACGCCGAGCACGCGCCGCGCCGGGACGTCGATGGCGCAGAGCAGGATCTCGGGGCCGCCGGGCAGCTCGGGGTACAGGCCGCGCTCCTCCATCACCAGCAGGATCCGCTCCAGGCCCAGCGAGAAGCCGACGGCGGGGATGGTGCGCTTGTCGAACATGCCGACCAGCTCGTCGTAGCGGCCGCCGCCGCCGAGGCTGCCGGCGAGGTCCTCGACCGCGATCTCGAAGATCGGGCCGGTGTAGTAGCCGAGACCGCGCGCCAGCTCCGGGGCCAGGCGCATCCGGCCGGCCGCGGGGGTTTCCCGCGCCAAGTCCAACAGCTCGGCCAGCTCGTCGAGCGCCCGCTTGCCCTCGCCCGCGGGTAGCGTCTCGCGCAGGCGGCGCAGCGTGGCCTCGTCGTCGCCCTCGCCGCCCGGGGCGAGCAGCTCGAGCAGGCGCGCCGCCGAAGCCGCGGACACGCCGCGGCCCCGCAGCTCGTCGGTGACGCCGTCGGCGCCGATCTTGTCCAGCTTGTCCACCGCGACCAGCGCGCTCGCCTCGAGGCCCGGCGCGATCCCCGCGGCGGCGATCAACGCGCGCAGCAGCGCACGGTGGTTGGTGCGCAACGCGAAGCGCTCGAAGCCCAGCGTGGCGAGCACCTCGGCGACGGCGGCGCACACCTCGGCCTCGGCCGTCATGCTGGTCGTGCCGATCACGTCCACGTCGCACTGCCAGAACTCGCGCAGCCGGCCGCGGCCCGGGCGGTCGGCGCGCCACACGGGCTGGATCTGGTAGCGCTTGAAGTAGCGCGGCAGCCGCTTGTGCTCGGCCACGAAGCGGGCCAGCGGCACGGTCAGGTCGTAGCGCAGCCCCTGGTCGGCGAGGTCGGCCTCGCTGATCTCGTCGCCGTCGAGCGCGCGCCCGAGCGCCTGGCCGCGGTGCAGCAGCCGGAAGATCAGCTGGTCGCCCTCCTCGCCGTACTTGCCCAGCAGCGTGGCCAGGTTCTCGATCGCCGGTGTCTCGATGGGCACGAACCCGTAGCGCTCGTAGACCTGCTCGATCACGCCGGTCACGTGGCGCCGCCGCGCCACGTCGGCGGGCAGCAGGTCGCGGGTCCCGCCGGGGGGCTTGGTGCTGATCCGGCTCACGCGATGCGGCTCCGCTTCGAGGGTCGAGGATCATGCCACGAGCGGGCCCGCCGCGAAACCCCGTGCACCGCTTGACCCCGGGAATCCGACGGCGCTACGCTGCCCGCGCCGCCCCGGGGGCGCGGGCGGGCGGGGGATGGCGATGGCCGTGGACAAGCGACTGCTCGAGATGCTGCGCTGCCCGGTGACGCGGCAACCGCTGACGCCGCTCGGGCCCGAGGAACTCCGGCGGCTGAACGAACGGATCGCGGGCGGCGGCCTGGCCTACAGCGGCGGGGCCCCGGTCGACCAACCGCTCCAGCAAGCGCTCGTCACCGCGGACCGTACGCTGGTCTACCGGATCGACGACGACATCCCCGTGATGCTCGAGGAGCAGGCGATCCGCCTCGAGCCCGGGAACGGGTGAGCCATGGCAACGTTGTTCGAGAAGATCATCAGCGGGGAGATCCCCTCCGACACGGTGTACCAGGATGACCGCGTGACCGCGTTCCGGGACATCGCTCCCAAGGCGCCGGTGCACGTCCTGATCGTGCCCAACAAGGCCATCCCGACCGTCAACGACATCGCGGCCGAGGACGAGGCGCTGATCGGCCACCTGTTCGTGGTCGCCGCCGAGCTGGCTCGCCGCGAGGGTGTCGCGGAGAACGGCTACCGGCTGATCGTCAACTGCAACCGGCACGGCGGGCAGGAGGTCTATCACCTGCACCTGCATCTGCTCGGCGGGCGCCCGATGGGCCCGATGGTAAGCGGGGGCTGACCGCGCGCCGTGGCGGCGGAACAGGTCGAAAACCCGGAAAACACGCCGCCCGCCGCGGGCCAAAAAGCCCTGTCGGCGCGGGGTCTCGTGGTACCTTCTGTAGTGTCCGCGCGCGGCGCGCGTGGCGCGGGCGACGCGGGAGGAGGTGTGTGACGAGGCTGGTGGTGGACGACGTGCACCCGTGGATCGAAGCCGAGCGATCGCCCGAGGCGCCTGCCCGATGAATCCGGCCCCGGACGGCATCCGCATCCTGGTCGTCGACGACGACCCGGACATCCGCGGCCTGACCACGACCGTCCTGGCCGACGCCGGCTACGAGGTCGGCTCGGCCGGCTCCGGCGACCAGGCGCTGCGCGACGTGGCCGAGCGGCGCTACGACCTGGTGCTGCTCGACGTCAACATGCCCGGGATGGACGGCTGGGAGACGCTGCGGCTGATCCGCGCCGACGACGCGCTGGCCGACCTGCCGGTGGTGATGTTCACGGTCAAGGGCGAGCTGCACGACAAGGTGCAGGGTCTCCAGGAGGGCGCCGCCGACTACGTCACGAAGCCGTTCGTCGTCGACCAGCTGCTGGAGCGCGTGGGCCGCGTGCTGGAGGGCCGGCGATGAGCCCCGACGAGCTGCGCGACGAGCTCCAGCGCTACCGCACGGGCTACCTGCGGCTGCGCCGGATGCTCCACGACCGGACGACGGACCTGCGCGCGTACCCGCTGCTGCTGGACCGGCTGCGCACGCTGCTCGACGACCGGCGCAGCCTCGGCGTGCTGGTGCTCCACGCGTCGAACCTGGAGCTGGTCGAGTCGCTCTACGGCTGGCAAATCTTCGACCGCGTCGTCGCGCGGGCGGCCGAGACGCTGCGCAAGGCGCTGCGAGAGCTGCCGCGCGACACGCTGCTCGGCCTCGACCGCGTGGCCGGCGGCGAGTTCGTGGTCTTCGTTCCCGCGACCGCCGACGGCGGCGAGGTGGACGGCGAGTTCCTTGCCGGCGTGGCCGAGACGCTGCGCCGCCGGCTCGAACAGTCCTTCGAGCACCGGGACTTCGCCGGTCTCAACCCCGCGCTGGAGTTCCGCGCCGGCCACGCCTTGCTGTCGATCAATCCGTTCTACCGTTTCGAGCGCCGGGTCTACGCCGCGGTCGAGGAGGCGCGCACCCGCGAGGCGCGCCGCGACCGCCGCCGCGAGCGCTCGATGGCCGACGAGCTGCGGCGCATCATCGACGATGCCGCGGTGCGCACGCTGTTCCAGCCGGTGGTCGACCTCGCCGACCGCTCGGTGCTGGGTTACGAAGCGCTGGCGCGCGGACCGGCGAACACGCCGTTCGAGATGCCGAGCACGCTGTTCGCGGTGTCGAGCCGCGCCGGCGTGGACGTCGAGCTGGACCGACTGTGCCGGAACGCGGCGCTGCGCGAGTCGTCCGCCGTCGAGGGGCAGGGCGAGCTGTTCATCAACGTCCTGCCGGTCAGTCTCGACGACCCCGAGTGGAGCCGCGGGCTGGCCGCGCCGCCGGGCCGCCCCGGGCACTCGCGCTGGAAGGTCGTGCTGGAGGTGTCCGAGCGCGGCGCCGATCGCGACCCCGAGGGCTTCGGCCGCGCCATGGCGGCGCTGCGCGCGCAGGGCTTCGCGATCTCGCTCGACGACATCGGCACGGCCTACGCCAGCCGCGCCACGCTGGAGAGCGTGCGGCCGGACTACCTCAAGGTCGACGTCTCGCTGGTGCGCGACATCGACCGCCACCCGATCAAGCAGGAGATCCTGGCCTCGCTGCTGCGGATCGCCGAGGACACCGGGGCCCGGCTGGTGGCCGAGGGCATCGAGACCGAGGCCGAGGCGGCGTTCCTCCGCGAGCAGGGCGCGCGCTACGGCCAGGGCTACCTGTTCGCCGGCCCGGCGCCGGCCAACGGGGGCCGGGCATGATCGCCGGCGTCCCGGCTCCGCTCATCGCCCTGGGCGGTCTGCTCGGCGGCGGGGAGGCGACGACGCTGGCGCTCGTCGCCGCGGGCTTGCTGCTGCTCGTGGTGGCGCTGGTCGGGATGCTGCTGCTGGACCGCCGCGAGCGCCGCCAGGAGGTTCGCGCGATCGTCCAGACGGTCGAGGACCTCCGCTCCGGACATCCGCCGCACCGCATCCCGGTCGGCGAGCGCTCACCGCTCGGTCTGGTCTGCGACGCCGTGCAGCGGCTGGGGCAGGACCTGACGCTGCGGCGCCGCGAGGTCGAGGAGACCGGCCAGCGGCTGGACGCGGTGATGCACGCGGTGCACGACATCGCGGTCGTGTCCACCGACCGCGAGGGCGACATCCAGACCTTCAGCCCCGGTGCCGCGGAGCTGTTCGGCTGGTCCGAGAGCGACCTGGCCGCGCGGCCGGTGGAGATCCTGTTCGGCGAGGCGTGGAAGGAGTTCCTGCCGCGGCTGGCCCCGCGCAGCCTCCCCGACGAGGGCATCGACGTGCGCACGCCGATGGTCAAGCGCGAGGGCGAGGTGTTCGACGCGCTGGTCGAGGTGCGGTCGTTGCGGGGCCGCGGAGGCGAGCCCGCGGGGTTCATGATCGTCGTGCGCGACGTCTCGGCGCAGGCGCGCCGGGAACGCGAGCTGCGCGCCTCGGAGGCCCGCTATCGCGGCCTGCTCGAGGGTCTCGAGGTGGGCGTGCTGGTGCTGCGGCACAGCCGCGTGCTGTACGCCAACCCCGCGCTGGCGGCCCTGTGCGGGTCCGCGCCGGACGAGCTGCGCGACGCGCCGTGGCGGGACTACCTGGACGCCCGGGACGTGCTGCTGGTCCAGGACCGCCTGACCGCGCTGGAGGACGACGGCGGCGAGCCGCTCGAGCTGGAGCTGACGCTCGACCCGCCGGGGGCCGCGGCGCGCCCGCGGGTGCGGCTCCGTGCCCAGGCGATCGAGGACGACGACGGACGCGCGGTGTTGTGCACGGTCGAGGACCGCACGGTCGAGCGACGCCTGTGGAGCGAGCTGCGGCACAACGAGTCGCGGCTGGACTCCGTGCTCGAGGCCTCACCCGACGGCGTGCTGGTGCTGGCGCGCACTCCCGAGGGCGGGGTGGTGCACCTGACCAACCGGGCGTTCCTGACGCGCTTCGGGCTGGGGGAGCGCGAGGTGCTGGGCGCGTCCGAGGGACGCCTGCTGCGCCTGCTGCGGCAGCGCGGGGAGGGCGCCGAGGACGTGGCCACGTTGCTGGCCGCGGCGAACGGCGAGCGACGCAGCGAGACGGTCCGGCTCGGCGGGGCGCAGCCGACCGATCTCGAGGTCACCGTGGAGGACCTGCGCGACCGGCGCGGCACCGTGCTCGGCCGGGTGGCGGTGTTCCGCGACCTGACCCGGCAACGCGCCTCCGAGCGCGAACTGGAGACGCGCGGCGAGGAGCTGCGCCGCCGCAAAGCCGCGCTGGAGCAGGCGTACCAGGAGCTGAGCGGGCTGAACCAGGAGCTGGAGCTGCGCGGCAAGAAGCAGCAGCAGCTCAACGAGGAGCTGCGCGCGCTGGACCGGATGAAGAGCGACCTGCTGGGTAACGTGACCCACGAGCTCCAGACGCCGCTGGTCTCGGTCCGCGGCTACACCGAGATGATCCTCAAGGGCCGCCTGGGCGCGGTGTCCGAGGAACAGAAGAAGGGCCTCGAGCTGTCGCTCAAGAACATCGACCGCATGATCTCGATGATCGACAGCCTGCTGGCGATCCCCAAGGTCGAGCAGGAGGCGGGCCGGATGCGACCCGTCGTGTTCCCGCTGCGGCCGTTGATCGAGGAGTGCGTGGCCACGCTGCGCGAGCGGATCGAGGCGCGGAACCTCGACCTGTCGCTGAGCTTCGAGGCGCCGGACCCGACGGCGCACGGCGACCGCGAGATGCTGCTGCAGGTGTTCCTCAACCTGCTCGGCAACGCGGTCAAGTTCAACCGCCAGGGCGGCAGCATCGAGCTTCGCGTGCGTCCTGGGCGGCCGGGCCTGCTGCGGGTCGAGGTGCGCGACAGCGGCGTCGGGATCCCGCGCCAGGACCTGGAGCGGATCTTCGACCGCGCCTACCGCAGCGGTGCGGCCGCCGAGCGCGAGCCGGGCAGCGGCCTGGGCCTGGCGATCGTGCGCGACCTGCTGCGGCTGCACGGCTGCACGATCCGCGCCGAGAGCGAGGAGGGGCGCGGGTCGGTGTTCTCGTTCACCGTGCCGTCGGCCGACCGCGAGCGGGGGACGGTCGAGGAGGCGTCGGCGCCTCCCGAGCCGGAGCCGCCCACGCCGAAGCCGGACCCGCCCGCCCCGCGCGAGCGCGTCCCGCAGGACCGCCGCGGTCGCCTACGGATCATTCGCCGCCAGCGCTGATTCGGCCGGTGACCCCCCGCGCCGCTGCCGCGCGGCCTCGAACATCAGCACCGCCGTGGCCGCGCCGACGGACAGGCTGTCCACGCCCGCGGCGATCGGAATCGAGACCACGGCGTCGACCCGGTGCCGCAGCTCGGCCGGCAGGCCGCCGCCCTCGCCGCCCAGCAGCAGCGCCACCGGCTGGCGGTAGTCGAAGCGGTCGTAGGGGATGCCGTGCGCGGGATCGCTGCCGAGCGCGACCACCCCGCGCGCCCGCAGCGACTCCAGCAACTGCTCGGGAGCCGCCGGGATCGCGGGCAGCCGGAAGCACGAGCCCATGGTCGCGCGTACCGTGCGCGGGTGGCCGAGGTCGGCGCCCTCGCCGACGGCCACGAATCCGCTCGCCCCCGCGGCATCGGCGGTGCGCAGCATCGCGCCGAGATTGCCGGGGTCCTGGACCCGGCACGCCGCCAGGATCAACGGAGCGACGTCGGCGCGGGCCGCCCACAGCGCGTCCCACGACGGAGGACGGCGGCGCACGACGACCAGCACGGGCTGCGGCGACCGCGCGTCCTGCAGGCCGCGCAGCACGTCGTCGGCGACGGTGTAGAGCTCGACGCCGGCCTGCTCCAGCCGGTGCCGCAGCTCGGTGCCCCCGCGGACCGTCTCGATTCGAGGCGAGACCAGCGCCAGCTCGACCTCGGCGCCGCTGGCCAGCGCCTCCCCGGCCAGGTGCAACCCTTCGCCGACGATGACCTGCTCGCGGTCGCGGGCGGCGCGGTCGCGCTTCAACGTGCGCAGCCGGCGCACGAGCGGATGGCGGCGTCCCAGGGGCTCCGTTTGCGGCGTCACGTGCGGTCTCCGTGGTGCTTCGGCGCCATGTTAGACTTCCGCGGCTCGGCGACCAAGCGCCCGTGGAGCGACCCTGAGATGCCCGCTCGTGTGCTGTCGGTCAGCCCCTCGGAGCCGAGGGAGGACAGGATCCGGGAGGCCGTGACCGTGCTCGGCCGCGGCGGCGTCGTGGCGCTGCCCACCGAGACGTTCTACGGACTCGCCGCCGACGCCCTGGACGAGCACGCCGTGACGCGGGTCCAGGAGCTGAAGGGCAAGCCCCCCGGATCGCCGGCGCTGCTGCTGATCGCCGACCGGTCCCAAGTGGACCAGATCGCCGCGACGCTGCCCGAGCGCTTCGACACGCTGACCGAGCGGTTCTGGCCCGGCCCGCTGACGCTCGTGGTGCCGGCCGGGGACCGGCTGCCGGCGGTCGTCTCGGGCGGGCGCGGGACCGTCGGGTGCCGCGTCCCGGGGTTGGCGCTGCCCCGGCGGGTCGCCGCCGGGCTCGGCCGGCCGATCACCGGCGTCAGCGCCAATCTCCACGGCCAGCCCCCGTGCCGCACCCCGGCCGAGGTCGCGCGGGCCTTCGCCGACGGCCTCGACCTGATCCTGGACGGCGGCCCCACACCCGGCGGCGCCCCCTCGACCGTGCTCGACATCACCGGCCCCCGGGCGCGGGTGCTGCGCGAGGGCGCGATCCCGACGGCGGCGCTTCGCGCTTTCCTGCCCGAGCTGCGGTGATCGCGGGGCCGTGGGACCGTCCGCCCGGCGGCTTTCGTTATAATGGTGGGGCTGACAGAGTCGAGGAGACGGTCGCCGCGGCGGGTGCCGCGGAGGAAAGTCCGAACTCCGCAGGGCAGCGTGCTGGGTAACTCCCAGGCCCGGTGACGGGACGGAAAGTGCAACAGAGAGCAGACCGCCGGCCGCGGATCGTCACGTGCCACCACGTGGCGCGTCTCACTCCGCGGCAGGTAAGGGTGAAACGGTGCGGTAAGAGCGCACCAGCGCCGGCGGCGACGCCGGCGGCTCGGTAAACCCCACGCGGAGCAAGACCGAATAGGGGAGCGCTTCAGGCTGGCCCGGCCGAGGCTCCCGGGTAGGTCGCTGGAGGGCGGGGGAGACCCCGCTCCGAGACGAATGGCCGTCCCCCTCGCGGGGAACAGAATTCGGCTTACGATCGGCTCGGTCGGCCCCTTTCCTACCGGCGCCCGGGTGGCCGGGGGGCCGGTAGGAGGGAAGCTCTTGCCGTTGTTGGAACGCGGCGACACGGTCGCCGTCGTCTCCCCCGGTTTCGCCGTGCGCCGCAGGCCGCTCGCGGCCGGACTCGCCGCGCTCGGGCGGATGGGCTTTCGCGTCGTGACCGGCGAGCACGTGCTCGACCGCGCCGGCTACCTGGCGGGGAGCGACGAGCAGCGGGCCGCCGACCTCGACGCGGTGATCCGGGACGCCGGCGTGGACGCGATCTGGTTCGCGCGCGGCGGCTACGGCGCGGCGCGGTTGCTCGAGCGCGTGGACTGGCGGGCGCTGCGACGGTCCGGCAAGCCGCTGATCGGCTACAGCGACGTGACCGCGCTGTTCGCGGCGGCGCTGAGCCGCACGGCTTGCCCGTGCCTCTACGGCCCGGTGGTCTCGGAGCTGGGTGATCCGGCCGCGTTCCACCGGCCGTCGCTGCGGGCGGGGCTGCGCGGCGAGGCGCTGACCCAGCGGCTGCGGCCCCGGCAGGTGCTGGCGCCGGGCCGGGCCAGAGGGCCCTTGGCCGGCGGCAACCTGACCGTGCTGAGCCACCTCTGGGGCACCCGCTGGGCCCCCGACCTGCGCGACGCGGTGCTGTTCCTGGAGGACGTCGGCGAGGAGACCTACCGGCTCGATCGCATGCTGACCCAGCTTCGCTCCACCGGGGCGCTGGCCCGGGTCCGCGGCGTGCTGCTGGGCGGGCTGGTGCCGGCGCCGCGCCGCCGCTTCCCGCCCGATCGCGACCTCGGCGAGCTGCTGCGCGAGACGTTCCTGCCGCTCGGCGTGCCGGTGGTCACCGGGCTGCCGGCCGGGCACGTCCGGCACAAGCGCACGTTGCCGCTGGGCGGGCGCACCGAGATCGATACCGCGGCGAGGCGGGTGCGGTTCCACCCCGCCACGGGCTGAGCCGGGGCTCCGGGTGTCACGCAGAGTCCGCATCGACCTGGCCTACGACGGAACGGACTTCGACGGCTGGCAGCTCCAGCCCGACCGCCGCACCGTGCAGGGCGTGCTGGAGGCCGCGCTCGGGCGCATCGACGGCGACCGGCCGGTGCGCGTCCGCGGCGCCGGCCGCACCGACGCCGGCGTTCACGCCCGCGGCCAGGTCGCCGACGCGCGCCTCACGACCGGGCTGGACGACGGCGCCGTGGCCCATGCGCTGCGCGGGATGCTGCCCGCGGACCTGCGGCCGTTGCGGGTGGCGACCGTGCCGCCCGGCTTCGACGCGCGTGGCGACGCGCGGTCGAAGACCTACACGTACCGGCTGGACCGCACGCTCGCGGGCGACCCGTTCCGCACCCGCCACGCGCTGCACTGGCCGCACGGCCTCGATCGCGCGGCGCTCGGGCAGGGGCTGGCGCTGCTGCCGGGACGCCGCGACTGGTCGGGTTTTGCCGGAGCGGCGTGCAGCGTGGACAACCGGGTCCGCGAGCTGACCGCGGCGAGCTACGACGAGCCGCGGGACGACGAGGGCCTGTTCACGTTCACCGCCGACGGCTTCCTCAACCACATGGTGCGCAACCTGGTCGGAACGCTGCTCGCGATCGCCTCGGGACGCCTGCCGCCGTCACGGGTGGCCGAGGTGCTGGAGCGGCGCGACCGCCGGCTGGCCGGGCCGACCGCCGCGCCGCAGGGTCTGTGCCTGGAACGGGTGCGCTACGAGGGCGAGCAAGCTTGACCCCGACGCGTTCCGGTCGAACTGTTAGCATGGCGCGCGGCGCCGCGGACGCGCCCGGGGGGTGAGCACGTGGGCAGGATCCTGGTCACGGGGGGCGCGGGTTACATCGGCAGCCACATCGTGCGCGATCTGCGCCGGAACGATCGCGACGTCGTGGTGCTGGACGACCTGTCGGAGGGGCACCGGGCCGCGCTGCCGGAAGACGCCGAGCTGATCGAGGGCGACTTCGCCGATCCGAAGCTGCTCGGCCGGGCGCTCGATTCCGGCGACGTGGAGTTCGTCGTGCACATGGCGGCGTTCTGCCAGGTCGGAGAGTCGGTCGAGGAACCGGCGAAGTACTACCGCAACAACCTCGACAAGAGCCTGCGGCTGCTCGACGCGGTGCGCCGCAGCGGCGTGCGCGGGGTGGTGTTCTCGAGCACCGCCGCGGTCTACGGCGACCCGGTGGACGTGCCGATCGACGAGGACCACCCGCGCGCTCCGACCAATCCTTACGGCGAGACCAAGCTGGCCTTCGAGCGCGCGCTGGCCTGGTTCCACCGCGCCTACGGCGTGCGCTACGTCGCGCTGCGCTACTTCAACGCCGCCGGCGCCGACCCCGGCGGGGGGATCGGCGAGGACCACGATCCCGAGACGCACCTGATCCCGCGGCTGCTGCGCAAGGTGCTCTCCGGCGACGGCGACCCGGTCCCGATCTTCGGCGACGACTATCCCACCACCGACGGCACCTGCGTGCGCGACTACGTCCACGTCAACGACCTCGCCCAGGCCCACCGCCTGGCGGTCGAGGCGATGGAGGAGGGCAGCCTCGAGGCCGAGTCGATCAATCTCGGCAACGGCGAGGGCTTCTCGGTGCGCGAGGTGATCGACGCCGTCGGCCGCGTCACCGGCACGCGTCCCGAGACCGCCGTCGCCGCGCGGCGGCCGGGCGATCCGGCGATCCTGGTCGCCTCCTCCGAGCGCGCCGCCCGCCGGCTGGGTTGGCGACCGCAGCTGCGCAAGCTGGAGCGGATCGTCGAGACGGCCTGGAACTGGCACCGCGAGCACCCCCGGGGATACGGGGCCGCTTGAGGCGGCGACGCGGCCGAAGTCCTTGAACGGGCGCAAGATCGGCATTACCATCGCGCGCCACGATGCTCAGAATCGTCACGGCCGCCGTCCTGCTCTCCGTGCTCTGGCCGGTCACGGAGGTCGGGCCCGCGTGGATGTTCCACCTGCTCGTCGCCGCCGCGGTGGGGCTGGGCACCTGGGAGTGCTACCGGCTGCTGGAGCGCCGCGGGGCGCGTCCGCTCAAGTCGCTCGGGTTGGTCTGCGCGCTGGCCCTGGTCTGGAGCGCCTCGGGACTGAGGCCGTCGCTCGACGTGCTGCTGCCGCTGGCCGTGATCACCGTGGCGACGCCGGTGGTGGCGTTCTGGAGGCGACCGGACCCCGAGGCGATGCTCGCGGCGACCTGGAGCACGCTGCTGCCGGTGGTGCTGGTCGGGCTGTCGCTGAGCTTCCTGTCCCGGCTGCGCGCGGTGCCCGGCGAGGACGGCAAGGACCTGGTGTACCTGCTGTTCTTCTGCGTGATCCTGGCCGACACGGCCGCGTTCTACGTGGGGACGATGATCGGTCGCCACCGCATGGCGCCCCGCATCTCGCCCAAGAAGAGCTGGGAGGGGGCCCTGGGCGGGCTGGCGGCGAGCGTCGCGGGCGCGCTGGTGGCGAGCGTATGGTTCTTCACGCGTCTGACGCTGGCCGACGCGGTCGTGCTGGGCCTGGTGCTGGGCCTGGCCAGCATCTTCGGCGACCTGACCGAGAGCATGGTCAAGCGGGCCTCGGGGGCCAAGGACTCGTCGTGGCTGTTGCCGGGTCACGGCGGGGTGCTGGACCGCACCGATAGCCTGCTGTTCTCCGCGCCCGTTCTCTACTACTACTACGCGCACCACCTGCTGGGCCTGGCCGGCGCGGGCTGAGCGGACGGGGGGCCGGCGCCGCCGCGGCTGGCTTTCGCCTGGGCCGGGCGGTAGCATGCCCTCGGGAGCGCGTGCGGCGCGGGGCAGGCAAGGAGCGGCAGTCGATGGATCACGTGTTCGAGTTCGTCAAGGTCGTCGGCGCCTTCCTGCTGGTGCTCGGCCCCCTGATCGTGATCCACGAGTTCGGGCACTTCATCGCCGCCAAGTCGTTCGGGATCGGCGTTCCGGTGTTTTCGATCGGCCTGGGGCCGCGGCTGTTCGGCGTTCGCCGGGGCGGCACCGACTACCGCATCTCGGCGATTCCGCTCGGGGGCTACGTGCGGCTCCACGGCGACGAGGCGGACGAGCACCGCAGCGGCGCCCCCGAGGAGTTCCTGTCGCGCCCCCGCTGGCAACGCTTCGTGGTCTATGTGGCGGGGGCGACCCTGAACATCGTGCTCGCGCTGTTCCTGGTCTTCCTGGTGCTGTTGGTCTGGGGCGTGGACGAGGTCCCGGTTCCCGAGGACGCCCACCCGGTCGTGGTCCGCGTCTACGAGGGATCGCCCGCCGAGGCCGCGGGCGTCGAGCTGGGCGACCGGCTGCTCGAGGTCGCGGGCCGGGACGCCCGCGACAGCCGCGCCCTGATGAGCGAGATCCAGCTCAGCCCCGACAGCGTCGTGCAGCTGCTGGTGGGTCGCGGCGGCGAGCAGGTGCGTCTGCAGCTCGAGCCGAGCCCCGATCCCAAGTACCGCCTGGGCGATCCCGGCTGGGAGACCTATCCCGACCGGACCCCCGGACAGGCGCTGATCAGCCAGGTGCTCGACGGGCCGGCCAAACAGGCCGGTCTCCGGACGGGCGACGTGATCGTCGGCGCCGGCGGACAGCGGCCGATCGGGCTGGTCGACCTGCACATCCTGCTCGCGGGCAACGCCGGCAAGACCCTGCTGCTCGATGTCCGGCGGGGCGAGGAGCTGCTCGAGATCCCCGTCACGCCCCGCAGCGAGCGCGGCCAGGGGATGATCGGGGTCAGCCTGGGCTCGACCGAGGTGGTCCATCGCGACTTCTCCGTCGGCGAGGCCCTCGCCGCGTCGCTGAGGATCAACGTCGAGATGTCGACGACGCTGTTCGTGGTGCTGGACCGCGTGGCGCGCCGGGTGCTGCGCGAGGTGCTGTCGCTGTCGATGCCGAACTCGCTGCGCGCGTTCTCCGGGCCGATCGAGATCGCGCAGATCTCGTTCCAGGCGGTCACCGGGGGCGTGCAGACGCTGCTCGGCTTCTTGGCCTTCATCAGCCTGCAGCTCGGGATCCTCAACCTGATGCCGATCCCGGTGCTCGACGGCGGGCACATCCTGATCCTCGGCATCGAGGGCGCGATGCGCCGCGACCTGTCGCAGCGGATCAAGGAGCGCGTGATCCAGGTCGGGCTGTTGTTCCTGCTGGCGTTCTTCGGCCTGATCATCACCTTCGACCTGATCAAGACCGCCTCGGCTTCCTAGCGCCGCGTCCGCGGCCGGGCGGCGGCGTCCGGTGCAACGTCCGCGCGTGGACGCCGGGGCGTCGCGCCTCCGGCCCGCCGCCGGCTTTTTCCCTGGCACCGTCGTTGCTCTGACCCGCCGCGTCGCCTCCGTGCGGAGGCGGCGTCCGGCGCAACGTCCCTCTTCGCGGCGGCAGCCACCCGCGCCGCGCGGCGGGCGCTCCGGGGCCGGGCAACACCGGGTGGCGGCGGATACGCCAAGGGAGGTGCGATGCGTTCCAGGCTTCCGAGAGTGCTTGCGGTGTGGATGGTGGTCTTTTCCTGCCTCGTCATGACGGCCGCCGCCGCGCAGCCCGCCGGTCCGGCCCCGGCGGGGGAGCGCACGGGCACGCGGGCCGAGCTGCAGGTCGATCTCAACCGCGCCGGAGAGAGCGAGCTGATCAAGGTGCCGGGAATCGGGCCGGCGCTGGCCAAACGGATCATCGAGTTCCGCGAGAGCCACGGCCCGTTCCGGCGGGTCGAGGACCTGCTCAAGATCCGCGGCATCGGCGAGAAGTCGTTCCAGAAGCTCAAGCCCTACCTGACCGTCTCCGAGCCGCGGTAGGCGTGAGCGTGACCGGGCGATGGCGCGGGGCGAGCCTGCCCGAGCTGCTGGTCGCGGTCGTGCTGATCGGGGTCGGGCTCGCGGCCGCCGTTCCCTCGCTGGCCGACCTGGCGACGAACGGACGCGCGGCCGCGGGCGCGCGCCACCTGGCCGGGACGTTCCACGGGCTGCGCTGGCGCAGCGTCGCCCGCGGAACGACGCACGGCCTGCGCTTCGTCCGCGACACGCGAGGCTGGTCCTGGTGGGAGGTGCGCGACGGGAACGGCAACGGGCTGCGCACCGCGGAGATCGAGCGCGGCGTCGATCCCGTGGTTGCCGGACCCCACCGTCTCGAATCGAGCCACGAGCACGTTTCGATCGGTTTCCCGCCCGCGGAGCGGATCCCGGTGATCCCGCCCGGGCCGGGGTGGATCGACGACCTGGACGACCCGGTGCGCTTCGGTCGATCGGATCTGGTCAGTTTCAGCCCGCTCGGAACCGCGTCGAGCGGCACGATCTACGTCACCGACCGGCGCCGGCGTCTCTACGCGGTGGTGCTGTACGGCCGGAGCGCACGGGTGCGCGTCTGGCGCTACGACACGAGGAGCGGGCGATGGAGACTCTGATCACGGCGACCTCGACCGAGCGGCGGTTGCGGACGTTCCGCGCCGCCGACGCGTTCACCCTGGAAGCATTCCGGGCGGCGCGGCAGCTGCGCTCGCACGACGGGGAGAACCTGGCGCGCGAGATCCGGCGCACCGCGGCCCGCAGCGGCGGGGCGGTCGTGGCCGCCTCGGCGAGCCGCCCTGGAGGCGACGCGGAGCGGCGCTGCCTGGAGAGCGCGCGGGCCGGGCTGCTGGAAGGCCGTTACTACCTCTACCTGGCCCGGCGGCTGGGTCTATTGGACCTCAGGCGCTACCGCGGGCTGGCGGCCGCGCAGGATGCGGCGCTTCGGGAGGTGGAGGCCCTGCTGGCGCCGGCGGATCCTCCTCCGCCGGAGGAGCCCCGCGAGTGAGCGGCACGGGAGTTTCGTGAGATCGGTGCCGGCGGGTCTCCTTCCATCGAACCGGGTCGATCCGGGACCGCCCCGGTCCTGCCTTCGTTCCTCACACGACTCGCTGCTTTCCCTCGAACCGACCCGCCGCACCGTCCCGGTTGGGGCCCCGGTGTTGACGACGCCGGCGCTCCCGAACCTTGTTGAGCCCGAAAATTCGGGATGATAGCCTGCTCGCCGTGGGTTCGCTATGGCTACCGGCCGCGCTGGTCCTGCTGGTGAGCGGCATCTTCCTGGCCGCCGTCGGCACGACCTATCGCTCCGATTCGAGCCGCGCCGCATCGGTCGCGGTGTTCGCGGGGGCCTGGCTGCTGGAGCTGCTGGCGATCGTCCGTCAGGGCCAGGGCGTGGGCAGCCTGCCGATCACGAACCTCGGGCAGTTCCTGCTCATGCTCAGCTGGGCGATCCTGACCTCGCACCTCGTGGTCTGGCTGCGCTGGCGGGTCCAGGCGCTGGGGCTGGTGCTGCCTCCGATCGCGGCGCTTGCGGCGTTCGGGTCGCTGGGACTGCTGCCCGCGGCCGCGGCGACGCCGCAGGCCGGACGCGGAGGGTGGTTCCTGTTCCACACCGCCAGCGCAACCGTCGGCCTGGCGATCCTGACCGTGGCGTTCGGGATGGCGGTGATCTACCTGGTGCTGGACCGGCTGCTGAAGTCCAAGCGCCGGCTGAACGTGCTCGAGCGGCTGCCGTCCCTGGACAGCTGCGACCGGATCGGCCTGCTGGCGCTGTCGCTGGGGTTCCTGCTGCTCAGTCTGGGCATCGCGACCGGCGTGGTCGTCAACACCAACCTGCACCAGCGGCTGATCAGCGCCGAGCTGAAGCAGACCTCGCCGCTGCTGGCGTGGGGCGTGTTCGCGGTGGTGTTGTTCTCGCGCAGCATTCTCGGGCTCCGCGGCCGCAAGTCCGCGTACCTCACCATCGCGGGCTTCGCGTTCGGCCTGTTGACGGTGCTGGGGATCTCGTTCTGATGCTGGTGCTGCTCGGCCTGAACCACCGCAGCGCCCCGGTCGAGGTGCGCGAGCGGCTGGCGTTCACCGAGGAGGAGCTCGACCGCGAGCTGCGCAAGCTGGCCGGACACGCCGCGGTCCACGAGGCGTTCATCCTCTCCACCTGCAACCGGGTCGAGATCCTGGTGCGCGCCGAGGGGCCGTCGGCAGGGCTCGACGCCGTGCGCGGATTCCTCGCCGAGCACGCGGCGGTGACCCACGAGGAGCTGGACCGCTACGGTTACCACTACCTCGGCCGCGACGCCGTGCGGCACCTGTTCGAGGTGGCCGGCGGTCTCGACTCGATGATCCTCGGCGAGCCGCAGATCACCGGCCAGGTCAAACGCGCCTACCGCGCGGCGCAGCAGGCCGGGACGACGGGCACGGTGCTGGAAGGGCTGCTGCGCCAGGCACTGGCGACGACCAAGCGGCTGCGCACGGAGACGGGCATCTCGCGGCACCCCGTCTCGGTCGCCTCGGCCGCGGTCGAGCTCGCCGAGCGCATCTTCGGCAAGCTCTCGGGGCGGACCGCGCTGCTGCTCGGCGCGGGCAAGATGGCGGCGCTCGTGGCCACGCACCTGCGGGCCCACGGCGTCGGCCGGGTGGTGGTCTCGAGCCGCACCTACAACCGTGCCGAGACCCTGGCCCGCCGTTTCGACGGCCATGCCGCGAACTGGGACCGCTCGCGCGAGCACCTCGAGCGTGTGGACATCGTGATCAGCGGCACCGGGGCGATGAACCAGATCCTGGGCAAGGACGACGTGCAGCGCGCGTTGCGCGCCCGGCGCGGCAAGCCGTTGCTGTTGATCGACATCGCCGTC
Organism: Candidatus Polarisedimenticolaceae bacterium; assembly: GCA_041629655.1. Taxonomy (GTDB): domain Bacteria; phylum Acidobacteriota; class Polarisedimenticolia; order Polarisedimenticolales; family Polarisedimenticolaceae; genus JBFKMV01. The sequence goes on from JBFKMV010000018.1 coordinate 19,088, forward strand.
CCGCGGGACATCGATCCCGCGGTCAACGAGCTCGACAACGCCTACCTCTACGACGTGGACGACCTGCAGGGCGTGGTGGACAACAACATGGAAGCCCGCAACCAGGCGGCAGCCGCGGCGCGCGAGCTGGTGACGGTGGGCGTCGATTCGTTCGAGCGCTGGCACCAGTCGCTGGCGGTCGCCCCGACGATCGTCTCGATGCGCGAAGCCGTCCTCGAGCTGGGGCGCCGCGAGGTGGAGCGATTCCGGCGCCGCCTCGGTCCGTTGACCCCGGACCAGGATGCGGCGGTGCAGGAGCTGACGCGGGCGGTGCTCCAGAAGATCCTGCACCGTCCGATCCGCCACCTCAAGGCCGCGGCGGAGCGCGGTGACCTGGTCTCCACGACGCGGCTGATGCAGGAGCTGTTCGTGCCGGACGGGCGCGGCGGTCGCGACGGCCCGGGTCGCGGCGATTCCGGCGACGCGGGACGGCGCCGCGGGCGCGGCGAGGCCGACGGGTCCCGGCCCACGGCCGACGGGGAGCGGCCCGCCGGCGACGACGACCGTGAAGGGCGCGGACCGTTCCGCGCGCTGCGCGGGGGCAAGGAGTCCTGATGGCGCGAGTGATCCTCGGCACGCGGGGCAGCGATCTGGCCCGCTGGCAAGCCGCTCACGTCGCCGACCTGCTGGGCAAGCTCCACCCGGGGCTCGAGATCGAGCAGCAGGTGATCCGCACCCACGGCGACCGCGACCACACGGTGCCGATCGAAGGGCTCCAGGGCCGGGGCGTCTTCGTGCGCGAGATCGAGCGCGCCCTGCTCGACGAGCGCGTCGACCTGGCGGTGCACAGTCTCAAGGACATGCCGACCGAGCAACCACAGGGTCTCGTGGTCGCGGCCGTGCCGGCGCGCCACGACCCGCGCGACGCGCTGCTGACGCTCGACGGGCGGACGTTGCAGGAGCTTCCGGGCGGAGCGACCGTGGCCACGGGCAGCTACCGGCGCCGCTGTCAGCTCCTGGCGGTGCGTCCCGACCTGCGGGTGGTCCCGGTCCGCGGCAACGTGCCGACGCGGGTCGAGCGGCTGCGCGAGCGGCGCTTCGACGCGCTGGTGCTGGCGGTGGCCGGTATCGAGCGCCTCGGGATCCGTTCGGTCCCCGTACGGCCGCTGGAGCCCGAGGTGTGTCTCCCGGCCGCCGGCCAGGGAGCCCTGGGCGTCGAGACCCGCGTCGCCGACGCCGAGACGCGCCGTCGCGCCGCGGCGCTCGACCATCCGGCGTCGTCCCGCGCGGTGGCCGCGGAGCGCGCGTTCCTGCACCGGCTGGGCGGCGGCTGTCTCGCCCCGGCCACGGCCTACGCCGTGGTCGAGGACGAGCGGTTGAGCCTCCGCGCGGTCGTCGGCGACGCCGACGGTTGCCAGCTGCTCCGCGACGCCGCCGAGGGCCCGCTCGGCGATGCCGAGAAGATCGGCGCCGCGGTCGCCGAGCGGATGCTCGAGGCCGGCGCCGGCGAGCTGCTCGATGCGGCGCGGCGCGCCGCGGGCGTCGATGGCGTCTAGCACGCGTCCCGGCCCGCTCGCCGGCCGGGCCGTCCTGGTCACCCGGCCGGAGGGGCGCGGCGACGCGCTGGCGGAGCGGCTGACCCGGCTCGGCGCGCGCGTCGAGCTGCGGCCGACGATCGCGTTCGAGGCGCCGCGGGATCGAGCGGCCGTCCGCGAGGCCGTGGGCCGGCTCGACCGCTACGACTGGGTGGTCCTGAGCAGCCCGACCGGTGTGCGGTTCTTCACCCGCGAGGCCCCCGCCGCGGCGGGCGGAGGAACGCCGGCGGGGCTCCGCATCGCGGTGATCGGGCCGGGAACGGCGGCCGCCGCGGAACGCGCCGGGCTCGCTCCCGCGCTGGTGGCCCGCGACAGCCGGTCGGAAGGGCTGGCGGCGGAGCTCTGTGCCCGGGGTGTGGCCGGCACGCGGGTGCTGCTGGTCCGACCTGAGACCGCCCGGCCGGTGCTGATCGAAGAGCTGGAGAGCGCGGGCGCCGCGGTGGATGCGGTCGCGTTCTACCGCACCGTGCCCCACCCGGGCGCCGCCGAGACCGCCGCGCGCGTCGCGGGCGGCCGCTATACGGTGGCGGTGTTCAGCTCGCCGTCGACGTTGCGCTCGTTGCTCGATGCCGCCGGCGCCGCGCTCCCGGCTTGCCGCCGGGGGCTGGCGAAGCTCCTGCGGATCGCGATCGGTCCGGTCACCGCGGCGGCGCTGGCGGCGGAGGGACTCCCGGCCGACCGGGTCGCGCGCTCGCCCGACGATGCGGCGGTTGCCGAGGCGGTGTGCGAGGCCGCCGCGGACTGAGGGAACGCCGGGCCGCTGTGTTACCATCGGCCCTTTTTCCGGGGCGCCACCCGAGGGAACCCGTCGTGCCGAGCAGCTCCGAGATCAAAGAGACCCCGCTGCGCGCCGCGCACGAGGCCGCGGGCGCCCGGATGGTCGAGTTCGCCGGGTGGCGCATGCCCGTGCAGTATTCCGGCGTGATCGACGAGCACCTCGCGGTGCGCAAGCGTGCCGGCCTGTTCGACGTCAGTCACATGGGCGAGCTGCGCGTCGGGGGCCCGCAGGCGCTGGACCTGGTGCAGCACCTGACGCCCAACAACGCCGCCAAGCTGCCCCCCGGCCGCGCGCAGTACAGCGCGCTGACGACTCCGGCCGGGACGTTCGTGGACGACCTGCTGGTCTACCGCCTCGGCGAGCAGGAGTTCCTGCTGGTCGTCAACGCGGCGAACCGCGACAAGGACCTGGCCTGGGTGCTCGAGCACGCGCCCCGGTTCGACGCCGAGGTGCGCGACGAGTCCGACGCCTGGGCCCTGATCGCGCTCCAGGGACCCCGCGCCGCGGCAATCCTCGGCCCGCTGGTCGCCGCGGACCTCGGCGGTCTGCGCTACTACGCGTTCGAGCGCCCGGCGCTGGAAGGGGCGGAGTGCATCGTCTCGCGCACCGGCTACACCGGCGAGGACGGCTTCGAGATCTACGCGCCGGCCGGGGCCGCGGAGCGGATCTGGAACCGGCTGATGGAAAGCGGCCACCCCCACGGACTGGTCCCGGTCGGGCTCGGCGCTCGCGACACGCTGCGCCTCGAGGCGCGGATGGCGCTCTACGGCAACGACATCGACGAGACGACGACGGTGCTGGAGGCGGACCTGGGCTGGATCGTCAAGCTGAAGAAGGGCGAGTTCATCGGCCGCGACGCCCTGGCGCGACAGAAGGAGCGTGGCGTCGAGCGCAGGCTGGTCGGTTTCGAGATGCGCGGGCGGCGCGTCGCGCGCCACGGCCACCCGGCGCTCCTGGGCGGCCGCGAGGTGGGGCGCGTCACCAGCGGCTCGTTCGCTCCGTTCCTGGAAAAAAACATCGGCCTGGCCTACCTGCCGCTCCAAGCGGCGCAGCCGGGCAGCGAGATCGCGATCGATATCCGCGGGCGCGCCGAGCCCGCGGTGGTGGTTGCCACTCCGTTCTACAAGCGGCCCGCCACCCCGTGATTCGCCGGACGGGCGAGGAGGAGAGCGATGTTTCCGACCGATCGTAAGTACACCAAGGAGCACGAGTGGATCCGGGTCGACGGCGAGACGGCGACGCTCGGCATCACGGACTTCGCGCAGCGCGAGCTCGGAGACATCGTGTTCGTCGAGCTGCCGGAGAAGGGCAAGCAGGTCACGCGCGAAGAGGTCCTGGGGACGATCGAGTCGGTCAAGGCGGTGGCGGAGGTGTTCTCCCCGGTCACCGGGATCGTGCTGGAAGTCAACGCCGACCTGGACGGCTCGCCCGAGACGTTGAACCAGGATCCGCACGACAAGGGCTGGTACTGCAAGCTGCAGCTCTCCGACCCGTCCGAGCTCGACGGCCTGATGGACGCCGCGGCGTACGAGAAGTTCACCGAGTCCTGAGGCCGGTCCGGGCACACGGGCGCTGCGCTAGCAGGGCCCCCGGAAAAGTGTAATCATGAGCGACCGGACGGCTCCCCGCCGGACCGGGACACGCCGAGACACGCGCGTCGAGGACTCGATGCCCACACACGATCGTACCTCCGCGGTCGAACCGCACGGATTCGTCGAGCGCCACATCGGACCCCGCCCCGACGACATCGAAGCGATGCTCGAGCTGCTGGGGCTGCGCTCGCTGGACGAGCTGGTCGAGCGCGTCGTGCCGGCCGCCATCCGCACCACGCGGCCGCTGCGGCTGGAGCCGCCGCGCAGCGAGCCGAAGGTGCTCGCCGAGCTGGGCGAGCTGGCCGACCGCAACGCGCGCTGCCGGAATTTCATCGGCCTGGGATACCACGAGTGCGTGACGCCGCCGGTGATCCGGCGCGTCGTGCTCGACAACCCCGGCTGGTACACCGCGTACACGCCGTACCAGTCCGAGATCTCCCAGGGCCGGCTCGAGGCGCTGCTGAACTTCCAGACCCTGGTCAGCGACCTGACCGGCCTGGAGGTCGCGAACGCCTCGTTGCTCGACGAGGGCACCGCGGCGGCCGAGGCGATGACGCTGTGCCACCGGCTGCTGCGGCGGGGCGACGATCGGGCGACGTTCTTCGTCTCCGAGCACTGCCACCCGCAGACGGTGGCGGTGGTGCAGACGCGGGCCGAGCCGCTGGGATTCGAGGTCGTGGTCGGCGACCCGGCGACGTACGAGCCCGGTCCCGGGCTGTTCGGCGCGCTCTTGGCATACCCGGCGAGCGACGGCCGGCTGCCCGACCCGGCGGGCTTCGCCGAGCGCGTGCACGCGGCGGGGGCGCGCGTCGTCGTGGCCACCGACCTGCTGGCGCTGACCCTGTTGCGCTCGCCCGGCGAGCTGGGCGCCGACGTGGCGATCGGCAGCTCCCAGCGTTTCGGCGTTCCGCTGTTCGGCGGCGGCCCGCACGCCGCGTTCATGGCCGCGCGGCGCGAGCACCTGCGTCAACTGCCCGGCCGCCTGGTCGGGGTCTCGCGCGACGCGGACGGGCAGCCCGCGATCCGGATGGCGCTCCAGACGCGGGAGCAGCACATCCGGCGCGACAAGGCGACCAGCAACATCTGCACCGCCCAGGTGCTGCTGGCGGTGGTGGCCTCGATGTACGCGGTGTATCACGGCCCGCGGGGTCTGAGGCGGATCGCGGATCACGTTCACCGGCACGCGCGGCTGCTGGCCGACGAGCTGGCCGGCCTGGGCTGCGCGCTGCCGGACGCGCCGTTCTTCGACACGCTGCGCGTCACGCCGCGAGCGCCCGGCAGCGACGAGGTGCTGGCGCGAGCGGCCCAGCGGGGGATCAACCTGCGCCGCCACGACAACGGCGACCTCGGGATCGCCCTGGGCGAGCCGGTCGAGATCGAGGACCTGGCGCTGCTGATCGAGGCCTTCGGCGGCGAGCCCGACCGGCAGGCGCTCGCGGTGCGGCTCGAGCGGCAGCAGCCCGGCATTCCGGACGCGCTGCGGCGGCGCGGCGAGCTGCTCGAGCATCCGGTGTTCCGGCGCTACCACTCCGAGACCGAGTTCCTGCGCTACGCGCACCGGCTCGAGGCGCGCGACCTGTCGCTCAACACCTCGATGATCCCGTTGGGCTCCTGCACCATGAAGCTCAACGCGGCGGCCGAGATGTACCCGATCGGCGAGCCCGGCTTTTCCGACGTGCATCCGTTCGCCCCGGCGGAGCAGCTCGAAGGCTACCGGGTGCTGTGCGAGCGGCTGGAGCGCTGGCTCGGCGAGATCACCGGCTTCGGGGCCGTGTCGCTGATGCCGAACTCGGGAGCGCAGGGCGAGTACGCGGGGCTGCTGGTGATTCGCGCCTGGCACCGCTCCCGCGGCGACGAGGGCCGCCGGGTCTGCCTGATCCCGGAGTCGGCCCACGGCACCAACCCCGCGAGCGCCTCGATGGCCGGGATGCAGGTCGTGGTGGTGCGCTGCGACGAGCAGGGCAACATCGACCTCGACGACCTGCGACAGAAGGCCGACGCGCATCGCGAGCGGCTCGCGGCGTTGATGGTGACCTACCCGTCGACCCACGGCGTGTTCGAGGAGGGGATCCTGGAGGTCTGCCGGATCGTGCACGAGGCGGGCGGGCAGGTCTACCTCGACGGGGCGAACCTCAACGCGATGGTCGGACTGTGCCGGCCGGCCGAGCTGGGCGCGGACGTCTGTCACCTAAACCTGCACAAGACCTTCTGTATCCCGCACGGCGGCGGGGGACCCGGGATGGGACCGATCGGCGTTGCGGCGCACCTGGCACCGTTCCTGCCGCGGCATCCCCTGGCCGTGGTCGGCGGCGAGCAGGGCATCGGCCCGGTCTCGGCGGCGCCCTACGGCAGCCCGGGCGTGTTGCCGATCTCCTACGCCTACATCGCGCTGATGGGCGCGGACGGCCTGCGGCGGGCCTCTGAGGTGGCGATCCTCAACGCCAACTACGTGGCGCGGCGGCTGCGGGGACACTACGACGTGCTGTACAGCGGACGGCACGGGCTGGTCGCGCACGAGTGCATCATCGATCCCCGGCCGTTGCGCGAGTCGGCCGACGTGAGCGTCGAGGACATCGCGAAGCGTTTGATGGACTACGGCTTCCACGCGCCGACGATGTCCTGGCCGGTCGCCGGGACGCTGATGATCGAGCCGACGGAGAGCGAGTCGCGGGAGGAGCTGGACCGTTTCTGCGACGCCCTGATCGCGATCCGCGAGGAGATCCGCGAGATCGAGCAGGGTCGCGCCGACCGCGCGAACAACCTGCTCAAGCACGCGCCGCACACCGCGCGCGCGATCGCCGGCGAGGCCTGGGACCGCCCGTACACGCGCGAGCGTGCGGCGTTCCCCGCGCCGTGGGTCAGGGAGGCGAAGTTCTGGCCCGCGGTGGCGCGGGTCGACAACGTCCACGGCGACCGCAACGTGGTCTGCGCTTGCCCCCCGGTCGAGGCCTGGGCCGACGCCGCGGAGCTCGCGGCACCGGGCGGGGACGGCGGCGACTAGCGCTCCGGGGTCCCGTCCAGCAACGCCAGCAGGTCGACCCCGACGTGCCGGAACAGCTCCGGCAGCAGCTCCAGCGGCAGGCCGACCACGTTGCTCCACGAACCCTCGATCCGCTCCGTCAGCAGGACGCCGCGACCCTGGATCCCGTACGCGCCGGCCTTGTCCAGCGGCTCGCCGCTCCGGACGTAGGCCTTGATCGTGCGCTCGTCGTAGTCGCGGAAACGGACGCGCGTGCGCGACACCGCGCTCGTTTCGCGGGCATCGTCGGTGCGCGCCAGGTAGACGCCGGTCAGCACCTCGTGATCGCGCCCCGCGAGTCGGCGCAGCATCGCCGCCGCATCGGCCGGGTCGCGCGGCTTGCCGAGCGTGGTGTCGTCGAGGACTACCTCGGTGTCGGCGCCGAGAACCAGCGCGCGACGACCCTCCTCCCGCAGCAGCCCCGTCACGTGGCGGCCCTTGAGCTCCGCCAGTCGCACCACCAGCTCCTCGGGCGGCGCGCCGCCGTCCGCGGGCTCGGGGAGACCCGAGGGCCGGGGCGTCACGCGCAGACCGAGCGCCCGCAACAGCTCCAGGCGGCGCGGGGACGCGGAGGCCAGGACGATCTCGGGGGCGCGCATCGCGCGTGAACTATAATGCGTGGCCCGGCGGGGCGTTCCGAGCGCCCTTATACACGGCTTTTACTTGAAATCCGTGGCGTTCCGACGAAGCATGACCTTGCGACCCGCGATGGCGCGGGCCGGCGGAGGAGGAGACCGGACAGATGCTTGCAACCCGAAGGCAATACGGCGTCACGGCCGGGCTGGTGCTGTTGCTGCTGGTGGCGACGCCGGCCGCGGCGCAACAGGCCAGCGGTCTGATCAAGCCCGGCGCGCCCCCGGCGCTGGAGGTGCTGTACACCGGCGACGTGATCGGCTATCTCGACCCCTGCGGCTGAAAGAAGGCCCCCGCGGGGGGCCTGGCCCGGCGGGCCTGGCTGATCGACGAGCTGCAGAAACAGTTTCCGGCCTCACCGCTGTTGATCGTGGACAGCGGCAACTTCTCCGACAATCCCACGCCGGAGGGGGATCTCAAGACCAACGCGCTGCTGCGGGCGATGGACCAGCTCGGCTATGCGGCGGCCAACGTGGGCGACCGCGAGCTGGTGATCGGTTACGACGCGTTCGTCAAGCGGACCGCGGGCGCCCGGCTTCCGTTCATCTCGTCCAACATCGTGCGGCAGGACACCGCGGAGCCGGTGTTCAAGCCCTACACGGTCGTCAAGGCCAAGTCGCCCGACGGCTCGGCATCGCTCAAGGTCGGGCTGGTCGGCGCGACGCGGTTCAACCCGCTGTTCCTCAAGGCCGGCCCGGAGGGCAGCAACCTGGTGATCGCCAAACCCGAGGAGGCGCTGCCGCAGTACGTCGAGGAGGTCCGCAAGCAGGCGGACGTCGTCGTGCTGCTGGCCGCGCTGCACAAGGAGGAGGCGCGGCGGATCGTCCAGAGCGTGCCGGGAATCGACCTGGTGGTGGGCGCCTACGGCGGGATGATCTCGGTGCGCGAGGAGAAGGCGGGGGATGCCTGGCTGCTGTACGCCGGCAACCAGGGCAAGCGCGTCGGCGAGACGCGGGTCTACCTGCAGGCCGACCGGCGGATCCAGTCCGCCGAGACGTACCTGCACATGCTGTCCGCGGTCTATCCTTCGAACCAGCCGATGCTCGACTATGTCAACGGCATTCACGCCGAGCTGAAGGCGTTGAAGGGCGGCGGGCAGGCGACGGCGACGACGGGCACCCAGGCCGCGCGGTGAGCGACCCGGCCGGCCGGGTTCTCGCGCTCGACCTGGGCGAGGCGCGGGTCGGCCTGGCGCTGTCCGACGAGCTGGCCATCACCGCGCAGCCGCTGGGGACGTTCCCGCGCACCGGCGGCCGCAAGGACCTCGAGCGGGTCTCCGCGCTGGTCGCCGAGCACCGGGTCACGGCGGTGGTGATCGGCAATCCGCTGCTGCTGTCCGGCGAGCCGGGGGAGCGCTCGCGCGACGCGCAGCAGTTCGCGGCGCGCTTGCGGGGCCGGGTCCGCCAGCTGCCGGTCGTGCTGTGGGACGAGCGACTGAGCACCGTCGAGGTCGAGCGGGTGATGGTGGCCGCCGACGTGCGTCGCCGCCGCCGACGGCAGGTCGTCGATTCGCTGAGCGCCGTGCTGATCCTGCAGAACTACCTGGACGCCCGAGCGGTCCCCGGGGGACCGGGACCGGGCGCGTGAGGAGCACGGTCGCGCGGGCGTTCGCGCTGGCCGTGGCGGCCGGCGTGCTCGCCGTGGCCGTGGCGGCGGGCCTGGCCTGGCGCGAGCTGACGACGCCCTGGGCGGGCTGGGCGGGGGAGCAGGTGACGCTCGAGCTGCCGCGCGGCCTCGCCGCGGGAGCGATGCTCGAGCGGCTGGCCGAGGCCGGCGTGATCCGGCGGCCCGGGCTGCTGCGGGGATGGCTGCAGGTGCGCGGTGGCGCCGGGAGCCTCCACGCGGGCGAGTACCGCTTCGAGCGCCCGGCCACGCCGCTGGAGGTGCTGGATCGCTTGCGCCGCGGCGACGTGCTGCTGCACGCGTTCACGATCCCGGAGGGGTTGGTGCTCGAGCAGATCGCCGCGCGCATCGCGGCCACGGGCCTGGCCGAGGAGTCGTCGTTGCTGGCGGCGCTCCGCGACCCCGCTCCGATCCGGGACCTCGATCCCGCGGCGCCGGATCTCGAGGGCTACGTGTTTCCCGAGACGTACCGCTTCCCCCGCGGCGAGTCCCCGCAGCGGATCGTGCAGGCGATGGTCGAGCGGTTTCGCGTCGAGATCGGGCCGGACTACGCCGAGCAGGCGCGCCGGGTCTCGCTGGGCTTCCGGGAGGCGGTCACGCTGGCATCGCTGATCGAGAAGGAGACCTCGCTCGACGGCGAACGCGAGCGGATCTCGCGCGTGTTCCACAACCGGCTGGCGCGACGGATGCTGCTGCAGTGCGATCCCACCGTGATCTACGCCCTGCACCGCGAGGGACGAACGGTGCGCGACCTGCGCTACCGGCACCTGGAGCTGGATTCGCCGTGGAACACCTATCGTGTCCCGGGACTGCCGCCGGGGCCGATCTGCAATCCCGGACGCCGCAGCTTGGAGGCCGCGGTCCTTCCGGCGGAGGGCCAGGAGCTGTACTTCGTCGCCGCGCCGGAAGGCGGGCACCGTTTCTCCGAGACCCTGGCTGCGCACGAGCGCGCGGTGCGCGAATGGCGCCGCCACCGTCGCGACAACGCCGGCGGATCGTGAGGGCGGTTACCGAACGGTGACCGCGCGCACGATTTCGCTTCGGTTCCGCGGCGGGTCGAACCCGTCGGGGAGCGTCGCCGTGACCTTTCCCCGGCCGCGACGGGCTGGCGGCCATCTTGCAGTGTCCGCGGGGGCGTGACCCCGAGTCCGGGCCCCGCGCCCGGACGCGAGCGGCGGACCCCGGCACGGCCGCCCTCGCACGCGGAACGGAGCGGGCCGGGACTCGCCCTCCTTTTCGGCCCTCCCCTCCCCGGAAGGATCCCGGCCCGCTCCGCTCCCTTTTCCGCGTCGCGCGCACCGCGGCCTGCGGAGGATAGAATGCCGAGCGTGACGCAGCGACGGCACAACCGCGGGTTCGAGCGCGTGGGTCCCGACAGCCTCGGCGGCGGCGCGCTGCCGGCCCGGCGCGAGCGCGACCTCAGACTGGGCCAGGCCTGGCGAGAGGTGGTGGGCGAGCCCCTCGCCGAGCGGGCGCGGGTGCGGCGGGTGGCGCGCGGGGTGCTGGAGATCGAGATCGACGACGCCCGCTGGGCCGACGCGATCGCGCCCGCGCTGGCCGGGCTCGCCGCGCGCCTCGCCGCGGGCCATCCCGAGCTGTCGATCCGGCGCTACCGGGTGCGGATCGGCGATTCCGGGGCCACGCCGCCCGCGCGGCCGCTCGGCGTCCCGGGCGACTTGCCGTCGGATTCGGGGCCGGCCGGCTCCGACCCCCGGCCCGCCCGGCACGACACGCGCTCCGCGCGCCCGCCGGCGCTCGAGGAGCTCGCCGAGCGCTACCTGCGCCGCCGTCGTTGACGGCTCATCCGGCGCACCGTATCCTTTACGATTCGTTTTCAGCTTTGCGGGGCAATCCATGGTCGAGGTCGATCGACTCACGAAGGTCTACGGCAACCGGGTCGCCATCTGGCAGATCTCGTTCCGGGTCGCCAGGGGCGAGATCCTGGGTTTCCTGGGACCCAACGGCGCCGGGAAGACGACCACCATGCGGATCATCACCGGTTACGTGCCGCCGTCCTCGGGAACGGCGACCGTGGCCGGCCACGACGTCACCGAGCGGCCGCTCGCCGTGAAGTCGAGCATCGGCTACCTCTGCGAGGCGCCGCCGGTCTACCGCGAGATGACCGTCGAGAAGTACCTGCGCTTCGTGGCCGAGATCAAGCGCGTCCCGCGCGCGCGCCGCAAGGCGCAGACGCAGCGGTCGATCGAGCTGTGCGGCCTGGAGGACGTGGCGAGTCGCGTGATCGGCCACCTGTCCAAGGGCTACCGCCAGCGTGTCGGCCTGGCCCAGGCGGTCATCCACGAGCCCGCGGTGCTGATCCTGGACGAGCCGACCTCGGGGCTCGACCCGCGCCAGATCAACGACATCCGCGAGCAGATCAAGCGGCTCAGCGGAGAGCAGACCGTGATCCTGAGCACGCACATCCTGCCCGAGGTCACGATGACCTGCTCGCGCGTCGTGATCATCAACGAGGGGCAGGTGGTCGCGCAGGACACGACGCACAATCTCACCGCCGGTCTGGGCCAGAGCGAGAGCGTCCGGCTTCGCGTGTCGCGCGACGACGGCGGGCTCCCGGCGCGGCTGGCGGGGGTGGTCGGCGTCCGCGCCGTGGACCGCGAGCGGGACGGGCTCTACCGCGTGCAGCTCCAGGACGGGGACGCGACGCGCGAGCGGCTGGCCGCCGAGGTCGTCGCCGCCGGGGCGGGGTTGCTCGAGATGACCCGCGAGAAGGCGACCCTGGAGGAGGTGTTCCTGCGGCTGGTCACCGACGAGACGCAGACCCAGGAGCCTGCGGCATGAGCGCGGTGGTCTCGATCTGGCGGCGCGAGCTGCACGCCTACTTCGTCTCGCCGATCGCCTACGTCGTGATCGTGATCTTCCTCGGCATCGCCGGCTTCGGCTTTCTGCGCGCGATCCAGCAGTACGCCGGTGTCCCGGAAGTGCTGATGGAGCAGCTCGGTCTCAACATCCGCAACTACGTGGTCCGCGACCTGACGTTGTTCGTGGCCTACCTCGGCCTGCTGTTGTCGTTGCCCGCGTTGTCGATGCGGCTGCTCAGCGAGGAGCGCAAGACGGGCACCGCCGAGCTGCTGATGACCTCGCCGATCACGACCGTGCAGCTGGTGCTGGGGAAGTACCTCGGCACGCTGACCGTGTTGGCGTTGATGCTCGGGCTGACTTTGCCCTACGTCGGTGTGCTGGTCTGGAAGGGCGACCCCGAGTTGGCGGCGCTCGGGCTGGCCTACGCGGGGTACTTCCTGTTCGGCGCGGTGTTGCTGGCGATCGGGCTGTTCGCCTCCTCATTGACCGAGAACCAGATCGTGGCGCTGCTGGTGACCTACGCCTTCGCGGTGCCGTTGCTGGTGATCGAGCTGCTGGTCGGCTTCCTCGGCGCGCCGTGGGACGACCTGCTGGCGGGACTGTCGGTCGGGTTCGGCATGCGCAGTCTCAGCCAGGGCTTGCTGGAGACGCACTTCGTGGTGCTCGACGTGGCCCTGGTGTTCCTGTTCCTGTTCCTGTGCACGCAGGTGATCGATTCGAACCGCTGGAGGTGAGCCGGTGGCGCTGAGGCGTCGAGACGAGATCGAGGCCAGCGAGGGGCGCGACGTCCTGCGGCTGGCGCGCCGCGGAGCGGGATCGCTGCTGTACGTGCTGACCGTGGTGGCGGCGGCGCTGGTCCTGCTGGCGGTCACGTTCCGGCTCAACGCGACGTTCGACCTCTCGCAACGCGGCGACAACGACCTCTCGCCGCAGACCCAGGCCGTGCTGGCCGGGCTCGAAGAGCCGGTCAAGCTGTACGCGCTGTTCAAGAAGGAGCGCACGACCAACTGGGAGAACTACTGGAACCGGCTGCGGCTGTATCGCCAGGCGTCGTCGCGGATCGACGCCGAGATGATCGACCCGGTGTCGCGCCCGGGGATCGTGCGGCAGCTCGGGCTGAATCCCGAGCAGGAGGGGCTCCGACTCGACGGCACCACGGTCGTGGTGCGCGGCGAGCGCAGGGTGTCGTTCCGGGGCACGGAGGAGGAGGACATCACCAACGCGATCCTCGAGGCCTCGCGCGAGGGCGACCGCGTGGTGGGCTTCCTGCGCGGCTACGGCGAGCGTGACCCGGGCTCGGAATCCGACGCCGGCTTCGGCCCGCTGGCCGAGGCGTTACGCCAGGAGTACTACGAGGTGCGCGACGTCACGCTGGCGGAGGGCATCCCGCCCGACGTGCTGGTGCTGATCGCGGGAGGGTTGCGGCTGCCGATCCCGCAACCCGAGCTGGAGCGGCTGGCGGCGTGGCTGGCCGACGGCGGACGGCTGCTGGCGCTCGTCGACGGCGAGGAGACCAGCGGGCTGAACCTGGTCCTCGACCGCTGGGGGCTTCGCGCGACCGGGCTGCCGATCGTGGATCCGCGCGAGAACATCAACCGCGACACCCGCTTCATCAAGGTCACCGACTACACGAAGCACGAGACCGTGCGGGGCTTCGGCCGCAATTTCCCGACCGTGTTCCCCACGGCGTCGCGGGTCGAGCACTACGAGGTCAGCGGTGACATCTTCCACGACGACCTGGCGCTGTCGAGCGCCTTCTCGTGGGGCATCGCTCCGGACGGCGAGCGCACGGCGGGGCCTCACGGCATCGCGGCCGCGGCGTGGCGCCAGGAGACCGTCGACGGACGCGAGGTCGTGGCGCGACTGGTGCTGATCGGCGACTCGGACTTCGCCACTCGCGCCTACCTGCCCGCGCGTACCAACCGCAACCTGCTGCTCAACTGCGTGGGCTGGCTCAGCCGACAGGAGCAGCTGATCTCGGTGCGCCGCCAGCCGCTGGCGGGCCAGCGTATCGAGCTGTCGGGGAGCGACCTGCCGGTGCTGTACGCGGCGGTGCTGGCGGCGCCGCTGGTCGTGGCGGGCTTCGGGCTGCTGGTGTTCCTGCGCCGCCGGGGACGCTGAGTCTTGAAACGCTTCGTCGTCGCCCTGCTGGGTCTCGCGGTGCTCGCCGTGGCGGCCTGGATCGTGGTCCGCCAGCAGGACCGCGAGGCGCGGATCGCGCGCGCCGAGGCGCGGCTGCTGTCGTTCGACGAGCGCGCCGTGGTCGGGGTGACGCTGGCGCTGGACGGTGCAGCATGGCGGTTCCGCCGCCAGGACTACGGCTGGCGGCTGGTCTCGCCGGTCGAGGACCGGGCGGACGCCGGCGTGATGCGCGAGCTGCTGGCGACGCTGCGGCAGACGCGCGTCGAGCGCGTGATCGAGACCCCCGACGCGCTTGCCGAGTACGGTCTCGACCCGCCGCGGCTCGCGGTTCGGCTGGAGGGCGTCGACGCGCCCGCGCTTTCGGTCGGCAGCGCCAGCCCGACCCGCGACGGCCTGTACGTGATGGTCGAGGGTCGGCCCGGCGTGCTGGTGCTGAACCTGCTCGAGGCGCTGCTGCTGAACCGGCTCGAGCCGGAGGGGCTGCGCGACCACCGTCTGTCCGGGGTCGTGCGCGCCGGCATCAGCGGCGTCACGCTGCGCCGCGGGGCGGAGATGGTGCGGATCGAGCGCGCGGGCGAAACGTGGTGGATCACCGAGCCGCTGCGCCTCCCCGCCGAGCAGCAGCAGGTGGAACGATTGCTGACCGCGCTCGAGGAGACGGCGGTGGCCGGCTTCGTGGACGGGGCCGACCCCCGGGAGCCGCGGTTCGGTCTCGGCGACGGGGCGGTCGAGGTGATCCTGCGCAGCGCCGACGAGACGCTCGAGCTGCGCTTCGGCGCCGTGGTCCCGGACGGGGGGCGGCGGTACGCGCTGCGCGCCGGTCGAGCCGGCGTGCTGGTCACCGATCGTGACCCGCTCGCCGACGCGCCGACGAGCCCCCGGGAGCTGGCCAGCTCGCGGTTGACCGAGGTCAATCGCTACCAGGTGACGCGTTTCAGCTACCGCAAGGGCACGGCCGAGCTGGCGGCGGTGCGCGCGGCGGAGCGCGAGTGGCAGACCGCGGCGGGCGCCGCGCTGCCGTCGGAACGGATCTACGCGCTGCTCGCGACGGCGCTCAACGCGCGGGTCGCCGACTGGCGGCCGGGCTCGCCCGCCGGGGAGACGCCGCGGGCCAGTCTCGAGTTCGAGCTGGAGGACGGGACGACCGACCGGATCGACTTCCTCTCCGGCAACCGCGCCCGCTTGCAGTCGCTCCCGGGCCTGGTCTACGAGCTGGCCGCGGGCCCGCCGGAGCTGCCGCGCCGCGACGGCTAGAAGCCGACGTGCGTGGTCAGCAGCAACGCGTCGCGATCGCGGCCGAAGAACTGGTCGTCCTCGCGGTACTCCACGCGTAGCTCCACCGCCGCCGCCGGCGCGAGGCCGAGCGCGTAGAGCCGGCGGTCGACGTCGCCCGTTTCGGCCTCCAGCAGCACGAACGGCGCGACGCGGTCGCGCGCCAGCGGGACGCGCCAGCGCAGGCCGCCGCGGGCGTGCCAGCGCCGCCGTTCGCCGAAGTTGCTGTCGATCAGGTAGCCGGCGCGGAAGCGGGCCTCCAGCGTCCGCGCCGCGTCGCGGCCGGGACGGTCCCAGCCCCGTGTCTCGACGCCGGTCTCGAGCACGTTGATCGCCGTCACCGCGTCGTTGGGCTCGGCGAGCTGGTGGTTGGAGCGATGATAGAAGTAGACGCCGCCGATCAGCGGGCCGCGGGTCTGCTCGACGCCGAAGTGATACAGGTAGTACAGCTCGCCGGTGTCGGCGGCGGTGAGGATGTTCGCGTCGACCTCGGCCGCCAGTCGGGTGCGCGCCGTCAACTGGGGAGACAGCACGCGGACCAGCAGGCGCGCGGCCAGCCGCCCCTCGCCGCCGCCCGTTGCCAGGCTGCCGCCGACGTCCGGGACCGCGCCCGGGGGCCTGCTCCCGTCGTCGGTCTCGCGGAGGTCGAGCCCGATCGTGAGGCCGGAGTCTCCGAGACCGAGCGGATGGCGGCTCTCGATCCAGTGTGCGAACAGCCGCAACGCGACGCCGCCACCGAGGGCGAAGCGGCGGTGCGGGCCGCCACGCCAGTCACCTCGGAAGTCACTGCCGTCGAGCAACCCGTCGACCTCGACCGCGAAGCCGAGTCCCGAGCCGAAGCCGCGTCCCGCGCGCGAGGTGAAATCGAGCTTGCCGCGGAGCAGCCCGTCGGCCCGCACCTGGCGCTGCTCGAGCACCACCCCGGCGTCGGCCCGCCAGCGCAGGCCGGTGTCGCGGCGGCGGTAACCCGCCGACGCCACGCCGCCTCCGACGTAGCGCACGAACGGCTCGCCGTCGGCGTCGACCCGCTGGGTGCCCTGTTGCCCGGCGAACGCCCGCAGCGGCAAGCGCGTGAAGCGGGCCGCGCGTTGCTTGAATCCGACCTCGACCGTGTAGTCAAGATCCTCGACGAGGAACTTGAAGTCCCCGGCGACCCGCTCGATGCTGGTGCGCGCGTCGAGATCGAGGTACACCCCGCGGCCGGGACCGATCGCGAGCGGCAGGTAGGTCCGCATCGTTCCGCTGATCTCGAGCCGCTCGCCCTGGAACCAGGCCAGGTCGCCGCCGGCCGTCGCGCGCTCCCGGGGCGGGGCTTCGGCGGCGTACGCCGGGACCGCGAGGACCAGCGCCACCGCCCAGCGGAAGGCGCTTCGGCTCATCCGGCCTCGCCGTCGCGGAGGGAGAACGGCAGCTGGGAGGAGACGGCGTTTCCGGCGGCATCCTCGACCGAGATCCGGACCCGGTACTCGCCCAGCGGCCAGCCGGGAGCGGTCGAAACGCCCCAGGCCTGGGCTTTTTCCGGGTTCTCGGTCACCTGGGGCCGCCCCAGGTCGACCCAGCTGCCGTCGACGTCGCGTCCCTGGAGCTGATAGCTGACGCGGTACGGCCCGACCCCGCCGTAGACCTCGAAGAACACGTCGACGCTGTCGCCGCGCGGCAGCGTCGGCGCGAGCCGCGGCACGACGCGGAACGGGCCGAGCAAAAACGGCTCGTCGTGCGACGCCAGCGCCGCGTAGGGCAGCGGGTCGATCTCGGCGGCCAACGTCACGTCGCTCAGCTCGAGCCCGGCGGCGGGTTCGGGGATCACCAGCACGCCGCGGTAGATCGCCGTGCCGACGTCCTGCGGATCCGCCGCCAGCACCATCACGTCGTAGACGCCGGGATCGAGCAGCGTTCGGCCCTGGCCCACGCGACCGAGCGCCGAGCCCTCGACGCGGAACGAGCCTTCACCGATCACGCGCGGCGGCAGCGTGGCGTCGCGCGGGGTGAACTTGGCGATCAGCGCCGGGTTGCTCCGCTCGCCGTACGCGGAAAGGTTCACCGTGACGACCGCCAGACGCCCGTCGCGATCCGGATGGCGGTAACGCGACAGCTGCGCGGCGAGCGGCTGCGTGCGGTACGACTCCACCGTCTCGATGCTCTCCAGGATCACTTGCTCCTGGGGTGGCACCTCCTGCAGCTTGCCCAGGTCGAGCATCACGGCGAGCTCGGAGCGCGCCGGCGAGAGGAACATCTCGGCCCAGCGCTCGAAGCGCCGGTCCTCGTCCATCGCGGCCTGGAAGAACACGCTGCTCAGCTCGGGGTCGTAGGACAGTCGGTACTCGCCGCTGTAGTCGCGCACGAACGCCACCACCGTGACCGCGTCGAGGTCGACGCGACCTCCCGGGCGTCCCTCGTAGATCCAGCGGATCAGCCCGCGACCGCCGCCCGGGATGCTGGTGTCGCTGTGGAACCGCTGGTGCTCCTGCTTCTCGGTCGGCGGGCCGTAGAGGATGTAGATCTTGCCGCGATCGGTCATCCACCCCGGGCGGGTGCTGCCGTGGAAGGTGGCGTTGGCCTCGCGCACGCGCTGCCAGAACAGCGAACGGTACTCGTTGACCAGCGTCTCCGGGCTGGGGTCGCGGCGGCTCCAGAACCGCTCGATGAACAGCGCACGGTCGTCGTCGGCGGTCAGCGCGCGAAACTGTCGCGCGTCCTCCTTGCCCGCGATGTAGCGCACCGGTCCGTCGATCCAGCTGGCGAGCGGGGGCGGCTCGGCCGACTTCGACGCGCCGACCGCGTGCCCCGCGAGCAGCAGCGCAGCGAGGGCGCAGCCGATTCTCCCGATCTTCCGCTCCTGATGCACGTGCCGAGCTCCGCACGCCCCGTTGTCGCGTGGCGGGGCGCAAATGAGTATAATCACGGATCTTCGTGTCTGCAGCGGGGCGGATGTGTCGCCTGCGGTTCCGCGGCCGCGGGCGGGAAGCTTGCGGTCGGCGCGGGCTGTGGACATATTGACCTCGACAGGGCTTCGGAGGAAGGTGCATGAGCAGGTCGGTGGCGCTGTGGCTGATCGCTTCGGTCGCGTTGTTGGCCGCCTCCGCCTGCCAACAGGGTCCCCGGGTCGCCTACAAGGAGCTGCTCGACGAAGACCCGCTGGTGCGGGCCGACGCCGCGCGTCGGCTCGGTGATGCGCGGTCGGCCGAGGCGGTCGAGTCGCTGGTCGCGGTGCTGGACGACCCCTCCGAGGACGTGCGGGTCACGGCGCTGATCTCGCTGGGCAAGATCAAGGATACCTCGGTCATCCCCGTGCTGGTCGAGTTGGCCGACGATCCACTGCACACGGTGCGCCTGCAGCTGTCCCGCACGCTGGGGCTGATCGGCGACCCGCGCGGCGTCCCGGCGTTGCGGAAGCTGCTCTACGATCCCGACGAGACGGTCCGGATCTCGTCCTGTCGGTCGCTGGCCTGGATCGGCAGCCCGGACGCGATCCAGACGATGGTCGACGTGGCGCTGCTGGACGAGAACGAGGCGGTGCGCAACGTCGTCCTCCGGACGATGGGCGACCTCGACGTGCGCGACGCGATCCCGTTGCTCGAGCGCTCGTTGCGCGGCGAGTCGGACGAGGTGCGGGCGCACGCCGCGGAAGCGTTGCGACAGCTCGCCGACGCTTCCTCGGTGCCGGTCCTGCTGGAAGCCCTGCACGATCCGTACTTCAAGGTCCGCAGCATCGCCGCGCACACCCTGGGCACGATGGCCAGCGAAGACCCGCAGGTCAAACAGGCGATTGCCGACCGGCTCGCGGTCGAGGAGCACGAGCTGACCCAGGTCGACCTGGCGTGGAACCTGGCGCGCTGCGGCGACCGGAGCCGGCTCGATGTGGTCCGCGCGCTGCTGTTCCGCGGCCGGGAAGAGGACGTTCGCGCCGAGGCCGCCATCGCGCTCGGCGACGTGGGAGACAACAGCGACCTCGCGTTGCTCGATCGAGCACTCAAGGACAAGAACGGCCTCGTGCGGCGCGAGGCCTTCAATGCGTACAAGAAGCTCAAGGAAGCGGAGGCCTAGCGCGGATGGCCCGGTGGTGGAAGCCCGACGCGGGCGACCCGGCTCCAGGCCCCGAGGCCGAGCAAGACCCGGGGCGGACCCGGACTGTGGAGGCGCGCCAGGCGCCCGTCGGAGGTGGAACCGTGGAGAATCTGGTGAACATCGGCAAGTCGATCGAGATCAAGGGCGAGCTGAGCGGCAACGAGGACCTGACCATCGAGGGCAAGGTCGACGGCAAGGTCTTCCTCCGCGACCACAGCCTGACGGTGGGTGCCAACGGGCGGCTGACGGCCGAGGTGCACGCCAAGACCGTGACGGTCGTCGGTGAGGTGATCGGGAACATCACGGCCGACGACCGGGTCGAGATCGCAGCGACCGGGTCGATGCAGGGCGACATCTGCGCCCCGCGGGTCGCGCTGGCCGACGGCGCACGCTTCAAGGGCAGCATCGACATGGAGCCGCAGCCGGCCGCGAGCCGCGCGGCGACGACGACCGCGCAGCCGGCGCGCAGCGGCGACGGCAACCTGCCCCGCGCGGCCGGACTGGGCAAGGACCGGCAGGCCAGCCTGTAGGCGCTCGTGTTCGGCTGGCGGCAAGACCCGACCGAAGTCGAGCGTCGCGACCCCGCTGACGACGCGCAGGCGCAGCCCTGCCCGGGCCTGGTCAAGGCGATCGAGCGGGTGTTGCGCGGCGAGCGCCCGCGGATTCTCGACCTCGGTCCGCTGTGCGGGAACACGGTGATCGAGCTGGCTCGCCGCGGCGCGCGGGTCACGGTGGACGAGTTCGACCTTCCCGAGACGCCGCCGGAGGACGACAGCGACTCCGAGCTGCCCCAGCCGCCGCTCCGGATCGAGCAGCGGGAAGCGGAGTTCGACCTGGTGCTGGCCTGGGAGCACATCGACTTCGTCGCCCCGGATCGGCTGCCCGAGTTCGCCGCCGAGCTGCGGCGCGTGACGGCCGCGGGCGGCGCGGTGCTGCTGCTGTCCCGCTCCACGGGACCCGGCGAGCCCGAGCGCCGCGCCCGTTACCGGATCGTCGGCGAGGACCGGATCGTGCGCGAGCCGCTCGACGAGCGGGCGCGCCCGCGCTGGGTGCACCCGACGCGCCGCATCGAGCTGGCGCTCGAGGGTTTCTCGATCCAGGGCGTGCACCTGCAACGCGACCAGACCCGCGAGTACCTGATCGTCAAGCAGGACGGCAAGCGCGAGCCGGCTTCCGGCAAGCGCGCGCAACGCCGCCAGCCCGCCCGCAAGCCGGCCGCGAGCAGCCCCGGGGCGATGCGGCGTGCGCGGCCCGTGCGACGGGGCTCTTGAGCCTCTCGGAGCGGGTCGGGAAGATCGGCCTGTCGCCCACGCTCGGCGTCAGCGCGCTGGCGGCGCGGCTGCGCGCCAGCGGCGAGGACATCGTCGATTTCAGCGCCGGCCAGCCCGACTTTCCGACGCCCGAGCCCGCCAAGCACGCCGGCCGACAGGCGATCGACGAGAACCGGACCCGCTACACCGCCAACGAGGGGCTGACCGAGCTGCGCGAGGCGATCGTGGCCAAGCTCGCCCGGGACAACGCGCTGTCCTACGAGCCCTCGGAGATTCTGGTCTCGCCCGGCGCCAAGGCCAGCCTGTACTTCGCGATCATGGCGCTCGTCGATCCCGGCGACGAGGTGTTGATCCCGTCGCCCTACTGGGTCACCTACCCCGAGCAGGTGCGGCTGGCCGGGGGGCGTCCGGTGTTCGTGGAGACCGTCGAGGAGCAGGGGTTCAAGCTGGATCCGGGGCGCCTCGAGGCAGCGTTGACCTCGCGCTCGCGCGTTCTGATCCTGAACCATCCCGGCAATCCGACCGGCGCCGGCTACACCCGCCGGCAGCTCGCCGCGCTGGCCGAGGTCTGCATCCGCCGCGAGCTGGCTGTGGTGGCGGACGAGATCTACGAGAAGCTGCTCTACGACGGGCTCCCGTTCACGAGCTTCGCTGCGGTCGACGAGCGGATGCGCGAGCGCTGCGTCGTGGTCAACGGCATGAGCAAGGCCTACGCGATGACCGGGTGGCGCATCGGGTACGCCGCGGCGCCGCGGCCGATCGTCGCCGCGATGGGGCGGCTGCAGAGCCACTGCACGAGCAACGCGACCTCGATCTCGCAGTGGGCCAGCGTCGCGGCGCTGGAGCAGGGGACCGCAGAGGTCGAGCGGCGCCGGGGCGAGTTCCAGCGGCGCCGGGACGTGATGGTGGAGGCCCTGCGGGCCCTGCCGGGAGTGCGTTGCACACGGCCCGAGGGCGCGTTCTACCTGTTCCCCGACGTGTCGGGCTGTTTCCGGCGCGGCGGCGGCGACGTCGCGATCGGCTCCGGCGAGGAGCTGGCGCGCTACCTGCTGGAGACCGCCCGGGTCGCCGTGGTTCCGGGCGAGGCATTCGGCTCGTCCCGCCACGTGCGACTGTCCTACGCCGAGTCGCTGTCGCGGATCGAGGAGGGGATGCGCCGGATCGGGGACGCGATCCGCGCGCTGCACGGCTCCTGAGCGCCGGCCGCGGCTCTACTGCGGGTCGCTGGGGCCGGGCACGAGGATCGCCACGTCGCGCTGGGTGCGGGTGACGACCGCGGGGCGGTCGGTGGCGATCAGCAGGCGCTGCCGCTTGCGCGACTTCGCGCCGCGCGAGCCGGAGCCGGAGGACGTCGCCGAGGCGGCGGAGCGCATCCGCTTCAGCTCCTCGATCTGGCGCCGGTAGGCGTCGCCGAGCCGGTTGAACTGGTGGTTCAGCCGGCTCAGGCTCTCCCGGGCGCGGCCGGTGCTGCGGCGAATCATCTCCTCACGCCGGAACGCCTCCTCGAGCGCGTCGAGGTACGGGGCCACGGCGTCCTCGAGCGACAGCCCCTTCGTGAGGAACAGCGATCGCACCTGCTCCACGAACGAATCGGGCGCGCCGGTCAACCGGGCCAGGCAGTCGATTTGACTTCCGATGCTCTTGGGATCGTTCGCCATGACCCTTTAGGTACGGTGAAAGGACCCCCTGTCAACCGTCGAAAGCGGCGTCGTGCCGCGGACATCGGGAGACCTTCGGGGCTGTCACGATGCTCGGGTTTTTATGCGGAGTCGGGCGTGCGGGGCCTCGCCGGTCGGGGGTGCAGGGCCGCGCGGGGGGGCGCGGGCGCGGGGGATTTGCGGAGCGTCGACTTGGGCTAATATAATACTGCGTGTTGTACAATTGTAGGTATCAAGCGGTCTGGCAGCGGATCCCGGCGGTAGATGAAACACGGAGGTTTCGGCTGCGCCGGCCCGGCGTTGGTATATTGCCGGTAATACAGCGCGTGACCCGGACCCACCAGCACGGTCTGCACGGAAGGAGGGTCATGCCTTGAACCAGCGGAGTCATCCGGAACAGCGCCGCCGCTCGCGCGGCAACGGCAACGGGAGGCGTCACGGGGTGGGCAAGGTCGACGTCGGCTCCAGGGTGCGCGACACGCACGCCAACCGGATCGGCGTGGTTCTGGACACGGCCCGTCAGTACGCCCATCCACAGGCGCGCCCGGTCTTCTCCTACCTGATCCGATGGCAGGACGGCCAGGTGGCGGCGATCTCGGAAGAGGCGTTCCGTCGCGGCTACGGCTTCGTGCTGCTCGACGAGCGCTGATCCCGCGCTACCGACCCGCGCCGGCCTCGGCGACCTCGCGCGGCTCGGCGCCCGGCAGGACCGCTCCCGCGGCATCGGTCTGGCCGGACAGCTCGGCGATCCGGCGGAACACGAGGTCGCGGAACGCCGCGATGCGCTCCGCACCGGGATCGTCGTAGTGCGGCGCCCGGAAAACGGAGCGGGGCGCCGACGTTCAGGCGGATCGTGCCCGGCCGCGGAAACCGGCGCCGTCGCGGCAGGCTCTCTTAGGCGCCGTTGATTCCGATCGGAATCACCGGGGCGCCGCTGCGCGCGTCGTGGCCTCCCCGCCGTCCGCGTGAACCGGGATGCACCCGTAGGTCGTGAGAAACCACTCCCAGAACGGCGACTTGTAGAACCACTGCCGGGTCACGACGAAGCGCACGTTCTGCGGGAGCATCACGCACACGAACCACGGATCGAGAAACGAGCTGTGGTTCGCCGCGACGATCATCGGCCCGCGGCGCGGCATCGCCGACGCCTCGCCCTCGACCCGGAAACGCCAGATCAGGCGGAGAACCGGGCGCAGGCCGCGCGTGAACGGGTAAAGCCAGTACGGGTACATGATCGCCCGTGTAGATACGATCATCCCCCGGCACCCGCAAGACGGGCCGGGCCTCGCTGGCCACGCGTTTTTCGGGCTGGTAAGCTGACCCGTCGCGCACCGTCCGCGACCGGGAGGTCACCGTTGAGGCGATTGCCGCGCCGGCTGCCGGCGTCTTCGAAACCCGCCCTGGTTGGTCTGTTTGCAGTCGCCGCGTTTTCCGGGTGCGCCGGGACGCCGCCGATCGGTGACGACCCCGACGTCGCCGCAGCGGCGTTGAGCGAGGGCCGTGCGCTGGTCCGCGACGGCCGCCCGGCGCCGGCGCTGGCGGCGCTGGCGCGGGCCTGCGCCGACGCCGCGGCCTGCGCGCAGGCGCTGCCGATGCTGGAGCAGGTCTTCCTGCAACGGCGGGAGCCGGAGCGCGGGATCGAGTTCCTGACGCGACTGATCGAGCGTCATCCCGCCCTGGAGGCGCAGGCGCTGGGACACCGCGGGTTCCTGCGGGAGAAGGCGGTCGACCTTCCGCGCGCGGAGCAAGACTACGAGCGCTCGTTCTCGGTGGCGCCGGACCCGCTGGTGGCGGAGCGCCTGGGCAGCCTGCGCATGCGGCTCGACGATCACGCCGGCGCGCTGGCCGCCTACCGCGCGGGACTGGAGCACGAGCCGAGGCACGTCGAGCTGCGGTTCCTGCTCGGACGCACGCTGCGGATCGAGAACCGGTTGGACGAAGCGCGCGAGGTGCTGGAAGGGGTGCTGCGCGACGATCCGCGACACGCCGACGTGTGGGCCAACCTCGGCCGGATCTATCTGGGCCAGGGCAAGCCCGACGCGGCCCGGACCGCGCTGCTGCAGGCCATCGCCTTCAACCCGCGCGCCGTCGAGCCCCGTTATCTGCTGACCAAGATGGCGCTGGCCGAGGGCGACCGCGCCCGCGCCGAGGCGCTGGTGCGGGAGATCCGGGCGATCGAGGACACCTTCGTCGGCCGCGGACCGCAACCGGGAGCCGAGTTCTGACCCGGCGGGATCGCGGCTAGGCCGCCCGCTCCGTCGAGCGGTGCCGGCCGCGCAGCGCCATGTAGTACAGCAGGGGAATGATCACCAGGGTCAGGACCGTCGACGCGAACACGCCGGTGATCAGGGCGACGGCGAGCCCCTGGAAGATCGGGTCGAGCACGATCACCAGCGCGCCGACGATCACGGCCGCCGCGGTGAGGACGATCGGGCGCAACCGCACCGCGCCGGCCTCGAGCACGGCGTCGAACAGGTCGAGGCCCCGCTCGAGCGACAGCTCGATGAAGTCCACGAGCAGGATCGAGTTGCGGACGATGATCCCCGCCAGCGCGATCATGCCGATCATCGAGGTCGCGGTGAAGAACATGCCGGTCACGGCGTGACCGGGCAGGATCCCGATCAGCGTCAGCGGAATCGGCGACATGATCAGCAACGGGACCAGGAACGAACGGAACCAGCCCACGACCAGCACGTAGATCAGCACCAGCACGGCGCCGAACGCGATGCCGAGGTCGCGGAACACCTCGTAGGTGATCCTCCACTCGCCGTCCCACACCACGACCGGACGGTCGGCGGCGACGGGCCGTTCGACCCACTGCTCCTCCACCACGGCCCCGCGCGGAGCCGCGATCGACCGCACCCCGTCCGACATCCGCAGCATCGCGTAGACCGGCGACTCCTCGGTGCCGGCGACGTCGCCGATCACGTAGGTCACGGGACGTCCGTTCTTGCGGTAGCGGTATGGCTCCTCGGACCCGGCGTCCAGGCGGGCCAGCTCGGCCAGCGGCACGGACGCCCCGGTGGCGCCCTGCAGCCGCAGCCGGCCCAGCGCGGCCAGGTCGCTGCGGACCTCCCGGGGCAGGCGCAGCAGGATCGGCACCGGCTCGCGCTCGGGGCTCTCGTTCAGCACGGCGGCGGTCAGGCCGTCGACGGCCAGCCGCAGCGTCGCGGCGAGCTGCTCCGGCTGCACGCCGGCCAG
>JBFKMV010000019.1:0-44507 GCA_041629655.1 Candidatus Polarisedimenticolaceae bacterium
GAGAAGGAGCTGGGGCGTCCCGAGGGCATGGTCGCGGCCTACGGTCACCTCGGGCTGATCTTCGACTTCCGCGGCCAGCCGGACCGCGCCGAGGAGATGCGCCGCCTGGCGCGGGCGATCAGCGAGGAGCCCGAGTATCCGCGCGGCGACCTGTACCCGGGACGGATCTGAAGCCGGGGGCAAGTGCTTCGGGCAGCTTGGCGTGTGAATCCAGGCCTGCTCGGCCCCGCGGCGGCGGCCGAGCCGCGCGACCGGCCGAAGAGCGGAAACGCCCCGTGGCTCAGGGACAGGCCGCCAGCACCCTGGACGCCCGGCAGACCGTGGCCGCCCGCGGCCGCTCCTCCGCGTTCGAGGAGGTTCCGTAGGAACCTTCCGCATCCGCGGTCAGCGGCACGACGAGGTAGTACGCATCGGCCCCCGAAGGCGCGATCTCCTCGGACAGGGGATCCGCGTCGTCGTCGGTGCAGTCCACGAGGTCGTGACTGTAGAAGCTGCCGAGCACACCTTCGTAGATCCCGTAGTCCACCGCTCCCGGCGAGCAGCTCGTCGTCCACGACATCAGCAGGTTGCCGGGAGTCGTCGTCGACTTGCCGACGGTCAGCGTCGCCACCGAGCCGGGCCCGGCGGCGAGCCCGACGTCCACGGTCCACTCCCGCGAGCTCTCCAGCCAGGGTCCCGCCAGGGCCGGGTGCACCAGTGGCGTGACGTCGCGGACCTCGACACGCACGAGATGCGTGCCGGGCACCGAGGAGGCGTAGTCGAACGTCCCGGGCGGATTGCCGGTTTGCGGAGCCTGGGGGACGTCGTCCTCGAACCACGTCTCCTCGAGCGGGGGCGCACCGACCGGTTGCAGCAGGTCCACCGAGAGCGTCACGCCGTTCGTCCCGTCCACGACGCCGCCGGTGGGCGGGCTCTCCGACCCGGGCTCGACGAGGTCGATGCCGCCCGCGGGCACACCCCAGCCCCCGGTGTAGAGGACCCGCACGTACTCCTGCGAGCAGACCGCGCAGGACGGTTCCCCGAGGTAGTGCATCAGGCAGGCGAAGTCCATCGGCCGGTACATACCCGTGGTCAGGTAGCGCGCTCCCTCGAACAGGCCCACCACGTCGGCATACGCGGGCAGGTTCTCCGGGGTCGGGACGGGAGTGCCGGGGTCGATCCACGGTTCCCACTTGACCAGCGAGCGTACCGTCTCGTCGGTCGCGTTCGCCTCGCAGGCCGGACCGACGATGTCGCTGCACGGTGGGTATCCGGGGTAGGCCGAGTCGTACTCGTCCGCCAGGCCGGTGAACGAGTGCCCGTACTCGTGCTGCACGATCTCCAGCCCGTCGTCGTGGACCGAGGCTACGGGGATCGAGCCGCCCGAGCCGCCGTACGTCGTGTCGTTGACCGCGACGATGATCATGTCCCAGTCGGGTACGGCCGAGGCGGCGGTCAGCACCGCCGTCTCGTTCACGACCAGCAGCCGGTGGATGTTGGAAGCGCAGAACCGGGCATCGAAGGCGGTGTCGACGTAGGTTCCGGCCAGCGGGTCGGTGGCGGCGACGGGATCGGCGCAGCAGCTCAGCTCGCCGGTGCAGGACGGATCGTACGGTGGGTGATCGGCTCCCGATTCCGGCGAGGCCACGAACAACTGGTTCACGTTCACGAAGTTCTCGTATTCCGCGTAGGGCGTCATGGCGAAGAACCAGGTTTCGAACTCGGCGACGTGGCTTTGGAACAGCGCCTCCTGCGTCGCGTCGTAGCCGTCCCCCATCAGCAGCAGGTCCATGCGATTGGCGGGATCCCCGTTGATCACCAGGTCCTCTCCCGCCGCAACGCCGGAGTCGGGCGGCGGTGGGGAGCTCGCGGCCCTGCCGATCAGGTCGGCCAGGTCGAACACCGTGATCCGTTCGCCTTCGAGGACCAACGTTCCCGATTCGTGCAGCGGCACGCGGACCACGAACGACCTCCGGCCGCCGGCAAGACGGTACCCCTCGATCGTCCGGGTCCCGCGCGCGGTCCGGGCGCCGTGGAACTCGCCGCGGGTCCACCGCGGAACCTGCACCAGGCCGCGGTGCACGGTGCCCCCGTCGGGCCCTTCCAGGCGGACCAGCAGGAACGTCGCTCCGCGCCGCGTGGCCAGCGAGCGCTCGGCGCGCAGCCGGTCCTCGTCGACGGACTCCAGCGGCGCTGCGAGCTGGACCTTGCGACTGAACACCGCCTCGACCGCGCCCGCCTCGTCGACCTCGAACACGAGGTACAGCGCCGGAGCTCCGAGAGCGAGACCCGAGACTCCGAACCCGGCCGCGAGCGTCAGGACGCACACGAGCAATGCCTTCACGCAGGTTCTCCGGTTCGGCATCGTCCCCCTCCTTCCTCGGGCGCGCCGTGCGGGGCTCGCGAGGCCTTCCTTGACGCAATTAATACAGCATGGCGCTCCGCCGCGGCGTGTCCGTTTCCGGGGTTGTTGACCATCGCGGTGTCGTTTCCATGGACCCATACAAACCACGCGCGGCTCGTACTCTGTATGGGCCGGCTCGCGCGGGCGCTGGTCCGAGGAGCGGCTCCGGTCGTGGATTCCGCGGCACCGCAACACTCCACAAAAGTCACCGAAGCAATCCCCCCCCCGCACGCGCCTCCGGCAACGGACTTGCGAGTCGATGCGGTCAAGTCCCGGCTCCGGCTTCCTCGGGGCCGGGCTTGGAGGGGAGGACCCATGGACAGGAGAGTCTACGTGCGGCTGGCGGCGGTGTGTCTCGTCGCCGCGGCCGCGACACCGCTACTGGCCACCGCGCCGAAGGTCGCCACGGTCCCCTGGAACCCGGCCGGCGGCATCTACTCCAACCCCCACAGCACGTACAGCGGCTACAACATGCTGCTGATGGGCGTCGCCGAGGACCACGACGGCGACGCGGACATCGTCTCCTACGAGTGGATCTTCGGTGACGGTGGCTTCACCGGGCCGATCGCCATCGGACCAACCGCGGGCCCGGTCGACCTCGAGGCCCGCCACGTCTACGTCGGCGTCGACAACCAGCCGTTCACGGCGCAGCTCAGGGTCTGCGACGTCAACAACGACTGCACGACGGACAACTTCCGCGTGATCGTCAAGACGCTGACCCTCGACATCGAGGTCAACATCGCGATCGACGAGGGCCTGTGGAACCTGCACAGGACGCAGAGCCGGTTCACCGACGGCGCGACCGGCGAGCCGATGGGGCAGTGGACCAACTCCGGCTACACCGCCGGCGCCACCTCCTCTCCGGTGCAGGCGTTCCTGATCAACGAGCACCTCACCCCGGCCGGAGGTGCCGACCCGGACGAGGATCCGTACACCGACACGGTCGTCCGCGGGATCAACCGGATGCTGTCGCTGCTGGTCCGCGTCAACACGGCGATCCAGACCTGCGCCGGCCCCGGCTCGTTCGACCCCGACAGCAACGGCAACGGGTACGGGCTCGGCGTCAACTCCTCGCGCCCGATCTACGAGAGCGGGCAGGTGATGGACGCGCTGGCCGCGACGCGCACGCCGGCGGCGACGGCGGTCACCGGCGTGCCCGAGGTGCTCGGGCAGACCTACGAGCAGATCGCCACCGACATGGGCGATTACTACTCGTACTGCATGGACGACAGCGGGGGCGACGCCGGAGGTTGGCGCTACTCGTGCAACTCCGACGCCGACAACTCCGCCGCCCAGTGGGGCGCGATCGGAAATCTCGGCATCGAGGCCTTCGGGATCCCGACCCAGGCCTGCGTCAAGAGCCAGAACCTCAACATCTGGCTGGTCAACAGCCGGTTCAGCGGCGGTACGCTCGACGGTTGCTTCGGCTACACGGGCCGAAACTGCATCAGCAACTGCATGGCGACCACGCCCTCCGGCATGGTCCAGCTGGCGATGGACGACGTCGCACCGGGCGATGCGCGGTGGGACGACGCCGAGGCCTGCATGTGCCGGAACTGGCTGTCGCTGTGGAACTTCCCCAACGGCGGGAACCTCTACGCCTACTACGCGCTGGCCAAGGCGATGCGGAGCGCGGTGGGCGGTACCGACGACACGCTCGACCCCTGCGGCCGGGACTGGTACGCCGAGCTGGCGCAGGACCTGGTCAACCGCCAGTTCGCCGACGGGAGCTGGCGCGGGAACTTCTGGGTCGGCAGCGGCCCGCTGGCGACGTCCTGGGCGATCATCATCCTCAAGCCGACCCTGGTCTGTCCCGCTCCCGTGGCGAGCTGTGACGCCGATCCCTCGACGACCACCATCGACTGTCCGGTCGCCTTCGACGGCTCGAACTCGCTCCACCCGGGTGCGGACAACCCGCTCCCCGGCTGCGGTACCGAGATCGTCTCCTACGACTGGGACTTCGACGACGGCAACACCGCCACGGGCGACATGGTCGAGCACGCGTTCGGCGCCAACGGCACGTACAACGTCTCGCTGACCGTGACCGACGACGTCGGGATCGCCTCGACGACGGTCTGTCCGGTCCAGGTCGATCCGCCGCCGGTGGACCCGGATGCGGATCCCGATGGTCCGTACGACATGTGCCTCAACCTGATCGCACCGTCGGTGATCCTGGACGGCACGGCCTCGCGTGACCCCGACAACTCGCCCTGCGCGCCCGGCAACGGGATCGTCAGCTGTGCCTGGGAGCTCGATTTCGCCGAGTTCCCGCCGGACTTCGACGATGCGTTCGGATGCACCGTGGACGCCACCAGCTTCTACCGCGATCTCGGGGCCGGCGTGTACGACGTGGGCCTCCGGGTAACCGACGACGAAGGCGTCACCAACGACGACTTCACCACGGTCCGGGTGCGGGACGATTGCGACCTGCCCCCGTGTCCGCCCGACGCCGCGCCGAACAGCCAGGGCTACTGGCACCGCCAGTGCCTCGGACTTCCCGAAAGCGAAGGCGGCATCGATCCCGGACGCCACGGACGGGGTCCGAAGTCGCCGACCGAACCCGGCTTCGCCGAGTCGCTGATGCCGCAGACCGACGACATCCTCGAGGAGCTCGGCTTCTTCGGCGAGCTGACCTGCGACGGGATGGACGCCGACCCGGCCAGCGACAAGTGCGAGCAGGCGATGAAGCAGTTCACGGCCCTGCTGCTCAACGTCGTGTCGGGCCGGATCAGCGAGGGCTGCGAGGTCGATCCTTCCCTCACGCCGTGCAGCGCCACGACCGTGGCCGGCCTGGTCAACGAGATCGCCGACCTGATCCACGGCGGCATGTGCAACGACGCCAAGACCTGCGCCGCGGCGATGAACGAGGGCGATTCGCTGGTCAACGACGGGGGCGGCGGCAGCGCCGCGCCCGGCGACACCCCGATCTCCATCGCGCCCTACGATCCTCCCGTGACGATCGTGGCGGCGCCTTCACGGCCCGGCGCGCGCGACACGCGCCGCAGCTCCGACCCGGTGGCGCGCTTCGAGGACCTCGAACGCGGCGGCTGGGTGCTCTACTACCTGGTTCCCGACAACTACGTCTCGAACGATCCGCTGGTGCGGATCATGTCCGTCGGGCCGGCCAGCGCGCCGGCCGGAATGACGCGGCGGGAGGCCTTCGCGCCGACGCCGGGGACCGACCCGGCTCCGGATCCGAAACCGGAGCAGGCGGAGCCCGGCGACGACGCGGAGCGGCCGGCCGTCGACCGCAGCCGACGCGCGGGGGAGAGGGCGCGCCGGCGTTGACCAACCAGGGCGGTCCCGGATACCGGCTCCGCGGCTCCGGGATCGCCCGCAACGACTCGCGACGCGGCCGCCCGCCGGCACGGGCGGCCGCGTCCTCTTCGGTCCACGTCTGCCGGTTCCCGGAGGCTCGACGATGAGCATGCGCCGGCCGATCCCGACCGCGCTCGCCCTGTGCCTGGTAACGAGCGCGGCGTTCGCCGAGCAGGCGGTCCCCGGGGACCCGCAGCGGATTCACCCCGAGGTCAGGGGCGAGATCGCGTTCTTGACCCCGGGCCCGGCGATCGAGCCGCTCGGCGAGGGCCGCTTCCGGATCGGCCGGCTCGTGCTCGACCGCAACACCCGGGAGATCCGGTTTTCCGGCTGCATGGAACGCGGCCGGGGCGAGCTCGATCGGATCGTGGGCGGGTCCTCGAATCCGGAGGCGTCGGCCCTGATCCGCAGCGCGGTCGAGCCCTACGACGTGTACCTGGCGCTGTTCCTGGTCGGCGTGTCACCGGCCGGCGATCGCGGTGCCGTCGAGATCGCGGTGTCGTGGGACGACGGCTCCCGCCGCGTCCTTCTCGACGGACCGCGCGTGGAGTGGGTCTTCTCCGCTGCGCGGCCCGGCGGCGGGTCGGCCGCCCCGGCCGACGGGGCGGTCGTCGCCTGGAGCGACCCGCGGGCCGTGATCCGCAGTCGCCGGCCCGAGGAGACGGCGCGCCCGCTCCTGGCGAGCTCCGAGCTGCTGCCGCCCGCGGGGACCCCGGTGGAGCTCCTGATCCGCGCGGCTCCGCTTCCGGCCTTCGGGGAGTAGCGGCAGCGGTCAGGGCGCGCAGGTGAAGCTGCTGCGCGCCAGGACGTTGCCGGCTTCGTCGCGCGCCTCGACGCTCCACTCGCCGGCCGATCCGCGAAACAGCGTCTTGCGGCTGTGGGTGCGCCAGTGCGGGCCACCCAGGGCCAGCGTGACCCGGCTGATCTCGCTTCCTTCGCGCAGCCAGACGTGGTCGATCGTCGCTCCGGCGCCGCCACCCACGACGCGCGTCAGGAACACGACCCGCTGGCCCTCGCGAAACCGAGCGCCGGCGCCGCGCAGCCTGCGGTTGCGGACCCCGGTTCCGACGCCGTGCTCGGCAACCGTCAGCCGCGGTGCGTTCGTCACGGAGTCGGGAGCCAGAGACGTCTCGACCGGCGCCGGCGGGGGACTCGGCGGCGCGGGGGCGGGCTCGGTCTCGATCGGTATCTCGACCGCACTGTCGGGCTTCCCGGCGGAGGACCCGGGGGTGGGGGGCTCGCGCATCGCGACCCACGCCGCGGCCAGGAGCCCCAATCCGAGCACGCCGAGCCACGCCCAACGCCGCAGCGGAGCCCGCGGCGGCGCCGACGCCTGCGGGGCGGGCTGCGGAGGCGGCTCCTCGGCAGGCGGCTCCTCGACGGGCGGCTCCTCGGCGGGCGGCTCCTCGGCGGGCGGAGGCCGGAAGGGCTCGAACTCGCGCCGGAACTCCGTCACCACCGCGGTCGGGTCGAGGCCGAGGTACTCCGCATAGGTCCTGACGTAGCTCTCCGCCTCCGGATCGCCGGCCAGCTCCCGGAGGTGCTCGTGCTCCAGCGCCGCCAGGTGGTGGGCGCAGACCTCGGTCGCCAGGGCCACGTCGACGAGCCGCAGGCCGCGGCTCTCCCGCTCGCTCCTCAGCCGCTGTCCGAAAGCGCCCATCGTTCTCGCCGGAGATCATAGACGAAGCGACCCGAACCACACGCCCGCGCCTCGATCGGGACCTCCCCGATCCACTGGATCGCAGCCAATTACGAATTTGTCACTAAGGCTGGCCGCAACTCGCCCGATGTGGGACTCGATGCCGGTCTCGACACGACGCTCCGCCGCCTCGCGCGGTCTCGCGGTCGCCGTGTCGTGCCTGTTCGCCGCGGGGGCGACGCACGCGTACCGCTCCACGTTTCGCTCCTATTCCGTCGAGCACGGCCTGTCCCAGTCCCAGGTCGAGACGTTGGTCCAGGACCGGGGCGGGTTTCTGTGGGCCGGGACCCATCACGGGGTGGCGCGCTTCGACGGGCGGCGCTTCGTCACGTTCACCCGCAAGGACGGCTTGCTGGACAACGTGGTCACCGCCAGCGCGGTGGACCGGCGCGGGCGCGTGTGGTTCGGCCACCCCACTGGCGGCATCTCGCTGTATCGCGACGAGCGGTTCGTCCGGCTACCCGGGGTGGGCTCCGGCGGCGGCGCGATCACCGCGATCGCCGAGGACGCCGCCGGCAACGTCTGGTTCTCCACCGCAGGGTCAGGACTGCGGGTCGTTCCGGGAAACCAGCCCCGCGAGCGAGCCCTCGCCGTCGCGGGTGGGCCGCTGAAGGTCCACGACCTGCGCGCCGGCCGCAGCGCTCTGTGGGTCGGCGCGGAGGAAGGTCTGTTCTCCATCCCCTTGGATCTCGCCGCACCGCTCACTCCGGAGTTCGACCGACTGGAGCTCTGGGATACGGTCGCGCAGACCGTCCGCTCGCTGGACGAGGACGGCGCGGGCACGCTGTGGGTCGGAACCGCCGGCGCGCTGTACGCGATCGGGCCGGAGGCCGGCACGATCCGCGAGGTCCAGGGTCTTCCGCGCGCGCCGATCGAGGACGTTCTGGCCGACGGCGACGGGAACATCTGGGTCGCGACCGACCACGGCGGGGTGTGGTGCTTCCGCCAACGGCTTCAAGACTCGCGAGCCCTCGAGCTCAAGGCGTTCGGCACGCGCGAAGGCCTGAGCTACGACCATGTGAAGGAGATCGTCGTCGACCGCGAGGGGAACCTGTGGTTCGCGACCTTCGGAGGGGGAATCTCGGGCTATCTGGGGGACCGCTTCGAGACGACCAACCACTCCGACGACCCGTCCGTGCTCGCGGTGTGGTCGATCCTCGAAGACCGCGAGCATCGGATGTGGCTCGGCACCGACGGCGGTCTGGTGCAACTGCAGGCCAACGGGGCCACGGCCGGTCCGACTCGCCTGATCGCCGCGTCCGACGGCCTGCCGCACCGCTCGGTCCG
The DNA here is from genome assembly GCA_041629655.1 of Candidatus Polarisedimenticolaceae bacterium. Lineage (GTDB taxonomy): Bacteria > Acidobacteriota > Polarisedimenticolia > Polarisedimenticolales > Polarisedimenticolaceae > JBFKMV01. Next base: position 8,688 of record JBFKMV010000019.1, read on the forward strand.
CGCGCTGCACGAGGACGCCGCCGGCCGGCTGTGGCTCGCCACCAAGGGCGGGGGCCTGGCTCGTTTCGATCCCGGGACCTCGGAGATCGAGGTCGTCGACAGCGGCGACGGTCTGCCAACGGACAACCTGCTCGCCCTCGTGCCCGGGGTCGACGGAGAACTGTGGCTCGGCACCTACGGAGCCGGGGTGGTGCGCTACCGTCCGCCCGGGCACGGCGACCTGCGGCGCGGGGCCGGGACGTTCGAGCACTACCCGATCGCGGCGGACGGTTCGCCGGTCGACGTGTACACCCTGCTCCGCGACCGCGACGGGACGATCTGGGCCGGCGTGACGGGGCTGGGTCTGGCTCGATTCGTTCCGGGGCGACGGCCCGGCGCCCGGGGCGCGTTCGAGGTCTTCGGCGAGGAGCACGGGCTGCGTCACCTGGCGATCGACAGCCTCGAGCAGGACCACGAGGGGGTGATCTGGGTCGCCGCGGACGACGGCGGCCTCTACACCTTCGACGGCCGGGTCTTCACCGACATCGGCACCGGATCGGAGCTGGAGGGGGAGAACGTCTACGTCGTCGCCGTGGACAAGTACAACTCCGTGCTCGCCGGGACCAATTACGGGTTGTACAAGTACGACCGCCTGAAGAAGAGCTTCCGGTTCTTCGGTCGCGACGAGGGATTCTGGGGTATCGAGACCAACGTCAACGCGAGGTTGCACGACAGCGAGGGGCGGATCTGGTTCGGCACGATCAACGGGGCGACGCGTTACAACCCCGACGCCGACCGGCTCAACCTGACGCCACCGCGGACCCACATCACGGATCTCGGGATATTTCTCGAGCCGACCGACATGGTTCCCGGCGCGACGTTCGCCCACGATCGCAACCACTTCACGTTCGACTTCATCGGCGTCTCGCTGGGCGCACCGCAGAGCGTGCGCTATCGCTACATGTTGGAGGGGTACGACCGCGACTGGCACGCCCCCACCGCCCGCAACACCGCCACGTACTCCAACGTGCCCCCCGGCGAGTACACCTTCAAGGTCGTCGCCGCCAACGAGAACGGCGTCTGGACGGCCGAGCCGGAGTCCTACAGCTTCGTCGTCCGGGCCCCGTTCTGGCGCACCGGGTGGTTCGCCGTGCTGTGCGGCGGCGGGTTTTTGGGGGGCATCCTCGGCACCTACCGTTGGCGCACCCGGGCGATCACCGCGACCAACCGGCGGCTGGAAGCCAGCGTCAGGGAGCGGACGCTCGAGCTGAGCCACCGCACGGCCGAGGTCGAACGTACCAACGAGGCTCTGGCCGAAGCGCTCGAGCGCGAACAACAGGCGTCACGCGCCAAGAGCGACTTTCTGGCCAACATGAGCCATGAGATCCGGACTCCGATGAACGGTGTTCTCGGCATGACCGGGTTGCTGCTGGACACCGAGCTGACGCGGGAGCAGCGGGAATACGCGGACACCGTCCGCAAGTCCGGAGACGCGCTGCTGTCGATCATCAACGACGTACTCGATTTTTCGAAGATCGAGGCCGGCAAGACCGAGCTGAAGATCGAACCGTTCAATCTCCGTGTCTCGGTGGAAGACGTCGCCGATTTGATGTCGGCTCGGGCCAACGATCGCGGCATCGAGCTGCTGGTGCGTTACGCGCCGGACTGCCCGACGCGCTTCGTCGGCGACGCCGGCCGCATCCGCCAGGTGATCACCAACCTCGTCGGCAATGCCCTCAAGTTCACCGAGCGCGGCCACGTGGTCGTGGAGGTCCTGCCCGGAGAAGACGGCCAGGGCGTCACGATCTCGGTCGAGGACACCGGCATCGGGATTCCGGAAGACAAGCTGGACTCGGTGTTCGAGATGTTCACGCAGGTCGACAGCTCGGCCACCCGCCGCTACGGGGGCACCGGTCTCGGTCTGGCGATCTCCCGGCAGCTCGTGGAGCGGATGGGCGGGACGATCGGCGTGACCAGCCGTTACGGCCAAGGCTCGAGGTTTCGCTGTCAGCTGCCGCTGGCGCTCGATACCGGAGATCCACCCGAGCCGCTCCCGGCTGCGGACCTCGACGATGCACGGGTGCTGATCGTCGACGACAACCGGATCAACCGCAGGATCCTGCGCGAGCGTCTCTCCGGCTGGGGCGTGGCCAACGATTGCTGCGCCTCGGGGCCGGCGGCGCTCGAGCTGCTGCGGGGCGCCGTGGCGGCGGACGCGCCGTACCGGATCGCCATCGTCGACTACCAGATGCCCAAGATGGACGGCCTCGAGCTGGCCCGCCGGATCAAGCAGGATCCCGCGATCGAGGAGACGGTGCTGATCCTGCTGACCTCGGTCGGCAACCGTGGAGACGCCGAGCGGATGTACGAGGCGGGCTTCGCGAGCTACCTCGTCAAGCCGGTCCGGCTGGCCGACCTGCACGAGACGCTCACGGCCGTCTGGGGCGCGCAGAAGCGCGGGCAGAAGATCGACCTCGTGACGCGGCATCGACTCGCCGAGAACGGGCTCCGAAAGGGCGCGGACCGGAGACGGGGCACGCGGTCGTTCCGCGCGCGTGCCCTGGTGGCCGAGGACAACGTCGTGAATCAGCGCGTGGCCGTGCGGATCCTGGAACGTCTGGGCTGCCGCGTGGACCTGGCCGCCAACGGGCGCGAGGCCGTGCAGCTGGCCGGACAGGAGTCCTACGACGTGGTGCTGATGGACTGCCAGATGCCCGAGCTCGACGGCTACGAGGCGACTCGGGAGATCCGCAAGCGGTTGCCCGACGCCAGCCCACCGATCATCGCCATGACGGCCCACGCCCTCAGGGGCGACCGGGAGAAATGCCTCGAGGCCGGAATGGACGACTACATCGCCAAGCCGGTGACGCCGCGGATGCTGGAGGACCTGCTGGCCCGTTGGCTTCCGGCCGGTTAGCGCCCCCCGCTCGACGCGCTCGTCCGGTCGACGTGGATCTTCCCGTCCTTCATGATCACGACCAGCGATTCGGCGGGGCGCTCCAGGATCGTGATGTCGGCGAACGGGTCGCCCTCGATCAGCAGCAGATCGGCCAGCCAGCCCTCGCGGATCTCTCCCAGCCGTCCGTCGTAACGCTCGAGCTTGGCGGCCATGCGGATGATCTCCGCGCTCTCCGAGGTCGCCTGGCGCAGGATCTCGGCGGGCGTGAAGTAGCGGGCGCGGGCGGTGAACTCCTGTCCCAGCCGCGTGTAGGTCCCGAACACCAGATCGGTCCCGAAGCCGGTCTTGATCCCGTACTTCTTGATGTAACCGATCAGCCGGTCCTGCCCGGCCTGCACCTGCCGCATCTTGGCCCGGTTGTTCTCGGTCATGCCCGGAAGCTCGGCGCCCAGGCGGAACACCAGCACCTGGGTGCTGATCACGATGCCCTGCTCCGCGCACAGCTTCGCGGTCGCCTCGTCGATCAACAGCCCGTGCTCGATCACCTTGACGCCGTTGGCCACCAGGCGCTGGACCGCCTCGCTGGTGTAGGCGTGCGCCATGACGTAGGTGCCCCAGTCGCCCGCCGCCTGCACCGCCGCGCGGATCTCCTCGGGGGAGGGTTGCAGCGTGTGGATCGGATCGTAATCGGAGGCGACCCCGCCGCCGCCCATGATCTTGATCTGCGTCGCACCGTTCTTCAGGTTCTCGCGCACTGCGGCCAGCGTCTGCGGCACGCCGTCGGCGATGATCGACAGGCCGTGGCCCAGCGCATGGCCCCCTCCGCACGCCGAGAGCGTCGGATGCGGATCGTGCCGCATCCGGAAATCGCCGTGTCCGCTGGTCTGGGTGATGACCGCGCCCGACGGGTAGACGCGGGGCCCGGTCAGCAGTCCGACGTCGATCGCGCGGGCCAGGTCCGGATGCGTGCCGCCGGCGTCGCGGATGGTCGTGAAACCCTGGTCCAGGTAGGCGCGCGCGGCGTCGCCGGCGACGGCGCCGACGACCCACGGGTGGTCGAACATCCGGTCGCGCGGCATCGAGAAGGTCAGGTGCGCGTGGAGGTCGACGAACCCCGGTGAGAGGATGCGGCCGCGCCCCTGGATCAGGGTGGCGCCCGCCGGCGGCGCCAGGCCTCCGCCGGGCGCGATCTTCGCGATCCTGTTGCCGACGACCAGCACGTCGCCGGCGGTGAGCGTCGGCTGCTTGCCGTCGAAGATGCGTACGTCGCGGAACAGCACGGCCGATCCGGCCGGCTCCGCGGCAGCGGCCGCGCCCGCGGCGGAGCAGACGGTCAGCAGGCTGAAGATCAAGGCCGGCCAGCGGACCGTCGGCATCGGGATTCTCCTGGGGTTCACGGGACGTCGCGTACCACGCGGGTCCCCTTGTCCGCGAACGCGGCCAGCGCCGGGTGGTGCAGGCTGGTCTTGAACTCGACGATCCGGAAATCGGCCGCACCCTCGCGCACGAACGGGTCGTGCCGCAGGAGCTCCTCCAGGTCCTCCCTGCCGGGTGCCACCGCCAGGATCACGCCGCCGCTGCGCGGGACCTGCCGGCCCGAAGCGAGGAACGCCCCGGCCGCGTAGCACTTCTTCAGGAAGGCCACGTGTTCCGGCATCAGGCGGTCGATCTCGTCCAGCGGCTTCTTGTACTCCAGCAGCACGAGGAACATCGCTCGCCGATCATACCCTAGAAACCCGCTCTTTCCTTCGGACCCGCTTCGGCGGACAATGTCCGGCCAACCCCGCATCTCGAGGCCCGTGACGCGATGAGACAACAGCTTCTGTACTTTCTCCGCTTCGCGCTGAGCCTGCCGCTGCTGCCGGTGCTGTACGTGCAGGGCCGCCGGGCCCGCAAGCGCGTGCCGAAGCTCCCCGAAGCCCCGGGCAGCGAGGGCGTGACCGGCAACGGAACGGACCCGCTGCGGCTGCTCACGCTGGGCGAGTCCACGGTGGCGGGCGTCGGCATGCCCGACCATCGAGTCGGCTTCGCCGGCCGCATTGCGGCCCACCTCGCCGAGCGCGCCGGGCGGAGCGTGGCGTGGAGAGTCGTGGCGCGGAGCGGCTACGCGGCCCGCGACGTCACGCAACGGCTGGTGCCCTTGATCCCGGGCGACCCCCAGGACCTGATCGTGATCGGTCTCGGCGGCAACGACACCTTCCAGCTGAACAGCCCGCGGCGCTGGCGGCGCGACATGATCGCTCTCGTCGGAGCGATCCGCGAGAGGCAGCCGGAGTGCCCGATCGTCATCGCCAACCTTCCGCCCGTCGGCGAATTCCCCGCGTTCCCGCCGCTGATGCAGGGGTTTCTGGGGGCGCTGGTCCGGCTGCACGGCGACGCGATCGCGGACTTGCCGGCGAGGCTTCCGGGCGTGCACTACGTGGCCCGCCGCATCCGGCTCCGGGACTGGATCGAGCAGTCCGACCGGCCGATCGTCATCGACGACCTGTTCTGCGACGGCGTCCACCCGTCGGCCTTGACCTACGACCTGTGGACGAGGGAGATCGTCGAGCACGCCTGGCCGCGGATCGAAGGTTGATCCGCGAGCGCTAGCGGCAGGCGTGCTGGGCCTCGCGCTTCAGGGCGGCATCGTCGGGCTGCAGCTCGAGCAGCTGCGCGTAGAGCGAGCAGGCCTCGCTCGTCCGCCCCTCGCGCGAGTGCAGCCGCGCCAGCGTCGTCAACGGCCCGGGATCGTCCGGGGCCAGCTCGCGTGCGCGCTCGAGCGCGGTCCGGCTGCCCGCCGCGTCGCCGACGCGCAGCCGCGCCAGGCCCAGCCGATGCCAGGCCTGCGGGTCCTGCGGAGCGAGCTCGGTCGCCCGCGCCAGGCTCGCGCGGGCCTCGTCGTGGCGCTCCTGCTGCATCAGCGCCGCGCCGAGCGCGAGGTGTAGCTCCGACTGCCGCGGGCGCTCCTCGATCAGTTTCCGGTAGACGCGCACCGCGGCGGCGGGTTGCCCGTGCTCGGCGAGCCACGCGCCGAGCGCCGGCAGCGCCGCACCGGGGCCGCCGGAGACACGGCCCAGCACGGCCGCGCGCTCGAAGTCTCCGGCCTCGACGGCGGTCGCCGCGGCCTCGTAGCGCACCGCCTCCTCACGCGGAAGCAGCCCGATCACCAGATCGAACCCGGCGAGCGCCTCCTCGTGCCGTCCCATCCGCGCCAGCACCGCGGCGCGGTCCCAGGCCAACGTGGCCGCGTCGGGCTTGATCACCAGCGCCTGGTCGAAGTGCGCCAGCGCCTGCTCGAGCTCACCGCGTCCCAGGTGCGCCTGCGCGAGCAGGATCAACGGCCGCAGCCGGGCCATCGGCGGCAGCCCGGCGGCCTCGATGTCCGCCAGCTCCTCCTGCGCGAGCCGCCCGGCGCGCTCCAGCTCGCCGGCCCGGATCAACGCCACCACCAGGTTCTGCCGCGCCAGCCGCCGGGTGGCGCTGTCCGGGGCGGCCAGTCGCTCCAGTCCCGGCAACGCGTCGGCGAACCGCCCCTGGGTCACCAGCCCGGCCAGCCGGTCCAGCTCGGCGAGCTGCGACACCACGTCCTTGGGATCCCACGGCGCCTGTTCCCCGTCGGTCGGCGGGGGCGCCAGCGAGCCCAGGTAACCCAGGCTCTGGAGCTGCGCCAGCTGTTCGTCGGTCAGCTCGCGCCGCGCGTCCTCCGCGCCGGCGAGCGTCAGCGTCTCCTCGAGCTCTGCCAGCGTCTCGGCGAGCTCGTCGCTCGGCGGCGCCGGGAACACGTTGTTCCGCTCGCCCGGGTCCGCGCGCAGGTCATACAGCTCCGGGCGCGGCGCCCGGATGTACTTCCAGCGGCTCGAGCGCAGCGCCTGCAGCGCGCTCCAGCCGAGCTCGAGCCGCGGCAGCTCGCTCTCCAGGAACACCGAGCGGTCTTCCGGCAGCTCCGCGCCGTCGAGCACCACCGCGGAAAGGTCGCGCCCCTGGGCTCCCTCCAGGGCCGGCAACCCCACCAGCGACAGCAGGGTCGGCGCCAGGTCGACCAGGCTGACCTGGCCGTCGACCACGCGGGCCTCCCGCGGACCGCCGGGAACCCACAGCAGCATCGGGATCCGCATCACCTCGTCGTAGACCAGCACGCCGTGCGTCTCCTCGCCGTGCTGGCCCAGCGCCTCGCCGTGGTCCGCGACCACCACGACGATCGTGGAATCGAGCCGGCCGCTGCGCTCCAGCGCCGCGAGCAGCCGCCCGAGCTGCCCGTCGACGTGCGCGATCTCGGCGTCGTAGCGATCGTCGCGGGTCGCGGTTCCCGGCCGCTCCAGGTAGGGGGCGTGGCAGTCGAAGTAGTGCGCCCAGAGGAAGAACCGCTCGCCCTCGCCGGCCTCGAGCCACTCCAGGGCGGTGTCCGTGATCTCCACCGCGTCGCGCTCGGCGTAGCCGAAGCTCGCCCCCAGCGGGTCGCTGCCCGCGGCGCCCATGTCGTCGTAGCTGTCGAACCCGCGCGCCAGCCCGTACTCCCGGTTCAGCACCGACGCCGCGACGACGGCCCCGGTCCGGTAGCCGGCCTGCCGGAACCGCTCCGTCAGCGTCGGGATCGACTCCGGCAGGCTGAAGATGCCGTTGTCGCGCACGCCGTGCGTCGGGGGATAGAGCCCGGTGAACAGGCTGGCGTGCGACGGCAGCGTCAGCGGGGTCGTCGTGGCCGCGTTGGCGAAGCGGATCCCGCGGCCGGCCAGCGTGTCCAGCACGGGCGTGCGCGCCGGAGCGTACCCGTAGCTGCCCAGCCGGTCGGCCCGCAGCGTGTCCAGCGTCACCACCAGCACGTTCAGCCCCGCGGTGCGGCGGCCGCCCCGGCAGGAGGCCTGCGGCAGCGCCGTCGCCGCCAGCAGAGCGGCTACCACGGCGAAGCGCCAAGGGCGACTCGTATTCGCGGCGATCGGCGAGTCCATCCCCCCAGTCTAGCCCAGCCCGGGCCTGGCCCGCAGGCCCCTCGAACGCTCCGGGATCGGTGCGATTTCTTTGTTGCACACTGCCGCGAATCGCCGTAGAGTCCGGGCATTCGCGGTGCCGGAGAGGGCCTCACCCCCCCCCCGACCTCCCGGACGGGACCACCGCGCCTGTCAGCCAACCCGTGAGGAGGTCCGAATCATGAAAAGGCAGTCGATCAGTGTCACGATCAGCGTGGCGCTCCTGTTCGTCCTCGCTGCGACCCCGGCCGCGGCGGCGTTGCCGTTCAACGTGAAGATCACCGGCGAGACGCAGGGTCTGATCCAGGGCAGCGTCACGCAGGCCGGCCGGGAAGGCACGATCCAGGGACTGGAGTACCACCACCTGGTGGAGATCCCGGTCGATGCCGCGTCAGGGGCACCCGCCGGTCGCCCCGTACACCAGGTCGTGATCTTCACCAAGGCGGTCGACAGGTCCACGGTGAACCTGTGGCGCGCCTTCGGAGACGGCGAGAACCTGACCAAGGTCGAGTTCATGTTCTACCGCCTCAACCCGGTGGGAACCGAAGAGCTCTACTACAAGGTCACGCTGACCGATGCGAAGGTCGTCGCGCTGGAACCCATCACGCCCCACGTGCGGGACGCCGAATTCGAGAACTTCCCCGATCAAGAGCGCATCCGCCTCGACTACCGGTTGATCAAGGTGGAATTCCCGTCGGACGGCGGCGAGGAGCACGAGCTTTCGTCGGTCGATCCCGGGGCTTGAGGACGATGCTTCCCGTGAGCCGGCGAACCGGCGTGCTGTGCGCCGGCGCGGTGCTGGCCGCCTCACTGGCGTCCGCGGGAACGGGGTACCGGACCGATTACGATTACCCCGGCCAGGGCGACGACTGGTACGGCCGCTCCGGCGTGCCCGATCCGCGCCGGGACTTCGCCCCGACGCGCGTGGACACGTTTTCCAGCGGCGACGACTACGGACGGGGGTACGAGGCCGCGCTGGATACCCTCGGACTCGGCCCGCCGCTCGAGCGGACCAACTCGGACCTGTTCGAGTACGTGTTCCGGTTCGACCGGGTCAGGGCCGGGGGCTCGGGGCCGGGCTGCAGCGACGCCGACGGTGACGGCGTGACCGACTGCGACGGCGACTGCGACGACGGCGACGCGCGCCGCTTCCCGGGCAACCCCGAGATCTGCGACGGCCTGGACAACGACTGCGACGGTGGCGTGCCGGCCGGCGAGCTCGATGCCGACGGCGACGGCGTGCCGGCCTGCGCGGGCGACTGCGACGACGGCGACGCGCGCCGCTTCCCGGGCAACCCCGAGGTCTGCGACGGCCTGGACAACGACTGCGACGGCCAGGTCGGCAGCGACGAGATCGACGACGACTTGGACGGCGTCAGCGAGTGTGACGGCGACTGCGACGACGCCGACGCGCGTCGCTTCCCGGGCAACCCCGAGGTGTGTGACGGCGTGGACAACGACTGCGACGCCGCGCTGCCGCCCGACGAGGCCGACGGCGACGCCGACGGGGTGCCGCTCTGCGGCGGCGATTGCGACGACGGCGACGCGCGCCGCTTCCCGGGCAACCCCGAGGTCTGCGACGGCGTGGACAACGACTGCGACGGCCTGCTTCCCCCGGGCGAGACGGACGGCGACGCCGACGGGGTGCCGCCGTGCGGTGGTGACTGCGACGACGCCGACCCGGATCGTTTCCCGGGCAACCCCGAGGTCTGTGACGACGTCGACAACGACTGTGACGGCCAGCTCTCTCCGGAGGAGCTCGACGACGACGCCGACGGCGTCACGGAGTGCGACGGCGACTGCGACGACGCCGACGCCGACAGCTTCCCCGGCGCGGTCGAGCTCTGTGACGGCCATGACAACGACTGCGACGGGGCGGTTCCCCCGACCGAGGTCGACGCCGACGGCGACGGTGTGCTGGACTGCCTGTGTCCGCCGCTGCCCGACCCAAAGGGGCAGGGCTACTGGCACCGGCAGTGCCTCGGCGTGCCGGCGCGCGAGGGTGGCATCGACCCCGGCCGCAACGGCAGGGGACCGCAGCAGCCCACCGAGCCCGGCTTCACCGAGGAGCTGATGCCCTGCGGGGACCAGCGGCTCGAGGACCTCGGGTTCTACGGCGAGAGCACCTGCGAGGGCATGGACGCGAATCCGCCCAGCGACCCCTGCGAACGGGCGCTGAAACACCTGACGTCGCTGGTGCTGAACGTCTGCTCCGGCAGGCTGGCGGACGGTTGCGTCGTGGACGCCGGCCCCCAGGGCTGCTCCTCCGCGCTGGTCGGCGACCTGATCGAGGAGATCGGGGAGCTGATCCAGATCGGGATGTGCGAGCAGGCCGCCAGCTGCGCCGAGGCGGTCAACGAGGGTGACGCCTTGATCGAGTGAGCCGAGTGGCCGCGGGGTGCATCGGCGCCCCGCGGCCGCTTCGTTTCGAACCTCAGGCCGGCAGCGCCCGCCGCGCTTCCGCCGCCACCATCGTCACCAGCCCCATCAGGCCCATCGACTTGCCCATCGACAGCTCGTGGCCGAAGATCTCGTAGATCAGGTCGCCGGTCACCGCGGCGACCTGTTCCGGCGGCGCACCGGACAGCGTCTCGTCCAGGATCACCGCCAGCGCCTTGGCCGAGACGCCCTGGGGGTTCTCGACGGCGAAGTGGAACTTGAGCGTGCCGTCGGGCTGCGGCTCGGACCACACGTAGGCTTCCGACTCGCAGGCCGGCACGAGCCGTTCCCGCGGATACGGACGCGTGGCGATGCGCTCCGGGACCGGGCGGAACCGTTCCGCCTTGTCGATCAACAGCCGGATGCGGTCGGACCGATCCTCCAGCAGCGCGAGGTCGGCCAGCAGCCGGTCGAGCCTCGGCGGGCGCTTCATCGTCCGCGTTACGGCTTCTCGATCGGGACGTTGACCATGTTGCCCCACTCGGTCCAGCTGCCGTCGTAGTTGCGGACCTGCTTGAACCCCAGCAGGTAGGTCAGCACGAACCAGGTGTGGCTGCTGCGCTCGCCGATCCGGCAGTAGGCCACCACGTCGTCGTCGGGTTTCAGGCCGTGCTCCTCGATGTAGATCTGCTTCAGTGCCGCGGAGTCCTTGAACGTGCCGTCCTCGGTGTTGACGGCGCGGGCCCAGGGGACGTTCCTGGCCCCCGGGATGTGGCCACCGCGTAGCGCGCCCTCGTTGGGGTAGTCGGGCATGTGCAGCCGCTCGCCGCGGAACTCCTCGGGACTGCGCACGTCGACCATCGGGCGCTGCTGCTGCATGTGCTGGAGCACCTGGTCGCGGAACGCCCGCAGCTTCGTGTCGTCGCGCTGCGGCGCCTGGTAGCGGCCCGTGGGGTACTCCGGCACGTCCTTGGACAGCGGGCGGTTCTCCTGGGTCCACTTCAGCCGGCCGCCGTCCATGATCTTGACCTTGTCGTGCCCGAACAGCTGGAAGATCCAGAACGTGTAGGTCGCCCACCAGTTGTTCTTGTCGCCGTACAGGACGATCGTGGTGTCCCGGGCGACGCCGCTCCGGTTCATCAGGTCCTCGAAGCCCTCCCGCTGCAGGTAGTCCCGCCGCAGCGGGTCGTTGAGGTCCCGCGTCCAGTCGACCTCGACCGCGCCGGGGACGTGGCCGGAGGCGTAGAGCAGGGGGTCCTCGTTGGACTCGGCGATCCTCACCTCGGGGTCTTTGAGATGCTCGGCGACCCAGTCGGTCGAGACGAGCACGTCGGGATGGACGTACCCGCGGTCGTTGATCGGCTTCGGCATCGCTATCCTCCTCGGAAGGAGCGCGATCTCCTTCGGTGTGGTTCGGAAAGGCAAACCGTCTTCTTGCCCGGTGCGTTTCATCGTACCACGGCGACACGGCCCCCGGTGGCGCCGCCACGGGCGTCGCTGTAGGTTTCCTGAGATAATGACCCGAGGAGGCTCGCCGGCGATGTCCCGCGCCATCACGCTCTCGTTCCTGCTGCTGGTTGCCGCGACGGCGGCCCCGGCCGGGGTGGAGATCGTGCTCCAGGACGGGCGGGTCTTGAAGGGCGCGACGCTCGAGCTGAAGGACGACAACTACCTGTTCGAGCTGGACGGCGGCCAGGGCACGCTGGCCCTCCCGGCGGGGCTGGTTCGCGAGATCCGCTTCTTCGACGCGCCCGAGCCGGACGCCTTCGACGCCGCCACCGGCGAGCCGGTCGAGCCGCCGGTCGACGAGCTGGATCGGACTCCCCGGAACCTGGTCGTCGACCCGGCCGATCCCGCGCCGGACACCCGGCGGCCCGATCCGCGCACGCCGCCGCCTGCCGAGCAGGTGCGCGCCTTCGGCCGCCCGCCGGCCACGTTCCGCCCCGGCGCGGTGGACACGGTCTGGCGCAACGAGGACGTCCTCGGCCGGAACACCGACGCGACGCAGTTCAACCCGTCGCGCTGGTACCGGCCGGCGCGGTCGTCGGAGTGGTCGCCGACGTCGGCCTTCGACGATCGATCCGCCTACCCCAGCTTCAATCCGTCGCGCTGGTACCGGCCGCGCACGCGGTCGACGTGGTTTCCCCGGGACGCCTTCGCCCCGACCGAGTGGTTCCCGCCGGTGGTCTCGAGCCGCGACTGACCGCAGGCGGGAGCGGTCAGTTCCCGGGGTCCGACGACGACGATTCCCGCGCCGGAAGCACTCCGATGTAGGGCAACGTGCGGTAACGGTCGGCATGGTCCAGGCCGTAGCCGACGACCCACACGTCGTGGATATCGAAGCCGAGGTAGTCGGACTCGACGCCGACGTGGCGCTCCTTGTCCTTGCGCACCAGGATGCAGCTGCGGAGCGACGCCGGTCGGCGAGCCCGCAACAGGTCCATCAGATGATCGAGCGTCGCGCCGGTATCGATGATGTCGTCCACCACCAGCACGTGTCGGCCCTCGATGCTCGACCGCAGGTCCATCACCAGCCGGATGTCGCCGCTGGTCATCGACTCGCCGTAGCTGGAGATCGCGATGAAGTCGACGCGGTGCGGAACCGTCAGCCGGCGGCACAGATCGGCGAGAAAGATGAACGCTCCCTTCAGCACGCCGACCAGGTACAGCTCCCGCGCTTCGGCATAGTCCCGCGAGATCTGCTCGGCCAGCTCGCCGACGCGTTGGGCCAGCGTGGCCTCGTCGACCAGGACCTCGGGTCGTCGATTCATCTCCCGCTTCTCCCCCGCGGCAAACCCGTACGCTAGTTTTCCCCGGCAAACAGGTCAACGACTTGCATGCGATCCACGTCGACCAGCCCGCGATCGGTCAGCTTGAGCCGCGGGATCACCTCCAGGCCGATGAAGCTCAGCATCGTGAACGGGTCTCGCAGCGCGCTGCCGAGCCCGCTCGCGGCGCGCAGCACGGCGCGCAGGCGCTCGGCGACCTCGCCGTGCGGCCGGTCGGACATCAGCCCCGCGACCGGCAACGGCAGCAGCTCCAGCACGCGCCCGTCCTCGGCGGCCGCCAGGCCGCCTTGCGCTGCGGCGACCGCCCGCGCCGCCGCCAGCATCGAGTCGTCGTCGGCGCCGACGACGATCAGGTTGTGGTGGTCGTGCGAGATCGTGCCGGCCAGCGCGCCGCGCCGCAGTCCGAATCCGCGGACGAAGCCCAGTCCGACCCGGCCGGACCCGCGGTGCCGCTCGATCACGGCGGCCTTGAGCAGGTCGCGCCCCGGGTCCGCGACCGCCCGCCCGTCCTCGATCCGACACTCCTCGACCAGGCATTCGGTCCGCAGGCGCCCGTCCATGACGCCGATGACCCGAACGCGACGCCCGGCGGCGGGTATCCCGAGCGTGACCCGCGGCCAGTCCACCCGTACCGTGTCCCGCGGCGGCTCGACGTCGCCGGGCGCCGGCCACAGCGCCCGCCCGTCGCGCGCCACCACGCGGCCGGCCGCCCAGACCTCGCGGGCCCGGAAGTCTTCCAGGTCGTCGGCCACCACCAGGTCCGCGACGCGGCCCGGAGCGATCGCTCCGCGGTCGCGCAGCCGGAAATGCTCGGCGACGTTGAGCGTCGCGAGCCGGACCGCCGTCGGCGGATCCATCCCGTTCGCCACGGCCAGACGCACCATCCGGTCCACCGACCCGTCGTCGAGCAGGTCGTCGACGTGGCGATCGTCGGTGCAGAAGCAGAACCGGCGTTCGTTGCGCGGCGTGACGAGCGGCAGCAACCGCTGCAGGTCGCGGGCCAGGCTGCCCTCGCGAATGAACACGACGAGTCCGGCGCGCAGCTTGTCGAGCGCCTCTTCGGCGGTGGTACACTCGTGGTCGGATTCCAGACCTGCGGCAGCATAGGCGTTGAGCGCCGGCCCGGCGAGCTGCGGGCAATGGCCGTCGCGCGGTCGACCCTCGAACACCTCGATCTTGCGGAGGACGCGCGGCTCTCCCGCCACGACGGCGGGGAAGTCCATCATCTCGGCCAGGCCGAGAGCGCCGGCATCGCGCAGCTCCCGCAGGTCGTCGGCCTCGATCGCCGCGCCGGCGGTCGCCAGGCCGGTGGCCGGCACACAGGAGGAGGCGTTGACCAGCATCGTCAACGGCGTTCCGGCGGCGCTGTCGCGCATGAACCGCACGCCCGCGAGCCCCAGCACGTTGGCGATCTCGTGCGGGTCGCTGACCACGGCGGTCACGCCGTGCGGCACCACGACCGCGGCGAACTCGGCGGGCGTGATCAGGGCGCTCTCGACGTGCACGTGGGCGTCGATCAACCCCGGGCAGACGAAGCGGCCGTCGAGGCGGCGGACGTCGTGCGCGCGGTAGTTCGGTCCGACGCCCGCGATGCGGCCCTCGGCGATCGCCACGTCGGCCTCGACGACGTCGCCCGCGAACACGTCGACGACTCGGCCGCCGGCAAGCAGCACGTCGGCCGGCTCATCACCCCGGGCCACGGCGAGGAGTCGGGTCGTGCTCACGGTGAGGACCTCGGGCCGCCGCCCCGGACGGCGCGTCGAAGGAACCCCGGAATCATAACATCCGGGAAACGGTGCGGATCGTCGCGAGGGGCGGTCGCGCGCGCTCTCCCCCCGTCCGCCCGGGGGTAGAATCGCGACGGCGATCCCGCCCGGGAGAACGAGTTGGCCGAGGCAGGCAGCATCGACGAGGTCATCGCGCGGCTGTCGGAGATCGTCGATCGCGCCGAGGCGGACGGTTCGCGGCTCGGCTACTTCCCGGCGCTCTACCGCAAGGTGACGGCCCGCGTCGATCACGAGATCCGTCGCGGGACGTTCGACGACGGCGAACGCATGACACGGCTCGACGTGGCGTTCGCCAACCGATATCTGGAAGCGTTCGAGCTCCACCGGACGGGCCGGCCGCCGACCCGCTCGTGGGACACCGCGTTCCGGACCACCGGGCGCTGGTGGCCGATCGTGTTGCAGCACCTGTTGCTCGGCATCAACGCGCACATCAACCTCGACCTGGGCATCGCCGCCGCGCAGACGGCTCCCGGCGCCGCCTTGCCCGCGCTCCGTGGCGACTTCGACCGGATCAACGGCATCCTGGCCTCGATGGTCGGCGAGGTGCAGCAGGAGCTGGCGCAGGTCTGGACCGCGCTGCGCTGGTTCAACCGTCACCTGGGCGACGGGCAGCGCGTGCTGATCAACTTCAGCATGGAGCGCGCGCGGGCCCACGCCTGGTCCGTCGCCGAGCAGCTCGCCGCGACGCCGCCGGCGGACTGGCCGGCCGCCATCGAGCGGCTCGACCTCGACGTCGCCGGGCTCGCCGCGCTGGTCCTGCGGCCGGGTCCGGTGACCGCCGTGGTGACGAAGGTGGTGCGGATCGGCGAGCGCGGCACGGTCGGCGAGATCGTGCGGCTGCTGCGCTGAGGCGGGTCAGGGACCGGGCGGCGCGGCACACACCGCGCGGAGCGAGAACTGCTCCCGCGTCGGGAGCTTTCCGGCCGCCTCGAGCTCCCGCATCAGCAGCGCGTTGTAGCTCGGACGGTAGGTTTCGGCGTAGCGCCGGAAGCGCTGCTGGACCAGCTCCGACTCCAGCTTGCCGCAGTGCGCCCGCACGCGCTCGCGGATGTTCTTCCAGCGCCGCTTGACGTAGAAACTGGTGTTGAACGCCTCGTCCCAGTCCGGGTTGATGAAGTCGCGCAGATCGATCTCGCCGTCGAGGACCCAGCCCGCCTGGTCGTCGTGACGGATCCGCGCCGGCGCGTCCTCGCTGCACAGCGAGCGCACCAACCGGAACCCCTGGTAGTTCGCCTCGAGGTCGGCGTGCGACAGGATGCCCGTCGTCAGCGTGCCCTCGATCGTCCGCTCGCGGTTCAGGCCCCACAACACCGCGTTGCGGGCGGCGTCCTCCGGGAGTTGCCCGCTGCGGACCGCGCGCTGGAACTGGCGGTTGTAGCGGACGCCGAACGAGAAGAAGTGACCGAGCTTGTCGACGCTGAGGTAGATCCCGCCGATGTTGACCGTGCGCCCCAGCGGAACGCCGAGATTGGCGTAGTAGGGCTCGCCCAGGATGCTCTGGCGGTAATAGGCGCGTGTGCCGGTGGCCCGCTTCGGATAGCGGTCGATGCCCGGCGCCTTGTTCGCCCACACCCCGACCCTGCGGTAGAGCGGCTGGCGAAAGCCACGCAGCGCGTGGTGCACCGCTTCGTCGCAAGTCAGCCGCGCCGCGTTCCGCCGGCCGTTGAGCCCGGCCAGCCGCGCCCGCACGACGTCGTTGACGTGCGCGTTGACCCGGGACGCAGAATCGTGGAGCGGGGTATCGAGGGCGAGATAGGGGTCGGTTTCCATTCCGTGCGCCGGGAGCAGCCCCAGCAAGCCCAGTCCGGCGACCGCGCAGGCCCTTGTCGCGGTGGCGAGCGGGCCCGCAAGTTCGCGAAGTTGCCGCCTGTCGCGCCGCTCGTTCACGTCGTCCTCGCTCCGGTCTGCTGCTGCGGATTATCTCATTCGAGGGCGGTTCCGGGAACCCCCGAGTCGTGGTAGCCTCGCCCGACGATGATTCCAGCGCGGAGGCACCGATGAAGAAGAAATGGTTCCTGCCGATCTTGCTGGCCGGCGTCATCGCCGCGGCAGCACTGGCGCTGTCGAGTCCCGCGCCCGAGGCCGCCCCCGAGTGCGTGGACCCGGACCTGTGCCCGATCGTGGTCTGCCCGCCCGACCACGAGTTCGTGCCCACGACCTGCAAGGAGTGCCAGCACTGCGAACCGACGCGGCCGAAGCGGGGCAAGGGACCGAAATAGACCCGAGGCGGCCCGGCTGATTTTCCGCTACCCCCGCCGCGCGGCGCGCGGTATGTTCCCGTGCGCCGTCGGGGAGGGCCGCAACCGTGAGCGTTGGACAGCGTCGCCGGTTCGCGCTCCGGTCCCTGGCTGGTGCCCTCGTGCTGTGCATCGCGTGTCTGCCCGCGAGCGGCGCGACACTCACCGTCTGCTCCACCGGGTGCGACTTCGTCTCGATCCAGGCCGCCGTCGACGCGGCGGTCCCCGGCGACACGCTGGAGCTCGGCGCGGAGACGTTCGTCGAGACCGTCAGCGTGGCCAAGGACCTCACGCTGCGGGGCGCGGGGACGGCCGCGACCGTCGTCGACGGGGGCGCGGCGGGCACGGTGTTCACGGTCGACGGCGCGGCGGTGACCCTGGTCGAGATGACGATCCGCAACGGAGCCACGGCCGGCGACGGAGGCGGGATCCGGAGCATCGGGGCGACGGCTCGACTGTGGCTCGATCGCTGCGTGGTGCGCGACAACCTGGCGGGGTCCCGCGGAGGCGGGCTGTACAACGCCGACGGCGAGGTCGTGATCACGACCGACGAGATCACAGGGAACACCGCGATCGAATTCGGCGGCGGGATCTACAACGAGAACGGCAGCGTCACGATCCGCGCAAGCGCGGTCCACGGCAACGACGCCACCGACTTCGGGGGCGGCATCTCGACCTACGGGAACCTGACGCTCGAGGACAGCACCGTCAGCGGGAACAGCGCCCAGCAGGCCGGCGGGCTCGACATCGTCTCGCTGGCCGTGGGACGCGAGGTCTCGATCACGCGGACCACGATCGCCGGCAACAGCGCCAGTCTCGGCGGGGGCCTGTTCGACTACTACGGCGACGGTGGGCCGATTCGTTTCCTGGGCTCGCTGGTGGCGAACAACGCCGGCGGAAACTGCGGCCGGTCGCCGACCAGCTCCAGCCCGCTGGTCTCCGCGGGCTACAACCTGGACAGCGCGAACTCGTGCGGGTTCGGCCAGCCGACCGACCAGACGGACACCGATCCGCTGCTGGGGCCGCTCGTGGACAACGGCGGCCCGTCTCCGACGCACCTCCCGGCGGCGAACAGCGCGGCGGTCGATGCCGGGCCGGCGTGGTGCGCCCCGGCCGACCAGCGCGGCGAGGCCCGGCCGGTCGACGGCGACCTGGACGGCAGCCCGCGTTGCGACGTCGGCGCCGCCGAGCGGTCCTGCGACGGGGGCCGTTACCAGGCCGACGGGCGTTACGGAAGGCTGCTTTTCGCGCCGCGCTGCACCGAGGACGCCGCCGGCCTGCCCGGTGCTCCGGGAACGCCCCACGTCTACGACAGCGTGACCTTGGCGGTCCACCGGCCGGCCCGCGAACGGCTGGTGGTGGCCGCGGCGCCGGCGTTCGGGTTCGCCGCGCTGATCGGGGACGACGAGCTGCGCGTCAACGGAGTCACGGTTGCCGGCCCGTACGCGCCGCGACCCGGACGCCCGCCGTTTCAGACCGGAGTCCCGGTGCGGCAGAACCTGGCGCCCGCGGCGAGCGTGGACATCACCGACCTGGTTCCCGCGGGCAGCAGCAGCGTGACGTTCGAGCTCGTCGACACCGACCGCGTGATCCTCGGCAACACCGCGGTCTACCTCGCCGTCGATTGTGGGTTGACCGTCCAGCAGGCCGGCGGCACCGAGCTGTGGTTCCATTCGCGCGAAGACCGGCAGGCCGGCCGGCGCAGCGGGTTCAAGGTGGTGTCCGGCAGCCTTGCCGAGCTGCGCGCGTCCGGCAGCTTCGCGCTGGCGAGCTGTCTCGGCATCTACGCCGAGAATCCCGGCCTGGACTTCTTCGAGGATCCACCCCCGGGGGACGGTCGCTACTACGTCGCGACCGGCACCACGAGCTGCCTGGCGCAGGGCTACGGGGACTCGAGCCTCGATCCCGACCCGCGCGACGCGCTGGAATCTTCGGGCGTCTGTCCCTGAAGCGGCCGGCGGCGGTCCGGCTCGCTCAGCTCCGGGCCACCCGCGCCAGCAGCCGGTCGAGCTGGTTCGCGAACGCCTGCCGGTCGCTCTTGCCGAACGCCGGCGGACCGCCGGTCTCGACGCCGGTGCTGCGGAGCTGGTCGGCGAGATCGCGGAGCGCGACCGCCTCGCCGATGTTCTCCTCGGTGTACAGCTCGCCGCGCGGGTTGATCGCGTGGGCGCCCTTGGCCAGCACGTCGGCCGCGAGCGGGATGTCCGCCGTCACGACCACGTCGCCCGGTTCCACCAGCTCCACGATCCGGCGGTCGGCGACGTCGAATCCGCGCGGAACCAGCATGCTGCGAAGGTACGGCGACGGCGGCGTGCGCAGCGGCTTGTTGGCCACCAGCGTCAGCTCGACGCGGACCCGTTCCGCCGCCCGGAACAGGATCTGCTTGATCGCCGCCGGGCAGGCGTCGGCGTCGACCCAGATCCGCATCTCAGCCCGCGGTGCCGAACCGCCGTGCCGCCCGGGCGCGCGCCTTGTGGGCTTCGACCTCGCGGTCGCGCGCGGGCGCTGCCGTGACCAGCGAGTCGATCAGCTCGCGGGCGACGCCGGCCACGCGCTCCACCGCGGCGTCGAAGGCTTCCCGGTTGGCGCGCGAGGGCCGCGTGAAGCCGCTCAGCTTGCGCACGAACTGGAGCGAGGCGGCACGGATCTCCTCGTCCGAGGCCGGCGGATCGAAATTGAACAGCGTCTTGATGTTCCTACACATCCCGGTCCTCCCGCCGGGCCATGCTACGCCAGCGGCCGGCTCGCGCCAAACCGGCACCGTCAGGGGTCGAAACGGTCACGCAGCCGGCGCGGCGTCACCGGGCACGCGTCGTCCGGGCGCGCGAACAAGCGGTGGCGCGTCCGGGCGATCAGGTCGTACAGCCCGTCCAGCAGCACGGCGGGCACGGCGCGCGTCAACGCGGCGAGGATCCGCCACAGCCCGCCGAGCCCCTCGGCCAGCCGGCGCACCGCCGCGCTGCGCGACAGCACCTGCCCCTCCGCAGTCAGCACGATCAGGCTGTCCGGCAGCGCGTCACGCCGGGCAGCGGGCAGCCGGGCGCGGAAGGTCTCGCCCGACAGCGGCGCGAAGCGCAGCGCGTCGCCCGCCGGGGCCTCGGCCAGGACGAACCGCACCGCGCGATGGCACAGGCCGCACGCACCGTCGTAGAACAGCAGCTCGTCGCGGTCGCGCCGGGTCGGGCGCACCCAGGCCGGGTCGAACGCGGCGAGCTGCAACAGCACCAGCGGCGCGCTCCACGATTGCGCGGCGTCCAAAAACGGCAGCGCCAGGTGCGCGGCGCCCAGCGCCGTCCAGAGCCAGGGACGAGCGGCCGGGACCCACGCCGGGACGGCCAGCGCGACGAACGCGGCCGTCCGTACCGGCCATCCGGGGTCGTCGACGATCGCGGCGGCCGCGACGGACCCGCCGGCGAAAGCCAGCACGGTCCAGTGCGCGGCGTAGAGCCAGCGGGGCAGGCTCCATCCTCCGCCGGGATCCGCGCGGCCCGCGGCGGCCCACGAACCGTAGGGTGCCGGCGGCGCCAGCGCGTGCGCGGCGAGCAGCCAGGCCAGCACCGCGGAGCCGCCGGGCCACGCGGCGGGGTGGCGTGCGAACAGGTAGGCGCCCAGAGCCAGCGTCGCGACGGCGGCGATGCGGTCGAGGCGCCCCGTCGCCAACAACAGCGCCAGCGCGCAACCCAGCGTGCCGACGAGCCGCGCCACCGCGCCGTTGCCGGGATTGCCGAGCGCGAACGAGACCAGGATCGCGCACAGCGCGAGTCCCAGCAGCCCGCGGTACAGGCTGTACTGGCCGCCGGTCCAGCCGTTGCTCATGCGCGCGTCGCGCGGTCCGCCCCCGTCAGGGGACGACGTGCCAGCGGGTCTGGCGCCCGGCGAGGTACCGCACCCGCTCGCCGTCGAACACCGCGCTCTGCTCCAGCTTGACTTGCACCCACTGCTCGTCCCATTCCGGCACCGCGACCTTGACGTTGCCCTCGATCGCGTAGCCCGTGTGGGGGTGGAGCTTCCACTTGCCGTGCACGGGGGTGGGGCCCTGGTTGTCCCACATCCCGATCGTCGGGCCCGCCGCGTGGCCGTAGAAGCCGAGCGGGTGCGTGTAGATCGAGGCCACGATCCCCTCACGCTCCGCCGCGGCGCGGGCCCGGGCGAGGATCTCGTCGCCGGTCCGTCCGCTCACGAACTCCGCGGTCAACAGGTCCTGCCAGCGGTTGCCCACCGCCAGGGCGTGCCGCAACCCGGCAGGCACTTCGGTCTCGCCGGGACGCAGCACGTAGCCCATCTCCTGGGTGTCGGTGCACAGCCGCAGGTAGCAGATGCCGACGTCGGTGTGCAGCACGTCACCGCGCCGGATCACGCCCTCGGCCTCGCCGTAGAACGGCGCGTCCGGCTCGTAGGCCGTGCCGCGCCGCTGGAAGTTGACGTACGGCTGGAACCACGGCCGCAGGTCGAGCTCCTCGAAGCGTTGCCGGATGTACCAGTAGACGTCGGCGGTCGTGGTCACGCCGGGCGTGATCACGCGGTCCGAGAACGCCTCCGCGATCACCCGGCGCGCCAGCTCCACGGCCCGGGGATAGATCTCGAGCTCGAGCGCCGTGCGGGTCTCGAGCCAGCGGATGCACAGCTCGTCCGCGCTGACGATGCGTTGGCCCAGCTGCGGGCCGAGCGCCTCGAGCAGCCGTGCCTGGAGCCCCGCGCTCAGACCGTCGCCGAACGCCCGGCCCGGGCTGACGTTGACGCCGATCCGCCGCGGATCGCGCTCGCGGATCAGCTCGGCCAGGCGCTGCCACTGCTCGTCCAGCGTGCCGCCGGTCCAGGCCGACTCGTAGTAGCCGGCGATCGGGTAACGGCTGACCGTCAGCCGCTCGACGCCGCGATCCGCTCCACGGTCCCAGAACACCAGGATGGTGGTCCGCCGCGCCGAGAACACCGGCTCCGGGACCAGCGTCAGGTAGACCGGGTCCTCGACGTACTCGCGGTTGATCACCAGCCACAGGTCGATGCCCGTCTCGCGCATCAGCTGCGGCAGCAGGTTCTCCAGCCGGTCCAGCAGCATCCGGTTGACGGGCTCGACGCGGTCGCGGTGGGGGAGGATCGCGGGGAGCCGCTCGATCCGGCGGCCCTGCGCCGGCTCGACGGCCGCGGGCTCCGCGAAGTCGCCGGCGCGGGGCGGCGCTTTTGGGTCCGCCGCCGCGGTCGCGAGCAGGATCGCCAGCGCCGCCGCCGCGGCAGCTCCGCCGGGCGGCGGGATCAAAGCTCGACCAGCACGTCCGAGCCCTGCATCTCGACCCGGAACGTCTCGAGATCGGTCGCCCAGTCCGTATCCTGATGCACCTTGCCCGTGCGCAGGTCGAAGTGCGCCGCGTGCCACGGGCAGGTGACCATCGTCGGCCCCTCCTCGCCGAGCTGGCCCTCGTGCAACTCGGCCCCCTGATGCGAGCACACGTTGTCCATCGCGTAGACCGTGCCGCCGATCCGGGCCAGCAGGATCTGCTTGTCGCCGTGTTGCTTGACGACCATCCCGCCGTCGGGAACCTCGTCAACGGTCGCCAGTTTCACCAGTGCCATGCGATCCCTCCTGGAGTTTCCGGGTGATCATACCGTCTGCGTCAATCCGCAGGACCCGCCTCGCCGAACAGCTCGGCGGCGTCCAGCTTGCGGAACAGGATCACCGGCTCGCCGAGCGCCTGTCCGGCGGGCAGCTCGCTCGTGGCGTCCTGCCAGCGCAGCCCGCCCTCCGGGAGCCCCAGCATCCGCCCGCACTGCTCTGCGGAGAACGGCAGGAACGGCGCCATCAGCGTGGCCAGCCCGCGCACCGTCTGGAGACAGACGTTGATCGTGGCGCCGCACGCCGCCAGGTCCTGCTTGCGCTGGGTCCACGGCGCCTTCACGTCCAGGTAGCCGTTGGAGGCGCGCGCCAGCGCCAGCACCTCGGCCATCGCGGCCCGCAGCTCGAAGCGTTCCAGCCGCTCGGTGACCCGCGCCGCGTGCGTCGCGATCGCGGCCAGGTGGTCCCGGTCCACCGGCTCGCGCCGGCCGGGGTCGGGAACCCGGCCCTCGAAGTAGCGTTGCGCAAAGGTCACGGTGCGGTTGACGAAGTTCCCCAGCGCGTTGAGCAGCTCGCCGTTGTTGCGCGCGATGAAGTCGTCGACGTCGAACGTCGTGCTGCCGATCTCGGGTGCGACCGCGGTCAGGTAGTAGCGCAGCGGGTCCGGGTCCAGCCCGAGCCGCTCCAGGTAGTCCTGGATCC
Organism: Candidatus Polarisedimenticolaceae bacterium; assembly: GCA_041629655.1. GTDB lineage: Bacteria > Acidobacteriota > Polarisedimenticolia > Polarisedimenticolales > Polarisedimenticolaceae > JBFKMV01. The sequence continues at coordinate 31,954 of JBFKMV010000019.1, forward strand.
AGATCGCGGTGCCGCGGCTCTTGCTCATCTTCTCCTCGTCGCGGCCGGGCAGCTTGACGTTCATGAACTTGTTGGCGACCACCGTGGAGGGCAGCTGGTAGGTCCCCTCGGCCAGCAGCATCGCGGGCCAGATCAGCGCGTGAAAAACCGTGTTGTCCTCGCCGATGAAGTGCACGATGCGGCACTCGGGGTCCTTCCACCAGCGGACGTAGCGCTCCCCGTCGCCCTCGTGCAGCTCGGCGTGCTTGGCGGTGAACGACACGTAGCCGATCGGCGCGTCGAACCACACGTACAGCACCTTGCCCGCCGCGTCCGGATCGTCGAGCGGCACCGGCACGCCCCAGTCCAGATCGCGCGTCATCGCGCGCTCCGGCAGACCCTCCTTGATCTGCCCCAGGCAGAAGTTGAGCACCCAGTCGCGCCACGCCGGCTCGTCGCCGGAAGCTTGCCGTTTGCCGGACAGCCACCGTTCGAGCCGTTCCTGCAGCTGCCCGAGCTGCAGGAACCAGTGCGTCGTGGCCCGCGGCACCGGCCGGGTTCCGCTGAGCGTGCTGACCGGATCGACCAGCAGCAACGGATCGATCGTCTTGCCGCACGACTCGCACTGATCGCCGTAAGCTGCGGTGTAGCCGCACGGGGAGCCGTCCGCCTTGACGTGGTGGCAGGTTCCCTTGACGAACCGGTCGGGCAGAAACTGCTTCTTCTGTTCGTCGTAGAGCTGCTCCGTGCGCCGCTTGGTCAACAAGCCCTGCTCGTGGATCCGTCGGAACAGGTCCTGGCTCAGCCGCTCGTGCAGCTTCGTGAAGCCCGGTTGGTGCGTCCCGCCGTAGATGTCGAAGCGGATCCCGAGCCCTGCGAAGTCGCGCTTCTGGCCCGCGTTGTAGAACGCGGTCAGCTCCTCGACCGACTTGCCTTCCCGCTCCGCCGAGATCAGTGCGCTGACGCCGTTGTCATCGCTGCCGCAGACGAAGCGCACCTCGTCGCCGCGGGCCCGCAGGTAGCGCACGTAGGTGTCGGCGGGCAGGTACGCCCCGGCCACGTGGCCGACGTGCAGCCGTCCGTTCGAGTACGGCAGCGCCGAGGTCACCAGGAATCGTCTTGGCCCCATGTCGCGTCTCCCGCGGCGCCTGCCCGGCGCGGCTCGTTCGTGCACCCTGTCTCGGAGGGAATCGGGTCGAAGGCGCCCGCTTCACGCGGGCGGGCGCATGACCATGGAGCGACGGAAACGATCCGGCGTCATCGCGAGCATCGTGCGGAGTCTAGCACGGACGACCCTGCCGGCCGGGTTACAATCAACCGTCCCCGGGAGCCCGATGAGATCGTTGCCGTCGGTGGTGCTGGTGCTCGCCCTGTCCGCGGCCGCCGCGGGCGACGAGACCGAAGTCGCTCGCGAGGCCGAGCCGCGCGCAGACCCCGCCGCGGCGTTTGCCGCCTGGCAGGCGCTGGCCGAGGGCGGCGACGTCGAAGCGCAGTACCGCGTGGCGCGGATACACTTCCTCGGCGAGGGCGTGCCGCAGAACCCGCGCGAAGCCTACCTGTGGCTGCGGCGGGCGGCGCTGCGGGGCCATCAGGTCGCGGGCTACCTGTTCCAGGCCGCCACCACGCGGCGCAGGAAGGCGATCCGCTGGCTCGAGCGCGCCGCGCGCGACGGAGACGCGTTCGCGCAGTTCCAGCTCGCCGAGCGGCTGGGCGGAACGCGGCACGGTCTCGCGCTGTACCGCCGGGCCGCGGAGCAGGGGCTGGGCCTCGCGCAGCTCGAGCTGGGACGCCGTCACCTCGTGGGAGACGGCGTGGCCCGCGATGAGGCCGAGGCCGCGCGCTGGCTCGAGGGGGCGGCCGGGGTCGGGCTCGTTCCGGCGTTCCTGCTGCTGGCCGAGGTCTACTACGAGGGCCCTCCGGGAACCCGCAGCTTTGCCAGGGCGGTCCGGTGGTACCGTCGGGCCGCCGCGCACGGCGAGGAGCTGGCGCTGCTGCGGCTGGGCCTGATGCACCAGGAGGGGATCGGCGTGCCGCGCGATCCCGTCGCGGCCTGGGCCTGGTTCAGCCAGAGGCCGCCCGGCCGGCCGCTCACCGAACAGACCGCGGTGGTGTTCCGCACGCTGCGCCACGAGCTGGAGCGGGGACTGTCGGCGGAGCAGCGCGCCGACGCGGAGCGGAGAGCGGCGGAGCTACGAACGCAGCTCGCGAGCGAGCGCGGCGCCGGTCAGTTCCCGTAGGACTCCCGGAACGGATCGGACTCGGGGACCTCGACGATCAGGGCTTCCAGCACCATCTCGACTCCGCTGCGCGTGACCGTGAACTCGAGCGTGTTGCCCGTGCCGCCACGCCCGATCAGGCCGTTCAGGTGTCCGGAATCGCGCACCGGCTGGCCCTCGACCTGGTAGATCACGTCCCCGATCTCGAAGCCCGCGGCCTCGGCCGTGCTGTAGCCCGCAACGTCGGCGACCATCACCCCGGCTCCCTCGGGCACGCCGAAGTGGCGGCTGAGCTTCTCCGGCAGGTCGATCACGGCGATGCCGATCCAGCCCTCGCGGATCGACAGCCGGCCGATCCCGCGTGTGGGACGTTCGTCCAGCCGCAACCGCACCTGGCGCTCCTTGCCCTGGCGCTGCACGGTCAGCGAGATCCAGCTCTCCAGCGGCTGTTCGCGGATGTGCGCGATCAGCTCCTGAACGGTGCGCATCGGGACCCCGTCCACCGCCAGGATCCGGTCCCGCGCCCGCAGTCCCGCCGCGTCGGCCGGCCCGTCGCTGACGATCCCCGCCAGCGGAACGCCCGGCTGCGGCTCGGCGTCCTTGGCCGCCGCGGCGTGCGGATCGCCCAGCAGCACGCCCATCCACGGGCGCGCCCGGCGCTCCTCGGCCGCCGCGGCCCCGGACAGCAGCAGCAGGGCGACGAGCGGCACGATCGAGCGGCGCAGGCTGAGCATCATCGGGATCTCCGGGAAGAACGGTCAGAGGCCGCAGACAAGTCTACGGCGCTACGACGGGCCGTGCAACAAAAGTCTGGCGGTTCGGGTCTTTCCCGCTCTACGAAGCCGCCCCGGACCACTCCCGCAGCTCGATTCCCAGGCGCGGCAGCTCCTCGAGCACCGGCTCGTAGATCTCGGGCAGCACCGGCACGTGCACGCCGGCCAGCCGCAGCTTGCCCTCCAGGATCCGCCGCGCCGAGATCGCCGCCGGCCACGAGACGGTGCGGGCGGTGGCGGTCTCGCCGCCGGGCTCCCCGTAGGCCAGCAACAGCGAATGCAGCGTCTCCGGCGCCGCGCCGCCGCGCTCGACGCGGAACGTATGCTTGAGCACGACCATGTCGCGTTCGCCGGGGCCGTAGACCAGCTTGTGCTGGAACCGCCCGGCCAGCACGTCCAGCGGGGCGCCCTCGCGCGACGCCAGCGGCTCGTCCGAGAGCAGCCCCATCCACTCGAAGCGCCGGATCACGTCGTGGTCGGCCGGCAGGCCGAGCCGCCGGCACAGCCGCTCGGCGAGCGTCCCGTCGCCCGGCGGCAGGAAGCTCTCCAGGAACAACGCGTGGGTCGCCCCCGGCCGCCACGAGCGTTCGGTGAGATCCAACAGTCCCAGCTCGGCCACGGCGTTCATGGCCGCGCACCAGCCCGGATAACGCAGCGTGCCCCGCAGCATGTCGCGCACGTGGGGCAGGTCGTAGACCCGCACGTAGCGCAGCGAGTCGCGGTTCGGATAGGCCTCGAACTCGCCGAGCCCCTCGATCGTGCAGGCGTGAGCGTGCCGGAACAGCGCCTCGCCCGGGATGTGCCGCACCTGGCCGTCCTCGAGGTAGCGCGCGGCCAGCTTCCCCGCCAGCAACGCGCCGCGCGGGCTCCAGGAGAACTTGTAGCGCCACGGATTGTCGGCCGACCCGGGGGCCGGCAGGCCGCCGCAGTAGCTCCAGAATCCGGTGATCGTGCCGCCTGTGGCGCGGGCCCGGCGGATCACGCGCATCGCCGACATGTGATCGATTCCCGGGTCGAGCCCGGACTCGTTCAGGATCAGCACACCGGCCTCGCGGGCCTCGGCGTCGAGCGCCTGCATCTCGGGCGAGACGTAGGACGTCGTGATCATCGGCACGCGGTGCCGGATCGCGGCCCGGGCCACCAGCACGTGGAACGCGAACGGGACGAGGCTGATCACGAGGTCGGAGTCGCCGATCAGGCCGGCCAGCCGGTCGCCGTGGTTGACGTCCAGGGGCGCGGTGCGCGCATGCGGATGGTCCCCGACCAGCGCCCGGGCGTCCCGCTCCTCCAGCGTGGCCACCGTCAACCGGCACCACGGCAGCTCCAGCAGGTAACGCGCGATCGGTCCGCTGACCAGACCCGCGCCGAGCAGCAGGACCCGCTTGGTCGCGTTCAAGTCAATCGCTCCCGACGTGTTCCGCGAGATGGGCAAAGCGCGGAGTCAGCTTGCCGCGGTGCACGACGATCGCGTCCGCGAGCTCCCCGGGCAGGCTCAGGGCGTCCAGCTCGGCGGTCCAGTCGCAGCGGGACAACGGGGGGACGAAGCGGAACAGACCGTCGCCGAAGTGCCCCGAGGACTCCACCGGTAGCTGGCAGGGCAGGTTGTCCACCGCCATCACCACCGGCCCGCGGCCCTCGACCCCGTCCACCGTCGAGCCGTCGACCGGGTCGTAGACGTAGACCGGGTTTCCCGGCGAGGTCGCCCGCACCGTCGACTCGATGCCGCCGCCGATGTCGCAGGAGATGTCGGCGATCACGCGCAAGCGCGGCGGCACCGGGCCGCTCCACAGAGCCCGCAGGTCCTCGCGCGTGACCAGCCGCGGCTGGTCCGGCAGCCAGAACGCGCCGTGCACCAGCGCCGTCAGATACGGCAGGTAGCGCGGGATCGCGCTGCGGTAGCGCTCGGGGTGCCCGGCGAACTCGTCGAGATCGACGGGCTGTCCGCGCCGGTGCTCGATCCGGTCCGCGCGTCCGAGTACCAGCTTGTACAGCACGTTGCGCGGCCGGTCCGGGTCTTCGGTCAGCGAGCGCAGCTCGTCGGGCAGGATCTCCTGCGTCGGCAGGCGGTCGTAGATCTCCTGGGCGCCCTCGCTGACGTTTCCCGACCCGGTAAAGGCCACGATGAACGGTCGCAGGAAGTCGCGCACGCCGTCGTGCCGGAGCCGCTCGCCGAGCCGCGAGATGTGGGCGGTCGCCTCGTCCAGACCCGAATACTCGTGCGCCAGCCGGACGCGCTCGAGGTGCGTGTGCCGGCCCTCGGCGACCACATGTCGGCCGACGGCCCACAGCGTGTCGATCATCCCGGCGTAGCCCGCGTGCTTGCCGAAGAAGATCAGCCGCCGCTTGCGCTCGTCAAACACGTGCTCGAAGTCGAGCAACGTGCAGCCCAGCTCGATCAATCGCCGCAACAGCGGCATGTTGTGCGCCTGGCCCTTGGTGGTGTGCGAGAAGAACGGGTAGGTCTTTTGCGGCAGCAGCTTCTCGGGTGGGATCTCCTTGATGCCCAGGATCACCGTGCAGCGCGAGAGGTCCTCGTCGACTTCCGCCCCGGCGGCGAGATAGTGGCGGTCCGGGAACGCGCGCTGCTCCGCCGGCTGGACCACGAACCTGAGCCCGCGTTCGTGGACCAGCTCCGCGACGTGGTCCGGGGTCAGCGCCGCCCGGGTTTCCCAGACGTTCTTGTCCTCGCGCCGGATGCCGATCATGGACCGCTTGTGCGGCCGGCCAGGCGCAGGATCGCGAACAGCACCACCGAGCCGGCCGCCAGCGCGATCCACGGAGAGACCCCGAACCCGGTGAGCAGCTCGCCGAGCACCGTGCCGACGAGGGCGACCACCAGCGCGTAGGGCAGCTGCGTGCGCACATGGTCGACGTGGTCGCAGCCCGAGGACATCGACGACAGCACCGTGGTGTCCGAGATCGGGCTGCAGTGGTCGCCGAAGATCGCTCCGGCCAGCACCGAGGAAACCGCTCCGAGCAGGATCACGTGCGACGCCTCGGCGCTGTAGCCGGCCGACTGCGCCACGCCGTACGCGGTCGGAACGGCCAGCGGGATCAGGATCCCCATCGTGCCCCACGACGACCCGGTCGCGAACGCGGTCACGGCCGCGAGCAGGAACACCAGCGTCGACAGCACCCGCGGGTCGAGCGCGTCCGACAGCGTCGAGACCATGAAGCCCGACGTGTTGAGGTCGGTGCAGACCTGCGCGATCGACCAGGCCAGGGTCAGGATCACGAACGCCATCACCATGCTCTTGAAGCCGCCGAGCATCGCGTCGAGCGCCTGGCCCAGGCTCAGGATGCGCTGCACGACCGCCAGCAGGATCGCCACCAGGCATCCGGCCGAGGAGGCCCACAGCAGCGCGCGGTACGAGTCGCCGGCCCCCAGCACACTGCCCAGCCCGCCGAGCCCCAGCCCGAACACCCCCGTCTCCGCCAGCGGGTCGCCGGCGTCGGCCAGCGAGGCGCGCCCGGTGAGCCACAGCGCCCCGAAGGTCACCACCAGCACCACCGCAACCGGCCCCAGCGCGTTGATCCAGCGGCGCGGCTGGTCGTCCCGCGGCTGGAGCGCGTGACTGTCGAAATCGGACAGCGGCACCGCGGTGTCGGCCAGCACCTTGCCGCCCGCCGCGCGCAGCTCCGCCGCGCGCATCGGTCCGAAGTCGCGTCCGGTCCAGGCGATCATGAAGCCGAACACCAGGGCCAGGATCGGGTAGAAGTTGTACGGGATCGCCTGGAGGAACACCGAGTAGGCGTCCTGCTCGGACCCGATCGCCTTCAGCGCGTCGCCGATCAGCGAGACCTCGTAGCCGATCCAGGTCGAGACCAGGAAGATCGCCGCGACCGGCGCCGCCGTCGAGTCGACGATGTAGGCCAGCTTCTCACGCGAGATGCGGAGCCGGTCGGTGACCGGGCGCATCGTGTTGCCGACGACCAGCGTGTTGGCGTAGTCGTCGAAGAACACCAGCAGCCCCAGGAACCACGTCACCAGCTGCCCGCGGCGGGTGGTGGTGGCGTAGGGTCGCAGCGCGTCCACCAGCCCGGCCGTGCCGCCGGCGCGCGACATCACTCCGACCATGCCGCCGAGGAACATCGAGAAGACCACGATCGAGATGTGATCCCCGTCGCTGAGCGCGTCGACGATGTACCGGTCGACGGTCCGCAACGCGCCGCCGAACGCGCTGTCGTAGACCAGGCCGGCGCCGAGCCACACCCCGGCCACCAGCGCCGGAATGACCTGGCGGAAGATCAGCGCCAGCAGGATCGCAAACGCGGGCGGCAGGATCGTCATCCAGCCGCGGATCGCGCGGACCGACAGCCCCACGGGCCGCTGGTAGTGCGCCGGCGCGGCGACCGTCAGCTCGTGGCGTCCGGAGGGTACCCGGAGCTCGAGCGTCGTGCGGGCTCCCCGTTCCGCGGCGCCGCGCGCGAGTACCGACCCCGCGGCGTCCCGGATCTCGATCGGCACGCTCGCCGCGGCGAGGTCCGGCCCGGCGTCGACGCTGACCTCGTGCGCGAGACCGGCCACCAGGACCCGGGGAGCCTCGACGGCGAGCGGGGGAGCGCCATCGATCGGCGATGCCGGCGCCGGTTCCGCCGGCGGGGCCGCAGGCCCGCTCTGCGCGGCCGCCCGCAGCGCCGGCGCGAGCGCCGCCACGAGTACCAGGATCGCCGCGAGAATCGTCGCTCTAGCCGGTCGGCCGCTCATGCACGCTCCACGAAAGCGCCACATTCTACAGGTATCCCGGAGCCGCCGCGGACCGGCCGGGGTCAGTCCTCGCCGAAGCTCTCGGAACGGAAGGTGGCCAGCTTTCCGCCGCGCCAGCCCGCGGCCGGCAGCCCGGCTTTCTTCGCCAGCTGCTCGAGCAGTGTGGGGACGTCCCAGCGCTGCTCCACGGCGACCTGGGGCAGGAACACCGAGCGCCGGCCGTCCTTGTCGAGCTGCACGCCGTCGCGGCCGATCACGATCGCCTCGGGTCCGGCGACGGGCCGGAGCGGGGTCAGCACGGAGATCCCGATCCGTAGCAGGTCGAGCTCGTGGAGCGACAGCGGCGCGAAGCGGGGGTCCTGGAAGGCCGATTTGACCGCGTTGTCCATCACGTCGCGGTACAGCGGTGCCCGGGCGGCCAGGCTGCCGATGCAGCCGCGCAGGCCGAGGCGGCCGCCGGGCGCCTCCGGGATCCGCAGCGTCACGAAGCTGGCGCCGGCTTCGGCCAGCCGCCCGCCCGGTGCGATCTCCTCGAGCATCCGCTGCGCGGAGTCCTCGTCGCGCAAGCGGTCGCCGATCGCGGCCCGCGCCAGGCGCAGCAGCGTGGCCCGCTGATCGGGACCCAGATCGTCGCCCTGCTCCTCGGCGAGCGCGGGCGGGATCTCGACGCGGGGCCGCTCGTCCGCGGGATGGAACGACAACGAGGCATAGGAGACCGAATGGTCCCAGTCGCCGGTCTGGTTGCCGGAGGTGTCGTAGGCGATCAACGATCCGCGCGCGCCGCCCGGCAGCGCGCGCATCAGCACGTCGATCGCCCCGCGACCGCAGATCGTCGCGTCGGTCCGGGCCACGTACTCCTCGAACCCCTGCACGTCGCCGGCCTCGATGTACCGGATCGCACCCATGTCGAGCCGGCGGATGTTGTCCGGCACGTCATGGCGGAACGGCACGTAGTTGAAGCGCGGACCGTAGTGGGTGAAATCCGAAGAGACCACGGCGAGACTGCCGGCTTCGAGCAGCGGACGCAGCGCAGCCGCCACCTCGGCGGCGGACTCGGGTGCCAGGCCGCCGCCGATCAGCACCGGCAGCAGCCGCCAGCCCGGCGCCAGCACGCGCTGCAGGAACGGCAGCTCCGCCTCCAGGCTGTGCTCCGGACCGAACGGGTGATTGGTGCGCTGGAAGCCGGGGCGTTCCGCCAGCGCGGCGCAGCCGTCGACGTCGAGCGGAACGTCGCCGAGCGGCGTGCGGTAACGCTCCGCCCGCGGCACCGCGGCGCCGCGGAAGCTCGCGTAGTGGCTCGGGCCGAGCACGATCACGCGCTCGAAGGCGCGGCCCTCGAGCAGACGGAAGCCGTGCGCCGCGACCTGGCCGGAATAGACGAACCCCGCGTGCGGCTCGATCAGGGCGATCGGGGCCCGGTCGTCCTCGGGGAGCTTCGCGGCGCGCAGGTAACCCGCGACCTGCCGATCCAGCGCATCCCCGTCCGCGGGGTACCACGTTCCCGCGACCGCGGGACCCAGCACCTGGACCGTCGGCTCCATCGCGAGCCCCCTTTCAGCGCGAGACGCTCGCCACCGCCACCCCGCGCTCCAGCTCGGCGGCGACCTCCTCCGCGACCGCGGCGGGCGTGCGCCCCGTGGTTTCCACGATCAGATCGGCCTGGCCGTAGAGTCGCTCGCGGGCGGCGAGGAGCGCCCGCAGCTCGGCCATCGCGTCCGGGTTGCCGGCCATCGGCCGCCGGTCGCCCTGCCCGAGAACCCGGTTCCAGTGCTCCTCGGGGCTGGCGCGCAGCCACACCACCGTGGTGCGCTCGAGCAACAGCTCCCAGGTCGTCGCGTCGTTGACCACGCCGCCCGCCGGCGCCACCACCGCCGCCTCGCCTCGCGCGAGGACGTCACGCAGCGCATCCCGTTCCAGCCTCCGGTAGTACGGTTCGCCGTGCAGCTCGAACAACTGGTCGATGGGCAGGCCGCTGGCCTCCCTGATGCGGTCGTCCAGCTCGACGAACGGCGCGTCGAGCGTCCGTGCGAGCAGCGGGCCGACCGTGCTCTTGCCGGCGCCACGCAGCCCGACCAGCACCACCACCGCACGTTCGGCCGCCGCCGGCCGCAACAGCTCGTCGGGCAGCGCGCCGAGCGCCGCCGCCAGCGCTTCAAGCCGTACCACGGAGATGTTACCCTCGCCCGACTCGACCCGGGCCAGGAACCGCACCGAGAGACCCGCCCGCGCGGCCAGCTCGGTCCGGGTCCAGCCGCGGGCCCGCCTGAGCCGCCTCACGCGGGCCGCCAGCGAGCGGAGCAGCGGCGAGGGGCGAGCGTTGCGATCGGGCATGGATGCACTATAATGCACGCCTCTGACGCTGGCAAGCGCCTTCGAATGCAGTATAATTCCGTTTCTCGACGGAGGATCCCGTGGCGACCCCTACCACCGAACCATCGACCGAGTCCGTGATCGACTTCCGGACCGCGCCCGAGCGATACCGCCACTGGAAGCTGTCCCTCGACGGCCCGGTGGCGCGGCTGGCGATGAACGTCCAGGAGCAGCAGCCGCTCCGGCCGGGCTACGAGCTGAAGCTCAACTCCTACGACCTGGGGGTGGACATCGAACTCGCCGACGCCATCCAGCGGCTGCGTTTCGAGCACCCCGAGGTCCGCTGCGTCGTCGTGACCGGCGAGCTGGACCGCGTGTTCTGCGCCGGGGCCAACATCCACATGCTCTCGTCGTCGACGCACGGCTTCAAGGTCAACTTCTGCAAGTTCACCAACGAGACGCGCCTGGCGATCGAGGACGCCTCCCGCGGCAGCGGACAGCGGTACCTCGCCGCGCTGAACGGGACCTGCGCCGGGGGCGGCTACGAGCTGGCGATGGCCTGCGACGAGATCCTGCTGATCGACGACGGGAACTCGGCGGTCAGCCTGCCCGAAACGCCGCTGCTGGCGGTGCTGCCGGGGACCGGCGGCCTGACGCGGCTCGTCGACAAGCGCAAGGTGCGGCGCGACCTGGCCGACGTGTTCTGCACGACGGCCGAGGGCATCAAGGGCAACCGGGCCAAGCAGTGGGGTCTCGTCGATCACGTGGCGCCCAAGAGCCGCTTCGAGGAGACGATCGGGGGCCTGGCCGCAAAGCTGGTCGAGTCCTCGCCGGCGCGCTCGTCCGAGGGCATCACCCTCGAGCCGCTGGCCAAGGAGATCGACGGCGACACCATCCGCTACACCCACGTGACGGTCGAGCTCGATCACGACGAGCGCGTCGCCACGCTGACGGTCAACGCGCCGGACGGCAAGCAGCCCGGCGACCTGGCGGCGATTCGCAAGCTCGGCTCGAGCTGGTGGCCGCTGGCGGCGTTCCGCGACCTCGACGACGCGTTGCTGCACCTCAGGATCAACGAGCCGGACACGGGGCTGGTGCTGCTGCGTACCGCGGGCAAGCTCGAGGCCGTGCTGGCCGTGGACGAGCTGCTGGAGCGTTTCGCCGACGACTGGTTCGTGTCCGAGGTGCGGCTGCACATCGCGCGTACGCTGCGCCGGCTCGACCTGACCGCCAAGTCGTTGTTCGCGCTCGTCGAGCCAGGTTCCTGCTTCGCCGGCACGTTGTACGAGCTGGCGCTGGCGGCCGACCGCTCGTACATGCTCGACGACCCGGAGCGGCCCAACGCGGTGGCGCTGTCGCCGCTGAACGGCGGGGCCTACCCGATGTCCCACGGGCCGAGCCGTCTCGCGGCGCGGTTCCACGCCGACCCCTCCCGGGCCGAGGAGCTGCTGGCCGAGCCGCGCAGCTACGACCCCGGCGACGCCGAGGAGGCGGGCCTGGTCACCGTGATGGCCGACGACATCGACTACGAGGACGAGCTGCGCATCGCGATCGAGGAGCGCGCCAGCCTCTCGCCGGACGCGCTGACCGGGATGGAGTCGAACCTGCGCTTCCCCGGCGCCGAGAACTGCGACAGCAAGATCTTCGGCCGCCTCAGCGCGTGGCAGAACTGGATCTTCCAGCGCCCCAACGCCGTAGGCGAGAAGGGCGCCCTGACGCTCTACGGCAAGCCCGACCGGCCCGCGTTCGATTTCAGGAGGACCTGATGCAGCTGTACGAGAGCATCCCCAACAACGTCAACCTGTCCCAGAACCGCCGGCTGCAGCGGGCGCTGGAGAAATGGCAGCCGAACTACCTGAAGTGGTGGAAGGAGGCGGGTCCCGAGGACTTCCAGGAGGACCAGATCTACCTGCGCACCGCGATCTCGGTCGACTCCGCGGGCTGGGCCAACTTCGACTACGTCAAGATGCCGGATTACAAGTGGGGAATCTTCCTCGCCGAGCCCGAGTCCGACCGCCGCATCGCGTGCGGCGACAACTTCGGCGAGCCGGTGTGGCAAGAGGTGCCGGGCGAGTTCCGCAACTACCTGCGGCGGCTGATCGTGACCCAGGGCGACACCGAGCCGGCCAGTGTCGAGCAGCAGCGGCTGCTCTGCCAGACCGCGCCCTCGATGTACGACTGCCGCAACCTGTTCCAGGTCAACGTCGAGGAGGGACGCCACCTGTGGGCGATGGTCTATCTGCTGCACGCCCACTTCGGCCGCGACGGCCGCCAGGAAGCCGAAGAGCTGCTGGAACGGCGCTCGGGCGACTTCGACAAGCCGCGCATCCTGACCACGTTCAACGAGCCGATCGACGACTGGCTGTCGTTCTTCATGTTCACGATGTTCACCGACCGCGACGGCAAGTACCAGCTGCTGGCGCTGGCGGAGAGCGGTTTCGACCCCCAGTCCCGCACGACGCGGTTCATGCTCACCGAGGAGGCGCACCACATGTTCGTCGGCGAGACCGGCATCATGCGCGTGTGCCAGCGGGCCTGCGAGCTGATGAAGCAGGACCCCAACGAGGA
>JBFKMV010000020.1:0-42147 GCA_041629655.1 Candidatus Polarisedimenticolaceae bacterium
CTCGTGGTGGGCGTGGGGTTCGTCATCGCGGCGGTCGGGCTCGCGCTCGGTGTCCCCGACCCGGAGTACGTCCACCGCGACCTGGCGCGCGAGCTGCCCGCCGGTGCGATCCTCGCCGCGCCCGGCGGTCCGGAGGCGCTGCAGCCGTCGGAGCTGGGTCCCGGTCGCGAGCTGAGCCCCGGCGCGCGGTCGCCGAGAGCGCGCCCGGGCCGCCTGGTGCTCGACCTCTCGATCGGCGAGTTCGTCGTCGAGCCCGGGCGACCCGGCGAGCCGTTCCGCATCGAGGCCGACTTCGACCACCAGTCGTACGAGCTGGACGAGCGCCTGGAGCAGGAAGGCGACGGCTGGGTCTACCGCGTCGAGTTCGGCAGCAGCATCGGCTGGAACCGCCGCATGTTCCGGGTGGAGAACATCCAGAACAAGATCAAGCTGATCGTTCCCCCCGACGTACCGTTCACGCTGGAAGGCCGGATCGGGATCGGAGAGTCGCGGCTCGAGCTCGGCGGACTCCGGGTCACGGGGGTCGACCTGAAGACGGGACTCGGCGACCACGCCGTGTCGTTCGCGGAGCCGCTGGCCGCGCCGATGGAGAGCTTCCGGCTCCGCGGCGCCACGGGCGAGCTGAGCGTATCGGGGTTGGGGAACGCCAGCCCGGCCGAGGCCTGGATCCACCAGAGCGTCGGCGAGTTCACGCTGGACCTGGACGGGGCGTGGAAACGGGACGCGCGGGTTCGGGCCAACCTCCGCATCGGCGAGTTCCGGGTCGGCGCCCCGGGCGAGGGGATCGGCGTCGAGCTGGAGCGCAGCCGGCTGACCCTGGGCGAGCGGAACCTGGGTGCACTGGCCCGCCGCGACGGGCTACCGGAGGGGGCGCCCACGCTCCGGGTGTCCCTGAGCGGTTTCGTGGGCGAGATGGCCGCCCACCGCTGAGGGCCCGGCCGGGTTTGTCCCGGCCCCGACCCGGCCCTATACTTTTCCGGGGGCACCGGTGGGAGTGTGAACATGAACCGACGAACCGTACCGTGGATCCTGTTGCTCGCCGTCGCGGTAGCGCTCGTGCCCGCGGCCGATCTGGCGGCCTCGTCGCAGGACAGCCAGACCAAGAGCGGTCAGTCGAGCGCGGCCAAGAAACAGCCCGCCCGCGAGAAGAGCGCCGAGGTGCCTGTCGTGATCACCAACGACACGCTGGAGCAGCTGTTCGGCGGTGCCGAGCTTCCCGAGTCCTCGGTGACGGCCGAGGGCGCGATTCCCGCCGTGATCGAGCCGCCGAAGACGGCCGAGGGACCGCAGACGCCGTCCGGGGAGGCCGCGCCCGCCGAGGTCGGACAGCCGGCCGAGCCGGAGCAGCCCGTCGACACCGAGGCCCGCGCCCGGCAGCTCGAGCAGCAGATCGAGCGGCTGAACAAGCGCATGCTGTCGCTCCAGAACCCGCTGCTGCGCGGCGTCACCCCGGCGACCGATGAAGAGCGCGACGAGCAGGCCGGCATGGACAACTCGCAGCAGATCGAGCAGACCCGGCAGCGGATCGCCGAGCTGCAGGCCGAGCTGGCCGAGCTGCGCGGCGACGGCTGATCCCGCGCCCGGCGGCGTGGGCCGTCGCACACCGCCCGTGTCCCCGACGACACGCGGCACGGCGGCCCCTGCCCCACGAAGTGCGGTAACGCCGCCCGATTCCTGATGGTACGGATCCTGCGCGGGCTCCTCCCGAGTCAAGGAGGAGCCCGCGATGCATCCGACCCCCTGCATTCCCCCGTTCCCGTCATCGATCCGGCCTCGTAGGCTGGCCGTCTGCCTCGCGGCGCTGGCCCTGCTCGCCGCCGCGCCCGCGGCCGCCTGGGAGCCCGGACCCGCGGTGGATCCCGACGCCACCGGCGCCCCGACGCTGCTGTGGAAGGCCCCCGGCGGGCACGTCCCGCTGCCGGTGCTCGACACCGCGGTCGCGATCGAGGTCACCGGCATCGTGGTGCGGGGAACGGTCACCCAGAGCTTCCGCAATCCGACCGACGAGGTGATCGAGGCGCTGTACGTGTTCCCGCTGCCCGACGGCGCCGCGGTGCACCGGATGGAGATGCGCATCGGCCCACGTCGCATCACGGCGATCGTCGAGGAGCGCCAGCAGGCGCGCCGCACCTACGAGACCGCGCGGCAGGAAGGTCGCAAGGCGGCGCTGGTCGAGCAGGACCGTCCGAACCTGTTCACCACGGCTGCGGCCAACATCAACCCCGGCGAACGGATCGAGGTCATCATCGAGTACCTCGACGAGGCCTCGTGGTCCGACGGCGCCTTCAGTCTGCGCTTCCCGATGACGTTCACGCAGCGCTACGAGCCCGGCGGCAAACCCGGCAAGGGGACGGTTCCCTCGGCGGGAGCGCAGTCCCCGTTCATCGACGCGGCGCACCCCGCTGCCCCGCGGGTCGAGGTGACCGTGCGGATCAACGCCGGGGTGCCGCTGGCCGAGGTGGTGTCACGCTCGCACGACATGGAGAGCTTCCTGGACGGTGAGATCTGGGAAGTCCGGCCCGCCGACTCTCCGGTCGCCGCCGACCGCGACCTGTTGCTCGCCTGGCATCCGGTGATCGCGGACCGTCCCGCGCCCGCGTTGCTGGTGGAGGACCGCGACGACGGCCGTTACGCGCTGCTGATGGTGGTGCCGCCGGAGCCGGTCGAGGCCGCGGGCTGGGGGCTACCCACCGAGACGCTGTTCGTGGTCGACGTTTCGGGATCGATGGCCGGCTCGTCGATCGAGCAGGCCCGCGAGGCGCTGCTGGCCGCGATCGAGCGCTTGCGTCCCGAGGACACCTTCAACCTGCTGCGCTTCAGCGACCGCACCGGCGTGTTCAGCGAGACGTTCCTCGCCGCCGATGACGACTCGCGCTCGCGTGCCGCCGCGTGGGTCCGGGGGCTCGAGGCCGGGGGCGGCACCGAGATCTTCGGCGCGCTGCTCGAGGGCCTGTCACGCCTGAAGCGCGAGGACTCGGGGCGAGTCGAGCGGCTGATCTTCCTCACCGACGGCGCCGTGGGCAACGAGGAGCAGGTGTTCCAGGGCATCATCGAGAATCTCGGCGACGTCCGGCTCCACGCGATCGGCATCGGCAACGCGCCCAACACGCACCTGATGCGGAAGATGGCCTCGTTCGGCCGCGGTGCCTGCGAGTTCATCGCCGCGCGGGCCGAGGCGGGCAACCGGATCGACGCGTTCTTCTCGCGCATCGACCGCCCGGTATTGAGCGACCTGTCGCTGCGGTGGTCGGGCGGCCAACCGGGCGAGATCTACCCGGCCCGGCTCCCCGACCTGTACCCCGGCGAGCCGCTCTTGGTGTCGTTCCGCCTGGAGCCGGACGCGCGGCTGCGGGGAGTCGAGCTGCTGGCGCGCCATCGCGACGGCGCGGTCCGCCACGCCTTCGAGGTCGCGCCGAACGCGGCCCCGGGCGCGGGGATCGCAACGCGCTGGGCCCGGCGCAAGGTGGCGGGGCTGATCGATCTGCTGCACGAGGGCGCCGACCCGGCCGTGATCCGCGACGAGGTGGTGCGGCTCGGCATCGCGCACCGCCTGGTCACGCGCTACACCAGCCTGGTCGCGGTCGAGGAGTTCGTCAGCGCCCTCGATCCGTCGCGTCCCATGCAAGTGGCCAACGGCCTGCCCGCCGGCTCGCGCGGCGCGTTGCCCGCGTTGCCGCGGGGCGGTACGTGGACACCGCTCGAGACCGCGGTCGGGATCCTGCTGGCGTTGCTCGGTTTCGTGCTGCTGCGTCTGACCGCGACGGGGAGGCCGGCCGCGTGACCGCGCGCCGCGTCGTGCGCTGGGTCGCGGCCGCGGCCCTGGTCGCGGGCGTCGCGCTGACCGCCGATGCCGCGTGGCTCCACGCCAAGGCGAAGCTGGCCGAGGTCCTGATCGCGCGCGCGTTCGAGCGGCACCTCGCCGACGGACGGCCGCACCGCCCCTGGCGCTGGGCCGACCATCACCCGCTGGCCCGGCTCGAGCATCCGCGGCTCGGGATCGAGCGGCACGTGCTCAGCGGGGCGTCGGGCAGCTCGATGGCGTTCGGCGTCGGTCACGTCGACGGCACGGCGCCGCCCAACCGGCCCGGTCACTGCGTGCTGGCCGGACACCGCGACTCGTGGCTCGCGTTCCTGCGCGACGTCCGCACCGGGGACGAGCTGTTGCTGCACACGCGGGGCGAAGTGGTGCGCTACGTGGTCCGTGGTACCGCGGTGGTGGACGAACGGGATCGCCGGATCCTCGAGCCGACCGACCGAACGCGCCTGTCGCTGGTGACCTGCTACCCGTTCGGCGCGCTGCTGCCCGGGCCGCTGCGCTACGTCGTGGTGGCCGAGCCGCGCCCCGCCGGTGCTCAGCGGCAGTAGTGTTCTCCCGGGCGCTGGCGGCTCTTCGAGCGGCGCCGCCGGCGGCGGGGCGCACGCCGCCGCGACCACCATGAACCACAGCAAGACGATCCGCATCCGCCTCATCCTCCCGGAACGGCCCGCGCGATCTGGGCCGTGTCCGTGTACTGCTGGAACCGGACGGCCTTGCCGTCGCGCACGTTCCACACGTGCGCGAACTGAGCGTCGATCCCGACGCCCGTCTTCCTGTGGGTCCCGGTATAGCGGCCCAGGGCCACCACGGACTCGCCGGCATCCAACAGCTCGTCGACGGCGAGCGACCATCCGTCCCAATCGGCCGCCAATCGCTGGAAGATGCCCTCGACCACCGCGGCGGGTCCGACGTAGGGGTTCCCGTCGGCGTAGGGGAAACCCTCCGCCGAGCTCCACCGGATCTCCGGGTCCATCGCCGCGAGCACGCTCGGCACGTCACCCCCGGCGAACGATGCGTACATTCCGCGGATCAGTTCGACGTTCTGTTTCGACATGCTGGCTCCTATCGGGCCTGATTCTGTTTGTTTCTCTTCTTGCGCCGTTTCTTGCACTCCGGTATCTCTCGCAAGCTGTGCAACCAGGCCTCGCTGCCTTCGACCTTCAGCAGCTTCGTCAGCGCGCACCGCGTCCAGACGGTGACGTCCACCTGGTCGCCGAACGCGAGGATGAAGAAGATCTCGCCGACTCCCGGCACTTCGAGCTCTTCGCGACGGATGTTCACCTCCTTCACCGGGTCGGGGTGTCGCACGTAGAACTCGGTGAAGTTCAGTTCGGTGTCGAGCAACCGGCGGCCGGTCGCATCGAACACGTGCCGGATGTCGCCTCCGTAGACCAACCTGCCGTCGGGTTGGCCCGCCGGCAGGGTCCAGACCTCGAGCGTGCCGTCGTCGAGCGAACGGATGTAGGTGTTGAACCGGATTCCGAGCCGGGTCACGCGCTCCGGAAGCTCCACGAGGCTGTGGCGCAGGGCGCGGCCGTAGGGCAGGGCGATGCGCGAGTCCACCGGCTCGTCCGTTCGCACCACGCCGCTCTCCTCGCGATACACGTAATGGAACGCCGGCAGGTAGGCGTCGGAGTCCGCGTCGTACCGTCCGTAGACGGCGTGCCAGGCGTCGTCGGCCCGATAACAGAACCACTCCGTCCCGAGCTGCGCGAGCTCCTCGGCGGGTTCCTGCATCAGCAGGTCCGACGATTTCCAGGCCATCCAGTCGTACGCCAGCAACCAGCGCGCGACCTGCTCGTTGGCGCGGAAGTCCTCGTACCAGTCGAGGTCCGGCAGCTTGGGCTTGCCGGCCTGGAGCGCGGCGCCCGCAAACGCGATCAGCGCCAGGCCGAGGGCCGCGTTCCGGGCGCGCGTCACGATTCGCGCTCCCGTGGGTTCGCATCCAGCATCACGGCGATCCAGCGCAGGTCCTCGGTATTCTCCAGCATGATCTTGACGATCATCGTCAGCGGAACCGACAGCAGCATGCCCACCGGTCCCCAGACCCAGCCCCAGAAGACCAGCGACAGGAACACGACCAGGGTCGACAGCCCGAGCCGGCGGCCCATCAGCTGCGGTTCGAGCAGGTTGCCCAGCAGCACGTTGACCGACAGGAACACCAGCGCCACGATCATCGCCCGGCCGGGTCCGAACTTGACCAGCGCCAGCAGCACCGGCGGGACGGCGGCCAGGATCGAGCCCAGCGCGGGAATGTAGTTCATCGCGAACGCCAGCAGGCCCCACAGCAGCGGAAAGTCCACGCCGATCAGCCACACCGCGATCCCGACGATCAGGCCGGTGGCCAGGCTGACCAGCGTCTTGATCGCCAGGTAGCGCTGGACCTCGCGGCGGATCGTGGCGAAGCGCTCGGACCCGCGGGCGTGGCGGCCGAACGCGACCTCGAGCTTGTGGGGAAACCCCGCCGCCTCGAACAGGATGAACACGATGGTCAGGAACACCAGCAGCAGGTTCGACAGCACCGCAGCGGCGCCGCGCAGCGTGCGGGTCACCAGGTCGAGCGCGATGCCGGGGTCGAACAGGTCTCGCGTCGCCTCCGGCGAGATGTCGATGCCCTGCGCCCTGAGCCAGGCCACGCCGGAGACCGCCAGCTCCTGGAGCCGGGCCTGGTAGCGCGGCACGGCCTCGGTGAAGCCCTGGATCGAGCCGCCGACCGCCAGCGCCAGCGCCAGCAGCACGAACACGTCGGCCAGGATCGTCAGCAGCGCGGCGATGCCGCTCGGCACGCGGTGGGCCTGGAGCCAGTTCATCAGCGGCAGGCTGATCAGGGCCAGGAACAGCGAGATCAGGAACGGTACGAGCAGGCCCGCGGCGGCCTTGAGCCCGGCGACCAGGATCACCAGGCTCGCCGCGACGACCAGGAACTTGGCCCCGGTCTGCTGTGCTCCCGTCGATTCCACCACGTGCTCCCGCCCGCGCATCATCCGGACCGCGGCGGTCCGTGTCAAATCACCCCCGCCGCGCTATCATCCCCGACCCGCGCGGCACGGCCGTACCCCCGTCGGGTGCGGGACGGGCGGCGCACGGAGACTCCCGATGGTCCGACCCGCACCCGCCGCCGTCCTGTCCCTGATCGTCCTGTCCCTGCTGAGCATCGCGGCCTGCGGCGGCGGAGCGGTCGAAGCACCCGAGGCGGCGCCGGAGCCGGCCGG
The DNA here is from genome assembly GCA_041629655.1 of Candidatus Polarisedimenticolaceae bacterium. Classification (GTDB taxonomy): domain Bacteria; phylum Acidobacteriota; class Polarisedimenticolia; order Polarisedimenticolales; family Polarisedimenticolaceae; genus JBFKMV01. The sequence continues at coordinate 7,030 of JBFKMV010000020.1, forward strand.
GCCGACCCCGTCCGAGGCGGCGGCGCGCGCGTTCTTCGACGCCCTGCACGCCGCCAACTGGGAGGGCTGCGCAGCGTCCCTGCACCCCACGGCGCTCGAGGAGTTCGACGGGGTGCTCCGCGGACGGCTGATCGCCGCGGCGGAGGGCGGCCAGACCGAGCAGGTGCTGGCGCTGCTCGACGGCGTCGACGACCTGGAGGCGCTGCGCGCGCTGCCGCCGGACCGGTTCTTCGTGCTGATCATGAGCTCGCGCTCCAAGGCGCAGCCCCAGATGGTGCAGATGCTCAACGCGTCGCGCACGGAGGTCATCGGCGAGGTAGCGGAGGGCGACGACCTGCGCCACGTCGTCTACCGCATGTCGGGAGACCTCGGCAACAACATCAAGTTCGAGGAGATGGGCGTGCTGCGGGTGCTCCGCGACGGCGAGACGTGGCGACCGATGCTGAGCGACGAGCTGAAGCGGCTCGTGCAGTCGTAGCGCCGCGGGGAGACCCATCGCGTGGCCGGTAAGGTCCTGCTGCGGAACGTGGCCCGGAGCGACCTGCCCCTGTTCTTCGAGCACCAGCTCGACCCGTTGGCGACCCGCATGGCGGCCTTTTCCCCGCGGGACCGCAGCGCGTTCGACGAGCACTGGGCACGCATCCTGGCCGACGAGGCGATCACGAAGCGGACGATCCTGTTCGACGGCGTGGTGGTCGGCAACATCGTCTGCTTCGAGCGCGACGGCCGCTGGGAAGTCGGCTACTGGATCGGCCGGGAGCACTGGGGCCGCGGCATCGCCAGCCGGGCGCTCGCCGGGTTCCTGCGCGTCGTGAGCCGCCGTCCGCTGACCGCGGTCGTCGCCTGCCACAACATCGCGTCGCTCCGCGTGCTGGAAAAGAACGGCTTCACGGTCTCGGGCCGCCTCCACCCGGCGTCCGATCCCCGGGGCCCGGACGTGGAGGAGTACGTCCTGACGCTGACGTGAGGACAATCTCTGGAACCTTCCTCGGCCCCGCCCGTTTCATGGGAATGGGGCGGACGGGGGGACCGGGGCCCGCCGGCGCCCGGCAGAGGAGACCGAGATGAGGAACTGGATCCCGACAGGCCTGGTCGCGGCCTTGCTGCTGGCGCCGACCGCGCTGCCGGCCGGCGGCGAAATCCACGGGACGGTGACCACGACGGACGGCGAGCGGCTGACCGGCCCGATCCGCTGGGACCGCAACGAGAACTTCTGGGACGACATCCTCGATGCACGCCAGGAGCGCGACGAAACCGATGACGGCTTCAGCCTGAGCATCTTCGGCTGGAAGGTCAGCAACCTCTGGCGCTCGCGGGATTACCGCACGCTGACGATTCCGTTCGGGCACATCGAGACGCTGGAGCCGCTGTGGGACGGCGGCGCCACGATCACGCTCAAGAACGGCATGGCGCTGGAGGTGGCCGAGAGCTCGGACCTCGGCCGCAACACCCGCGGGGTGGTCGTGCGCGACGGGGCGCGGGGCGAGGTCGAGCTGGACTGGGACGGCATCGAGCGCATCGAGTTCTCCGCCGGCCCGGGACCGGGGCTCGACGCGGAGCGGCTGTACGGCGACGTGGTGACCGCGGCGGGGACCTTCCGCGGCTTCATCGTCTGGGACCGCGACGAGTCGTTGCGTGAGGACGTGCTGGACGGAGACGAGAACGGTCGCCGCCACCGGGTCCGTTTCGCGGAGATCCGCGAGATCGAGCGGCGCGGCCGCGACAGCAGCCGGGTGCGGCTGGCCGACGGCAACGAGCTGATGCTGCGGGGAACCAACGACGTGAACTCCGGCAACCGCGGGATCGACGTGACGGTCGCGGGTCTGGGTCGGCTCCAGGTCGGCTGGCGCGACTTCGAGCGGGTGACGTTCCTCGATCCTCCGGCGTCCCGCCGCTACGAGGCGTTCGACGGCAGCCGGCCGCTGCGCGGAACCGTGTCGGACGGCCGGCGCGAGATCACGGGTCGCATCCGCTGGGACCGCGACGAGGAGCACGACTTCGAGATGCTCGACGGCGAGATCGGCGGCATCGAGTACGGGATCGCGTTCGAGAACATCCGCGCCATCCGCCCGCTGGGCTCGGACCGCGCCGAGGTCGAGCTGACCGACGGCTCCAAGCTGGTGCTCGGCGGCTCCAACGACGTCGACTACCGCAACCGCGGGGTCGTCGTGATCACGGCCGAGGGAGCCGAGCACGACTTCTACTGGGACGACATCCGCTCGGTGACGTTCGAAGGGAAATAGCCTGACGCGTCCCGGCGCGCCTGATATGCTCTGGCACGGATGAAGCTCTCCGTGCTGCTGTTGATCGTGCCGGTCGCGGTCGTGGCCCTGTGGGCCCTGCTGACCTTCAACGGTTTCATCTTCAAGCGGAACCGCTGCCGCACCGCCTGGTCGAGCATCGACGTCAACCTGAAGAAGCGGCACGATTTGATCCCCAACATCGTCGGCGCGGTCAAGGGCTACATGAAGCACGAGGCCGAAGTCCTGGAACGGGTCACGCGGCTGCGCGCGGAGGCCCGGGGGATGGGACCCGACGACGCGGGCCGCGCGGCGGTCGAGCGCGACATCGGGGCCTGCCTGGCGGCGATCAACGTGCGGGTCGAGGCCTACCCCGAGCTCAAGGCGAGCGAGCATTTCCTGCACCTGCAACGCACGCTGACCGAGATCGAGGAGCAGATCTCGGCGGCGCGGCGGGCCTACAACGCCGCCGTGGAGTCCTTCAACAACGGGGTCGAGATGTTCCCCTCGCGGTTGATTGCCGCGTTGATGGGGTTGCGGACGCTACGGTTCTTCGAGGCGGTCGAGACGGACCGCGTGCCGGTGCCGGTCCGCATCGCCGACGGGTAGCGGGCGCGGGCCGGTGCGCGACCCCGACCGCATCGCCGCGGCGATCCGCCCGGCCCTCGAGGACCTGGAGCGGAGCCGGGGCGAGCTGCGCGACGGGACGCGGCGTGCTTGGCGGAACATCGCGATCACGTTCGCGGTGCTCGTCGTGCTCGGCGGGCTGGCCGGACTCGCCGCCGGGGCCGCGCAGGTCGCGGCGCTCGTCGCCGCGGTGGTCGCGCTCGTGGTGGCCGGCGTGATGTACGCGGTCACGATCTCCGGCCCGACGGGGAAGTTCAAGACGCGGTTCAAGCGCGAGGCCGTCGGCGCGATCGTCCGGGCGATGGAGCCGCGGATGGCCTTCGCGCCGGGTGCGGGCATCGCGAAGGAGGAGTTCGTGCGCAGCGGGCTGTTCGGCGCCCGGCCCGACCGCTATCGCGTCGAGGACGAGCTGAGCGGCGAGATCGGCCAGACCCGTTTGAGGCTCTCCGAGGTGCACGCCGAGCAACGCCACACCCGCGTCAGGAAGGGCAGGACCGAGACCTACTACACGACCCTGTTCAAGGGCGTGTTCATGATCGCCGATTTCCACAAGCACTTCGCCTGCACCGCCCGGGTGTTCCCGGACACGGCCGAGAAGCTGCTGGGCCGGTTCGGCAAGCTGATGCAGGGCGTCCGGCCGTTCGCCGACGAGAAGCTGGTCTACCTGGAGGACCCCGAGTTCGAGCGGGAGTTCGTGGTCTACGGGACCGACCAGGTCGAGGTGCGCTACATCCTCAGCACCTCGATGCTGCGCCGGATCCTCGAGCTGAAGCGGGAGTGGAACAGCGACGTTCGCCTGGCGTTTCTCGACAGCCGGGTCTACCTGGCGATCGCGCACTCGCGAGACCTGTTCGAGCCCGACCTGAGACGCAGCGCGTTCGCCCGCGAGCAGGTGCGGCGGATCGTCCGCGAGCTGTCGGTGTGTTTCGATCTCGTCGACGACCTGAACCTGAACACCCGGATCTGGAGCAAGGCCTGACGCCGGCGCTCGTTGTGGGTCCTGTCCGGATCCGGGCCCCGAATGACGGTCGGTGGCGGGCCGTTCCTCGCCCGGGGTGGAAGCGACCGGGGCCGGAACCTATGTTTTGCCGGGCCATGCCCCGGAACCGCGTCCTGTTGATCGACACCGACCCGACCGTCCGCGAAGCGGCCGCGGCTCGCCTGCGCGCCGCGGGGTACGAGGTGCTGCCGGCCTGGACCTTCCAGCAGTTCCACGAGGCGCTGGCGGAGTGGGAGCCCGGGGCGGTGGTCATCGAGCCCGTGCTGGAGGGGATCGACGGGTTCGAGCTGTCCCGCGCCATCCTCGCCAGCTATTCCGCCCGGCCCGAGATCATCATCGCGTCGAACAAGCTCCGCGGGAGCGCCCCGCGGAACAAGGCCCAGCAGGTCGGCGCGCGGCTGTTCCTCGAGGGCCCGCTCGACGGCCCCGAGGTCGTCGACGCCGTTCAGGCGGCGCTGTCGGGTGAGCGCGAGGACGTCTTTCCGGCGCCCGCGCCGCGGTCCTCGGCCGCCGCCGACGAGCTGGCCCGGCTGCGACTGCCGGCCGAGCCCCGGGCCGAGGAGGACCTCTCCGAGCTGCCCTTCGTGGAACAGCCGGTCGCCTCGGCTCCCGTCGAGCCCGCGCGGACGACCGCGAAGCCGGAGCGCCGGCGCGTCGCCCCGCTGCGCGTCGCCCTCGTGCTGGGTGTGCTGGGCGGGGGAGCGGCGCTGGCGATGTGGCTGTTCCGGGGCGAGGCTGCCGCGCCGGAGATCGAAGCCGTTCCCGCATCCGTGCCGGTCCCCGCGTCGACCGCGGCCGGGGACGTCGTTCCCTCGATCGTGGATCTCGGGATGACGTTCGACGTGCGCGCGCTCGACATCGACCCGGCACCCGTTTCCACCCCGCAGCAACCGATGCCGGCACTCCCGCGCCGGGATTCCGTCCCGGCTCCTGGCACCGCGTCGCCGCCGCCCGCGTCCCGGGCCCGGCCGGCGCCGCAGAAAGCAGCGGCGCAGCCGGAGCCGGCCCGTGCTCGAACGCCGGAGCCCCGGCCGAGCCCGCCCGAGCCGGCGACCGTCGCCGCGCCGACGCCCGCTGCCGTCGATCCGCCGCGCGGGTCCGCGGCCGTGGAACCGGCTGCAGAGAAGCCTGCCGCCGTGGAGCCTGCCGCCGCGGAGCCTGCCGCCGCGGAGCCTGCCGCCGCGGAGCCTGCCGCCGCGGAACCTGCCGCCGCTGAGCCGGCCGCCGCGGAGCCTGCCGCCGCGGAACCGCCCGCCGTCGAGCCGGAGCCCGTGGAAGTCGCCGCCGAGTCCCCGGCGCCGGTCGCGGAGCCGGTTCCGGCCGTCGTGAATCCGGCGCCCGACCCCTGGCCGGCGGTCGTCGTGACCGCCCCGCGCGAGCCGGTGACCGAGACCGTGCCGATCGTCGCCGCCGTCCCGGTCTCGCGGGTCGAGCCGCGCTACCCGCCGATCGCGCACCGCCACGGAGTCTCGGGCAAGGTCGTCCTGAAGGCGGTCGTCCGGACCGACGGGACGGTGGGCGCCATCGAGGTGCTCGAGGAATCCGCGCCGCGCTGGCGCTTCGGCCAGGCCGCCAAAGAGGCCGTCGGCCGCTGGCGGTACGAGCCGGCGCGGCAGGGCGGCCGGCCCGTCGAATCGAGCGTCGTGATCCAGCTCGTGTTCGACCCGCACTGACGCCGCTTCAGCGCAGCAGCGACCGGCCTGCCAGGCCCAGCGTCAGCGTCCGCGCGGCCATGAAGCGAGCCTGAGCGACCGCAGCAGGATCGTGTTCGCCGCCAGCAGGCGTGTGCCGAGCGTCGAGCTGAAGTTGGTGAACAGCGCAGGAGCGGCGGAGCGGATCGCTCACGACATCGAGGGTGCGCGGCGCGACTGCGGGAGCGATGATCGAAGACGCAAACGGTGATCGGAGAGCATTGCGGGTCGAGATCGATTCATGCTATAGCACCATGTAGCGGAGTTGGGGCCCGTCATGCTCAACCCCCTCTGAAGGCGGGTCTCACTCCGCGCTTCATTTCCTATAAAATACACAAATATTTAAAAAATCTCGACCGTGAAGCTGGACGGCGAGTCCGCAGAAATCACTCCCGGTCATTGCCGGAGCCTCATCATCGCGGCGGGAGTCCGCCGTCGCTCAGAGGCTTGCGATCAGCGCGTCCGCAAAGCCGCTCGTCGTGCCCTTGCCGCCGATGTCGCGGGTCAAGGTCGCCGGGTCTCCGGCGCCCAGCACGGCGTTGTACGCGCCCTTGACGCGGTCGGCCGCCTCGCTCTCGCCGAGGTGGTTCAGCATCATCACGCCGCTCATGATCAGCGCCAGCGGGTTCGCCAGGTTCTTGCCCGCGAGGTCCGGCGCGCTGCCGTGGACCGCCTCGAAAATGGCGCAGTCATCCCCGATGTTCGAGCCCGGCACCACGCCCAGGCCCCCGACCAGCCCCGCGCACAGGTCGCTGACCACGTCGCCGTAGAGGTTCTCCAGCAGCAGCACGTCGAACTGCGACGGGTCGCGCACGATCTGCATGCAGCCGTTGTCGATGATCAGCTCCTCGTGCTCGATGTCCGGCGCCTCGTCGCGGTGCACCTGCCGGGCACAGTCGAGGAACAGCCCGTCCGAGAGCTTCATGATGTTTGCCTTGTGGAACACCGTCACCTTGCGCCGCCCGCGCTCGCGCGCGTAGTTGAAGGCGAAGCGAGCGATCCGCTCGCAGCCCTTGCGCGTGGCGATCTTGAGGCTCTCGACGACGCCCGGGATCACCTCGTGCTCCAGACCGGAGTACAGCCCCTCGGTGTTCTCGCGGACCACGACGATCTCGACGTCCTCGTAGCGCGTGCGGATGCCGGGCATCGACCGCACCGGGCGGACCGCGGCGTAGAGGTCGAACCGCTTGCGGAGCTGCACGTTGACACTGGCGAAGCCGTGCCCGACCGGCGTCGTGATCGGCCCCTTGAGGGCGATCCGGTGCCGCTCGATGGCCCGGATCGTCTCCTCGGGCAGTACCGCGCCGGTCTTCTCGGCGGCGGCCGCACCCGCCGCGAGCGGGATCCATTCGATGCCGGGGCAGGCGGCGTCGATCACTCGACGCGCGGCCTCGGTGACCTCGGGGCCGATCCCGTCGCCGGGAACCAAGCAGATCGTGTGGCTCATGCGTCGCTGTCCTCCCGGGATTCGTCGGGTCGCGGGTCGGTGTCAATGATCGCATACAACAAGGTGTCGATCTGTTGCCCGTCCTTCAGCGCGTTCTTGCGCTGGCGGCCCTCCAGGCGATAACCGTTCTTCTCCAGCACCCGGGCCGACGCCGGGTTCCAGTCGTAGACCATCGCGTAGACCCGGCTGAGCCCGTAACGCGTGAACGCCAGCGCCGTGACGGCACGCACCGCCTCGGTCACGATTCCGCGGCCCCAGTAGCGGCGCCCCAGCCAGAAGCCGATCTCGGCGGTCTTGCGGTGCACGTCCACGCCCGGCAGCAGGCCGATCGCGCCGGCCGCCTGCCCGTCCACGACGATCGCGAACTGCGCATCCTCGGGATCGTGGCTCTGCACCCAGCGTTCGGCGTCCTCGCGCGTGTAGGGGTGGGGGAACCGGTCGCGCAGGTTGCGCCAGATCTCGCGGTCGTCGGCATGGGGCACGATCGCGTCGGCGTCCTCCGGACGCCAGCGACGCAGCGTGCAGCGCTCGAGCTTCAGCTCCATGCGCCTCCCGCCGCCCAGCGCTCAGCCGCGCGGGGGCACTGCCGGGCGGTTGCCGTCCAGCGACTCGGAGAGCCGCAGGACGATCGCCGCGACCTCCGGACGGGTCAGCTTGGCGCCCGGTCCGCGTCGTTCGACGCGATCGAGCGTGGCCCAGGCCAGCAGCACGGGCAGCGCGGTGAACTCGACCAGCCCGCGCGGGGCCCCGGCGTCCTGGAGCGCGCGTACGTATTCGCCCGCGACCTCGAGGTCGGCACGCGCCAGGGTGAAGTACTCCTCGCGGTCGCGGCCCTCGGGCAGGTAATGGCGCCCCTCGGTGGCATCGGTGGCCGAGTCCTTGAGGATGTTGACCAGCTGGAGCGCTTCGCCGAAGCGCACGGCCCGCTCGCGCAGGTAGTCGGCGATCGGGGCCAGGCCGTCGCGGCCGAGCAGGAACAGCTCCGTGAGCATCTCGCCCACGATGCCCGCGACCGCGTAGCAGTAGGCCCGCAGCTCCTCGGTCGAGTGCAGCTCGAGACCGCGCCCGGGGTCGGTTCGCGACACGAAACCGGCCATCTCGCGGATCGTGCGCCGCGTGTGCTCGAAGACCAGCGCGCGGGCGCCGGCCGACAGCTCCAGCGCCGCCCGCAGCACCGTGGGCGTTTCCTCGAGCAGCTCGCGGTAGCCCGCGTGGTCGCAGGGCGGGTCGTCGCGCCAGCGCCGCGCCAGCTCGAGCGAGCCGTCGATCGAGGGCCGGCGCAGCAAGCCGTCCAGCGCGTCCAGCTCGGCCAGCTTGCGCGCCCGCTCCCAGCCCGTGGCATCCTCCAGCGTGTCGGCGATCCGGAACAGCAGGTAGGCCACCGTGACCTCGAGGCGGGTCGCCTCGGGGAGCACGGGGATCGACAGCGCGAACGTCCGGCTGGTCTTCTCCAGCAGCTCGTCCAGCGCGGCGATGTCGGTGTTCGATTTCATCGACGACGCTCCTGGCCCCGGCCGGCCCGCGCCTCCGGGGTCGCTTGTTCGGGCTCCACGCGCGTTCCCGGGACCCGACGGCCGCCGAGCGCGTCGGTGAGCCGCCCCCTCACGCGGCCGTCGAGGATCCACGAGGGGATGCCGAGCCGCGCCAGCGCGCCGGCCGTGCGGAGCCGGTGCGCCATGCCGCCGGTCACGTCCGCGCCGCGCGCCCCGCCGACCTGCCGCAGCACCCGGCCGACCTCGCCCGCGCCAATACGCGGGAGGGTCGAGCCGCCGGCGTCGTGGATTCCCTCGGTCTCGCCGAGCCACAGGATGCGGCGGATACTATACCCTCGCCGCAACAGCCGCCGCGCCAACGCGAGGAACGCGGACTCGGTCGAACAGATGCTGGCGCCCCACTCGCGGTCCATCACCACGTCCCCGTAGACCACCGGCAGCAGGCCGCCCCGGAGCGCCAGCAGCAACGGCTCGACCTGCGCGCTCACCGGGCGCCCCGCGGAAGCGACCAGGAAGCTGGAGGGCGCCAGCGAGAACCCGGGCAGGCCCGCCCGCTCCAGCGCCGCGATCACCATCCGGTGCAGCGCTGCGGCCCGGTCCTGCGTCACCGACACGCCGGGGAGCTGCGCGGCGCTCAGCTTCCCCCGGTTGAGCCCGAAGCGCGCCGCGGCCGCATGGCCGAACGATCCGCCGCCGTGCCCCAGCACCAGCCCGGCGCGGCGGCGGACCCCCAGATCGGCGATCTCGCCGGCCAGCCGCTCCAGCGTCTTGCGGCGCGCGGTCTCCGGGCGACGCTTGTCCGTGATCAGGCTTCCACCGAGCTTGACGAAGATCAGCTTGCGCATCGTTCAGAACAGGTGCTCGTCGACGAGCCGCGGCCCCGGGCCGACGCGGTCGCGGATCACCGTACGGACCTCCGGAAGCTCGCCGAGGCGGTCCGCGGCCGCGTCTTCCGCGGCGGGCTCGCAGATCACGTGCACGTTGGCACCGGCGTCCATGGTCGCGTAGGCCTCGACGCCGCAGCGCCGCAGCTCGCGCACCTGCTCCAGCACCGCCAGCGTGCCCGGTTTCCAGTAGAAAATCGCCGGTCGCGAGGACATCGCGACCAGGTGCAGCTCGATCGCGTCCTCCTCGATCGCCGGGCCCAGCCGCGCCAGATCGCGCGCCGCGATCGCCGCGCGCACCTCGGCCAGGCGTTCCGGCAGCAGCCGCTGTCGCACCGGGTAGAACGGGCTGCCGGCCGCCCGCCGGTGGCCGTCGCGCGAGGAGACCGCCTTCGGTCCCGCGTCCACGATCGCCACGACGTTGCGCAGGTCCCAGTGCTCCGGGCCCGCCAGCGCCACGGCGTGCGCCTCGTCGTCGCCCGCGCCGGCCGGCCACTCCACGTAGCCCCCGATGGCGGAACGGGCGGCCGAGCCGGAGCCGCTGCGGCGGGCCAGCGACGACAGCTCGCGCGGGTCGAGCGAGAGCCCCAGCGCGCCCGTCACGGCCAGCGTCAGCGCGGCGAACCCGGATGCCGAGGAGGCGAGCCCGGCCGCGCTGGGGAACGTGTTCTCGGTCGCGATGCGGAACGATCCGGAGCGGTCGTACCGCCGCCGGATCCGTTCCACGTGCTCGAACACCGGCCGCGAGAAACCCTCGCCCGGCGTGCGCAGCTCGCCGCCGGCCTCGCGGAACGCAAGCTCGTCGGGCCCGCTGCCGGGCCGGAGCTCGGCGGTGCAGCGGCTGGCGCAGCGCGTCAGGGTCATCGAGATCGAGGGGTTCACCGGGATCGCGCGATCGAGGTCGCGTGCGCCCCAGTACTTGATGAACGCGATGTTCGAGGGGGCGATCGCGGTGGCGCGGGACGCGCTCATGCCGCGGCCTCGCGGCGCAGCCCCGCCGCGCCGAGCCGCTCGGCGTGCGCGGTGAGCGGGCCCAGGAATCCCCAACCCGCCGGGGCCGCGGCATCGGGGTGGTAGACGAGCACGCCGCCGGCCCCCGGTCCGCCGAGCGAGCCGGCGCCCGAGATCTTGGCCGCTCCGCCGCGTGTCTCGACCTCCCGCACCAGGTCGCGGATCGGCTCGGGCACCGCGCCGAGCTCCTCGAGGCAGCGCTCGTAGTCCCGGATCGACCGCACGGTCTGCTCCGGGTCTTCCCGTCGCGCGGTGAGCTGGGCGCGGAAGACGACCGTCGCCGCCTCCATCCGGTCCAGCAGCGCCTGCCCGCCGTCCGGGGCCGCGCGCAGCCGGTCCCGCACCGCGGACACCACCGCGCCGGTCGGCTCGGCGGGCGGTCCGGAATCGTAGACCCGGATCCGCTCCAGCAACGGCGAGGCCGCGATCGGCTCCATCGACATCGCGCCCGAGCGACGCTTGCGCACCCACAGCAGGCCCCCGTTGAGCACGGCGGTGTGGTCCACGCCGGACGGCAGACCGTGCTGGCGTCGCTCGACCTCGAGCGCGATCGATCCGATCGTCTCGCGATCGAGCGGGTGGCCGCGGTGCGCCAGGTAGGCCGCGACGACACCGACGCCGGTCGCGGCCGAGCTGCCGAAGCCCGATCCGATCGGGATGCCCGAGACGACGCTCACGCTGCCGCCGCCGGGGGCCGTGTCGCCGCACCACCGGGCCGCTTCGCCGAGCGCCACCTTGACCACGTGCGCCGGATCGTCGCCGCGCAGCTCGCGGAACGCGGCCGCGGACGGGTCGGCGGCGTAGCGTTCCCAGCGCCGGCGCGCGGACCGGGCGTACTCCAGCAGCCCGGCCCAGCTCTCGGCGGTCGCGACGCCGATCTGGGGCAGCACGATCCGCACGTCGTCACCGCCGCCGCCGGCGATCGTGACCCCGAGCCGCAGGTCGACCGCCGCGACGATGCCGGGACGGTGGTAGACCACCGCATGCTCGCCCATCAGGATGAGCTTACCGGGCACGGAAACCTCCGTGGAACGACGCATGCAAACCCGGGCCTGTCGCCGAACGCCGGCCGCACGATCCTCCGCCGGCCCCGCGCCGGCGGCGAAACGCTAGACGTCCCGGCGTTTCCGGGACAGCTTACCGCGCGCCAGCTTCTCGTGCGCCCGGGTCAGGTCGCGGGAGGTGAACGCCGCCATCAGCGAAAGCTCGCCGGCCAGCACGATGCCGCCCAGGATCTCCGCCAGGCGCAGCGTGGCCCGCCCGGGGTGGTCCGGGTGCGGGCAGACGCCCATCAGCGCCAACGCCTCCTTTTGCGTGTCGAGCGAGGTGCCGCCGCCGATCGCCCCCAACGGGACCGCGGGCAGGTACACCGACGCCAGGACACTCTCGTCCGGCTGGGGCTCGAAGCACGTCACGCCCATCGAGCCCTCGACCACGTGGGCCAGGTCCTGGCCCGTGGCCACGAAGAACGCCGCCACGACGTTGGCGAAGTGCGCGTTGAAGCCGGCCGCACCCGCCGCGATCGATCCGAGCAGGATCTTGCGGTACTGCACCTCGGCCAGCTGCTCGGCGTTCGACTTCAGGCAGGTCTTGAGCACCTCGGCGGGGATCTGCACCTCGGCGTAGACGCGTTTGCCGCGGCCCTCGTGGAAGTTGATCGCCGCGGGCTTCTTGTCGGAGCAGTAGTTGCCCGACAGGGCCACGCACTCGACGCTCGTGGACGGCTCGATCAGCTCGTTGACCACGCGATCGCAGGCGATCGTGGCCATGTTCATGCCCATCGCGTCGCCGGACTCGAAGCGGAAGCGCAGGAACACCGTGGTGCCGAAGTGGTAGGGGCGGATGTCGAGCAGCTTGAGGTGACGGCTGGTCCGCTCGGCGACCTTGCGGATCTCCGCCTCGTGATCCTTGACCCAGGTCAAAAACTCGCGCGTCTGCTCGATCCCCGACGAGCGGAAGACCGGGGCGCGCGTCATGCCCACGTCCTCGGCGTGCACGATCGCGCCGCCCGAGCGACGGATCGCGGCGCAGCCGCGGTTGACGCTGGCGATCAGCGCGCCCTCCGTCGTGGCCAGCGGAACGTGAACCGGTTCCTCGACTTGCTCGCCGCGGATGTGCAAAGGCCCGGTGATGCCCATCGGTACCTGCGCGGCGCCGATGAAGTTCTCGCAGTTGCGGCTCGCCGCGCGGTCGGCGTCGAGGGAGTAGCGGCCGACGTGCTCGAGCGAAGTGTGGCCCAGCTGCTCGAGGGCGCGCCGTCGCACCTCGGCGGCTTCCTCGGCCGTCAGGTCCGCGGGCAGGCGTTGCCAGCGCAACTCGCCCCGGACGATGTCCCGGGCCAGCTTCTCGAGCTTGTCCTGCGTCTTCACGGCGGCTTTCATGTTACGCCCCTTCATCGCGCCGGAGCAGCCTCGCTCGCTTGAGCTCCGCAATTGTACGGGCCCCGGCGCAGAACATACAAATCTTCAACTCGAGCACGATCCGGCGGATCCTTTCCACGACCCGCTGCTTCGATTCGGTCGCCACGGTCAGGAACGGGTACGCCATGCCGACCAGGTCGGCGCCCAGCGCGATCGCCTTGGCCACGTCGATGCCGTTGCGCACCCCGCCGCTGCCGATCACCGTCAGTCCGGGCACGGCGGCGACCTGCCGGATCGACTCCGGCGTGGGGATGCCCCAGTTCGCAAAGGTCTCGCCCAGCTCCAGGTCGTTGGCGCGCTGGCCCTCGATACGCGCCCAGCTCGTTCCGCCGAGACCGGCGGTGTCGACGATGCGGATGCCGGCCTTCGCCAGCGCCTGCGCGGTGGCGCCGGAGATGCCGCAGCCGATCTCCTTGGCGATCAGCGGCACGTCCAGCTCGCGCGCGACCGCTTCGATGCGCGGCAGCAGGTCCTTGAAGTTGCACTGGCCCTCGGGCTGGATCGCTTCCTGCAACGCGTTGAGGTGGAACACCAGCGCGTCGGCGCCGATCATCTCGACGACCCGCCGGCACTCGTCGAGCCGGTAACCGTAGTTGAGCTGGACCGCGCCGAGGTTGGCCAGCAGCGGCGCCGTGGGCGCCACGTCGCGCACGCGGAAGCTGTCGGCGACGGTTTCGTCCTCCAGCGCCTTGCGCTGCGAGCCGACCCCGAACACCACGCCGGTCTCCTCCGCCGCTGCGGCGAGGTTGCGGTTGATCTGCGTCGCCTGCCCGGTGCCGCCGGTCATGCACGAGATCACCAGCGGGGCGGCCAGACGCTTGCCGAGGAACGTCACGGACGTGTCGAGCTCGTCGAAGTCGATCTCGGGCAACGCGTTGTGCTCGAAGCGCCAGTCCTCGAAGAAGTTGCGCTTGAGCTGCATGCGGTCGTCGAGCGCGAGCTCGATATGCTCGGCCTTGCGGTCACGCTGGGCGACACCGCCGCCGACATCCCGGCTCGACTGCTTCGTCATCATGACTCCAGGGCCACGCGGGCCGGCGCGGCGTGCGCGTTTTCCGCGGTTCGATCCAGCAACATGGCGACCACCCGCGCCAGCTCTCGCGAGCAACGCGCCACACGTTGGCGCAATTCCCAGAGGGAACCGATCACCGCCGGGTGGAGCAGGGCGTAGCGGAGGACCTTGGAGCGGCTGACGCTGCCAAGCTCGTCGGCACAGGCGTTCAGGTCGAATGGTAGCGCCTCACCGGCGCCGTCGCACACGGCCCGGAGCACCACGTAGGGCAGGCCGTGCCGGGCCGCCACCCCGGCCAGGGCCGAGGATTCGACGTCCACGACCGCGGGACCCTCGTGCGGGAGCGCCAGGCGTGCATTTTCCTTCTCGGCCCGGGTGCACAGCACCCGGCGGGCGGTCAGCGCCGTGACCGCGGTCGCCCCGCAGTCGCGGGCCAGGGCCACGAGCCCGGGATCCGGTTCCGGCGCCGGCTGCCGCCCGTCGAGCACCCGCGACGCCACGACCACCGTCCCGGGCGCCAGGTCCGCGGTCAGCCCGCCGGCCACGCCGACCACCACGACGCGCGTCACGGGGAACGCCTCGAGCAACGCCTCGAGTCCCCCTCCGGCCCGTCGCGGCCCGTCGCCCGTCCGGGCCAGCACGACCTCGCTGGCGCCGATCCGCCCGCGCCAGGCCTCGAGCGCGCCGGCGCGCACCCGCCGGCGCGCGGTCGTCGCGTTCAGCACGGCCGCCAGCTCTTCACGCAACGGCGCCACGATCGCGGTGACGGCGGCGCTCATTGCGCGGCCCTGCGGCGCGTGTAGCCGTGCGTCTCGAACCACGTCACCGCACGGCGCAACGCGTCCTCGACCGGTGTCTGCGGCAAGCCGAGCTCGCGCAGCGCCTTGCCGGAATCGAAGAACATCTTGTGCCGTGCCAGCTTGACCGCGTCCATCGCCAGCGCCGGCCGCCGGCCCGCGACGCGCGAGACCGAGCTGTCCACGGCGGAGGCGACCAGCGGAATCCAGTGCGGCAGGCGCACCCGCGGCGCGGGGATCCCGGTGATCCGTGAGAGCGCACCGCAGATCTCGAGCAGCGTCATGTTGCGATGGCCGAGGATGTACCGCTCGCCGGGACGACCCCGCTCCGCGGCGAGGATGTGTCCCTCGGCCACGTCGCGCACGTCGATCAGGTTGAGCCCCGTGTCGACGTAGGCGCGCATCTTGCCGTTGAGGAAGTCCACGATCATCTGGCCCGTCGCCGTCGGCTTGATGTCGAGGTCGCCGACCGGGGCCGAGGGATTGACCGTCACCACCGGCAGCCCGCGTTCCGCCCAGCGGTCGGCGGCGCGCTCGGCCAGGAACTTGCTGCGCTTGTAGTGGCCGGTCATGTCGTCCAGCGAGACCGGCGCCGTCTCGTCGGACGGCTCGCCGCGCGGGTGCAGCCCCAGCGCCCCGACCGTGCTGGTGTAGACGACGCGCTCGACCGCGCAATCGGCCGCGACCGCCAGCACGTTCTCGGTTCCGTCGACGTTGGCGGCGTACATCGAATCCGGATCGGGGACCCACAGGCGGTAGTCCGCCGCGACGTGATAGACGACCGTGCAGCCCGTGATCCCGGCCACGAGCGACTCGCGGTCGCGCAGGTCGCCCTCGCACAGCTCCACCGGCAGCCCGTCCAGGTTGTGCCGCACGCCGCCCCGGCGCACCAGGCAACGCACCTCGGCGCCCCGGGCCAGCAGCGCCCGCACGAGATGCGCGCCGACGAAGCCGCTACCGCCGGTGACGAAGCACTTCAACGTCTCAGGCACCCAGGTTCCAGGCCGCCATCCGGACCATGTCGCGCGGCGACTTGTGCAGGTTGCGGACCACCGAGGCCTCGAAGCCGCTGTGCATCGCGCAGTTCTGGCACAAATCGTCCTGACGCGACTCCCAGTAGGCCCAGTCGGTCCCGTTCCAGAATTCGTCCCAGGAGAACGTGTAGCTCTTGCCGATCAGGTAGCACGGGCCCTTCCAGCCGCGCGGCGTGAAGGTTACCGTGCTCCACGGGGAGCACTCGTAGTCGCGCATGCCCGCGGCGAACTCGAGGAACATCGGGGTCGAGGTGATGCGGTAGTTGCGCGAAAAGCGGAGCACCTCGCGGAACTTCCGGCGGATGTCCTCCTTGGTCAGGAAGATGTCGCTCTTCACCGACTCGTACTGGTAGCCGGGCGAGATCAGCATCCCGTCGACACCGAGCCGGTTGGTCAGGTCACACAGCTCCCGGACCTCGTCGATCTCCGTTTCCTTGAACACCGTGGTGTTGGTCCAGACGTGGTAGCCGCGCTGCTTGGCCTCCTTGATCATCGCGATCGCCTTGTCGAACACGCCCGCCCGCGCGCAGACCTTGTCGTGGGTCTCGCGCATCCCGTCGAGGTGGACGTTGATCGTGAGGCGCTTGTTCGGCTCGATCTTGCCGAAGACCTTCTTGTCCAGCAGCAGCGCGTTGGTGCAGAGGTAGATGTGCCGCCGCCGCTCGATGATGCCCGCGATCAGCTCGGGAAGCTCGGGGTAGACGGTCGGCTCGCCGCCGCAGATCGAGACCGACGGCGCGCCGCAGTCGTCGACCGCCTGCAGGCAGGTCGCCACCGGCAGCCGGTCCTCCAGCTTGCCGGTGTGCCGCTCGACCGCGCAGCCGAGACAGGCCAGGTTGCAGGTGTACAGCGGCTCGAGCATCAGCACGAACGGGTAGCGCCGGTTCCGGCGCATCGCGTTCTTGACCTGGTGCCGGACCATGTCGGTCATGATGTGCACGGGGAATCTCATCCAAGGGCTCCTGCGGTCGTCGCGGACCGCACGTTCAGACCGCCAGGTCCTCGACCGCCCGCTCATCGAGCGATTCGATGTAGGTCGACAGGGCCAGCAGCGGGAAGTAGTTCGCGTACAGGTGGTAGCGCAGGTAGAACACGCTCGGGAAGCCGGTGCCGGTCCAGGTCTCCTCGTGCCACGACCCGTCCTCGTCCTGCGTGCGCACCAGGTAGTCGATGCCGCGCGCGATCGCCTCGTGGTTGTCGTCGCCGTCGATGACCAGCAGTCCCATCGTCGCCCAGGCGGTCTGCGAAGGGGTGCTCGGGCCGCGGCCCTTGTGGTGCGGGTCGTCGTACGACAGCGGCAGCTCGCCCCAGCCGCCGTCCTCGTTCTGGCAGCCGCGCAGCCACGTCCCGGCCTTCCGCGCCCACGCCGAGCGCATGTCGCCGCCGATGCACTTGAGGCCCCACAGGGCGAGCCACGTGCCGTAGAGGTAGTTGCAGCCCCAGCGGCCGTACCACGATCCGTCCTGCTCCTGCTCGCGCAGCAGGAACTCGATCGCCCGCCGCGCCGGCGGGTAGCTCCCGTCGTGGCCGAGGTTCGAGAACGTCTCCAGCCCCCGTGCGGTCAGGTCGGCGGTGCTGGGATCGATCATCGCGTTGTGATCGGCGAACGGAACGTAGGTCAGGATCTCCTTGTCGCAGTCCTTGTCGAAAGCGCCCCAGCCGCCGTCCCGATTCTGCATGCTGACGTGCCAGGCATGACCCTCGTGGATCGCCTGCTCGCGGCGCTCCTCGTCCTCGGGCCGGTCCAGCCGGACCTTGCTCAGCGCGGTGATGACCTGGGAGGTCGTGTCGCAATCGGGGTAGTAGGGATTGGCGTACTCGAAGTACCAGCCCGGCTTCTCGGCGTCGCGGTTCTTGACCCGCCAGTCGCCCGCCGGATGCCCGCGACGGTCGAGCAGCCACAACGCCGCGCGCTGGAGGCTCGGCTCGTCGCCGGGTACCCCGGACTCCACCAGCGCGTTCATCGCCAGCGCGGTGTCCCAGGTCGGCGAGAAGCACGGCTGCACGCGCAGCGTGTCCTGCTCCTCGATCTCGAGCTTCTCCAGCTCGCGGATCTGGGACTGCATCGTCGGATGATCCAGCGGGTAGCCCAGGCAGCGCAGCGCGATGATCGTGTTGACGATCGGCGGGAAGATCGCGCCCAGGCCGTCGCTGTCCTCGAGCCGCTCCAGGATCCACCGCTCGCACTGCTTGAGCGCGAGCGCCCGGGTCGGCTTGACCGGCAGCAGCTCCAGCAGGCGCAGGCCGCGATCCAGCGCGTGAAACAACGCGCTCCACAGGCCGGGCTTGGGGGGCACCGGGCGCGCGGCGTACAGCTCTTGGATGTCGGCGTGCGCCGGCATCGGGCACACCGGCTTGTGGGCCCAGATCACGCTCAACGGAACGATGATCGCCCGGGACCAGGACGACATCTCGTAGATGTTGATGTAGAACCAGCGCGGCAGCAGGATGATCTCGGGCGGCACCGCGTGGACCCGGGCCCAGTCGAACTGGCCGAACAGCGCCAAATAGATCTTGGTGAACGAGTTCACGGCCTCGATGCCGCCCTGCTCCAGGATCGCCTCACGGGCCCGGACCATGTGGGGCGCCGCGGGGTCGTCGCCGACCAGCTTCAGCACGAGGTAGGCCTTGACCGACGCGCTGACCTCGGGCGGCCCGCCGGGGTAGATCGACCAGCCGCCCTCGGGCAGCTGCTTGTCGCGGATCGTGTTGGCGGCCTTGCGGACCCGCGGGTCGTGCGTGCGCCCGATGTAGTGCATGGCGAGGATGTACTCGGAGCCCAGGATGGTGTCGCCCTCGAGCTCGCCGCACCAGTGGCCGTCGTCTTTCTGGCTGCGGAACAGGAACTGTTGTGCCGAGTGGATCGCCTGCTGAATGTCGGACAGCTTACGCTCGCTCACCAATTCCAGTTGACTCACGCTCGTTGCCCTCGTCTGTGCTCGCGGAAGATGTCTGAAAACTGCGGGTTCCCTTTCCTTCAACGAGTATACATGCCCGTTGGTTGCACGCACCGCGTCGTCTTGTCGTTCGGATGCGTCGTGACGCGCATTCCTTTCGCCACTGAACGCTGTTCACCGGGATGAACGTCGTTCACATCGATCCCCCGCATCGATGCGCGCGGGTCTTGCGCTCGCGGCTCGCTTCGTTAACACTGTTAGCCGTCATGAGCTCGTTACGCGACAGGATCGCCGCGGCTGCCCAGGAGCTGTACCTGCGCGAGGGCGTCGAGGGCGTCTCGATGCGCAAGGTCGCCGAGCAGGTCGGCGTCAGCGCGCCCGCGATCTACAGACACTTCCAGAACAAGGACGAGCTGCTGGACGAGATCGTGATCAGCGGGCTGCGGATCCTGGAGGGTTACCTCCAGCCGGCCCTCGAGGCGCCCACGGCCCTCGCGCGGCTGAAGCGGCTGACCGAGCGCTATCTCGACTTCACGCTCGAGCAGCCGCGGTACTTCGACTTCGCCTTCCTGACCCCCAGCCGCAGCATCGGCCACCTCTCGGACGAGATCCAGAAGGGCAACTGGGCCACGTTCCAGCTCGCCGTGGGCCAGGTGGCGGCCTGCATCCAGGAAGGGCGGTTTCCCGAGGAGGACCCGCTGGAGACCGCGATCACGATCTGGGCCGAGGTGCACGGCCTGGTGATCCTGTACCGGACCGGCCGGTTCGGGCTCGATCCCGCGATATTCCGCCGCATCTACTTCCGCTGCGTGGACCACGTGCTGGAGGGCCTGATGGCCCGCCGGTCCCGCGGGCGCGGCTCGGACGCGGACTGAGGCCGCGGCTCCGGACCACGCCGCAACGCCTGCAGCGCGAGCACCACGCCATCGTTCGACGCCCGGCTGCGCCGTCCGGCACCGTGGTAGGATGAGCGGCCTTTTTGGGGGGTGGCGCGTTCATGGAAAGCCTGCAGTCCCTGGCACAGAGCATCGCCGACCTGGTCAACGGGCTCCTCGGTCCGCCGGCCGACTTCCTCGAGCACTACGTCTGGGCCTGGCCCGAGGACGTGCCGCTGCTGGCGGTGGTGCTGCTGGGTACGGGGCTGTTCGTGACGTTGCGCCTGGCCTTCATCCAGCTGCGCGGGTTCCGGCACGCCATCGACATCACCCGCGGCGTCTACGACAACCCCGAGGACGCCGGCGACCTGAAGCACTTCCAGGCGCTGACCACGGCGCTGTCGGCGACGGTCGGCATCGGCAACATCGCCGGGGTGGCGATCGCGATCCGCCTCGGCGGCCCCGGCGCGTTGTTCTGGATGTGGGTTACGGCGTTCTTCGGCATGGCCTTGAAGTACGCCGAGTGCACGCTGGCGCTGCGCTACCGTAAGGTGCATCCCGACGGCTCGGTCTCGGGCGGGCCGATGTACTACATCGAGATGGGCCTCGGGCCGAAGTGGAAGTGGATGGCGATCGTGTTCGCCGCCTGCGGCGCGATCAGCTCGTTCGGCGGCGGTTGCATGAACCAGTCGAACACGCTGGCCGACCAGGTCCAGAGCAGCTTCGGCGTTCCGCCGGTCCTGACCGGGCTGGTGTTCGCGTCGCTGGTGGCGCTGGTGATCATCGGCGGGATCCGCCGCATCGGCCGGGTGACGGCGATCCTCGCCCCGGGCATGGCGATCCTGTACGTCAGCGGCGCGCTGGTCGTGCTGGCGCTCTACGCCCGCGAGATCCCGGCCGGGCTCGGGCTGATCTTCAGCCAGGCTTTCGCTCCCGAGTCGCTGGTCGGCGGGGGCGCCGGCTCGCTGCTGCTGACGATGATGTGGGGCATCCGGCGCGGCCTGTTCAGCAACGAGGCCGGGCAGGGCAGCGCGCCGATCGCCCACGCCGCCGCGAAGACCAACTGGCCCGCGCGCGAAGGGCTGGTGGCGTCGCTCGGGCCGTTCATCGACACGCTGGTGATCTGCACCATGACCGGGCTGGTGATCGTGATGACCGGCTCGTTCAAGGACAAGGTCGAGCAGCAGTTCTCGCTGGCCGAGCTGGAGGGCATCGTGGCCCCGGCCCCCGAGGATTCGCGCCTGCTGGAGCTGCGCGAGCTGCGCGCCTCGGGCCCCGGCGCGTCGTTCGAGGTTCGCGACGGGAAGCCGCTGGGAGGCTCGTTCGTCTACTTCGACTCGTTCGTGCTCGATCCGGTGCTGACCGACACCGGGGGCCGGCCCTGGAACGGCAACCTGGCGGTCGCCGTCGACGGCACGTTGACGCAGGCCGGCGGGAGCGACGCGCCGACGATTCGCGGCGCGGCGTTGCTGACCGGCGCCCCGATGACCGCGCGCGGCTTCATGAAGGGCCTGCCCGGGACCTGGGGCAACCTGATCGTGACCCTGGCCGTGGTGCTGTTCGCCGTCTCGACGGGCATCTCGTGGTCGTACTACGGGGACCGCACCGTCGAGTACCTGTTCGGATACCGTGCGATCAAGCCCTACCGCTGGGTGTTCGTGGCGTTCTTCTTCCTCGGATCGATCCTGCCGCTGCGGGCGGTCTGGACCTTCGGCGACGTGGCGTTGGGGCTGATGTCGTTCCCCAACCTGATCGCCCTGGTGCTGCTGACCGGCAAGGTGGTCCAGATGACGAAGGAGTACTACGCTGTCGAGCACAAGCCGTATCGTTAGGCTCCGGACGGCCGGTCCGGCGGCGGACGGCTGACGGAGGCTGATCCGATGCGCAGTGTGGCTCGCGGCTCGTTCCCGGTTTCGTTCCTGCTGCTCGCGGTCGCGGCGCTCGGCGCGCACGCCGCCGACGAGACCCATCCGTTCTCGGTCCACGACATGCTGGCGATGGACCGCATCAGCGACCCGCAGGTCTCGCCCGACGGCAAGCAGATCGCCTTCGTGCTGCGGACCACCGACCTGGAGGCGGACCGCGGGCGCACCGACCTGTGGATGGTCGGCGCCGACGGCTCCGCCCCGCGCCGCCTGACAACCCACGAGGCGAGCGACTGGAACCCGCGCTGGTCGGCCGACGGCGCCTCGATCTTCTTCCTGTCCACGCGCTCGGACAGCGCCCAGGTCTGGCGGTTGCCCGTGACGGCGGGCGAGGCGCGTCCGGTGACCGAGCTGCCGCTGGACGCGGGCAACCTGGTCGTCTCGCCCGACGGCACGCGCCTCGCGTTCACGCTGGAGGTGTTCGTCGATTGCGACACGCTCGAGTGCACCCGGCAGCGGCTCGACGAGCGCGCCGAGAGCAAGGTCAGCGCGCGGGTCTACGAGCGCCTGTTCATCCGGCACTGGGACACCTGGAAGGACGGGCGTCGCTCGCACCTGTTCGTGATGCCCGCCGCGGGCGGCGCGCCGGTCGACGTGACCCGCGGCCTCGACGCCGACGTCCCGTCGAAGCCGTTCGGGGGCCCGGAGGAGATCGCGTTCACCCCGGACGGTACGGGAATCGTGTTCGCGGCGCGCGTCGCCGGGCGCGAGGAGGCGTGGTCGACCAACTTCGACCTGTGGCTGGCGCCGCTGGACGGCTCGACGGAGCCGCGCAACCTGACGCCGGACAACCCGGCGTGGGATACCGGCCCGGTGTTCTCGGCCGACGGCAAGACGCTGGCCTGGCTGGCCATGGCGCGGCCAGGCTACGAGTCGGACCGCTTCCGCGTCGTCACGATGGCCTGGCCGCGCGGCAAGGCGAAGGTGCTGACCGAGCGCTGGGACCGCTCGCCGGGCTCGATCGCCTGGTCGCCGGACGGCCGGACGATCTACGCCGCCGCCGGCAATAACGGCCAACGCTCGCTGTTCGCGATCGACGCGGCCAGCGGCAAGACGCGCACGCTGGTCGAGCAGGGCTGGGTCGGGGCGGTGGCGACCGCCGGCGAGCGTGTGGTCTACGGTCTGGACCACCTGCGCTCGCCGGTCGAGCTGTACTCGGTCGGCCCGGACGGGCGCGACGTGCGGCAGCTCACCCGGATCAACCAGGACCGGGTCGCCGCCGCGCGGATGGGCGAGCCGGAACAGTTCACGTTCGAGGGCTGGGACGACGAGACGGTGCACGCCTACCTGGTCAAGCCGGTCGACTTCGACCCGCAGCAGAAGTACCCGGTCGCGTTCCTGATCCACGGCGGCCCGCAAGGGTCGTTCGGCAACCACTTCCACTACCGCTGGAACCCGCAGGCCTACGCCGGGGCGGGCTACGCCGCGGTGATGGTCGACTTCCACGGCTCCACCGGTTACGGGCAGGCGTTCACCGACTCGATCCGCGGCGACTGGGGCGGCAAGCCGCTTCAGGACCTCAAGCGCGGGCTGGCCGCGGCGCTGGCGCGCTACCCGTTCCTGGACGGCGAGCGGGTGGCGGGGCTGGGCGCCTCGTTCGGCGGTTTCATGGTCAACTGGATCGCCGGCCAGTGGCCCGACCGCTTCCGCTGCCTGGTCAACCACGACGGCAACCTCGATGAGCGGCTGGCCTACTTCGACACGGAAGAGCTGTGGTTCCCGGAGTGGGACCACCAGGGGACCCCGTGGACCAACCCCCAGGGCTACGAGAAGCACAACCCGGTGAACTTCGTGCAGAACTGGAAGACGCCGATGCTGGTGATCCACGGCGCGCTCGACTTCCGCGTCGTCGACACCCAGGGCATCTCGACCTTCACGGCCCTGCAGCGGCTCGGCGTGCCGAGCAAGCTGGTCTACTTCCCCGACGAGAACCACTGGGTGCTCAAGCCGAACAACAGCATCTTCTGGCACGAGACGGTGATCGGCTGGCTCGACCGCTGGACCGGCGTCGAGCAACCGTAGGCGGGTCGGCCCTGTACGAACCAGAGCTCCGGCGCCTGGCGTCGCACAAGCGTATCGCGTCGCTGTTCCTGTTGCCGCAGTGCGACATGAGCTGTCCGTTCTGCGCCAGCGAGACCGGTTTCTCCGCGATGACGTTCGAGCAGGCGCAAACGCTGCTCGAGGAGCTCGCGGCGCGCGGCCTGCGCAACGTCGTGCTGGGCGGCGGTGAGCCGCTCCTGTGGCCGCACGGCGTCGAGCGGCTGGGCCGGCGCGCCCGCGAGCTGGGCTTTGTGGTCCAGGTCTGCACCAACGGCGCCTCGCTGCCCGCGGGGTTCGAGCGCGTCGAGGGGATCGACCGCTACATCCTGCCGCTGGAGTCGATGGACCCGGCGCGGCACGATCCGCTGCGGCGGCACCGCGACGGCCACCACCGGATCGTGCTCGAGCGCATCCGCAAGCTGGCGGGCAGCGGGCGGGAGCTGACGGTCTCGACGGTGCTGACCCGCGAGAACATCGACGAGCTTCCCGCGATCGCCGAATACCTGGCCAGGGCGCGACGCGACGGGGTCGCGCTCCACGCCTGGCACCTCTACCGCTTCCTGCCGGTCGGACGCGGGGGAGCGCGCAACGCCGAGCGGCTGGAGGTGGCGCGCGAGTCGTTCGCCCGCGCCTGCGCCGCGGTCAAGCGGCTCGACCTCGGCTTCCCGGTCTACCGCCGCGACAACATGCTGCGCTCCAGCAGCGTCGAGTTCTTCTGGTTCGACGGGGCACGGCTGCGGCTCGGCAGCCGGGCGCTCGAGACGGTCACGCCCCGGCGGGGCGGTGCAGGATGATCACGTCGTGCGCGACCACGGCGCGGGGCCGCTCGCGGAGCCGATGCGCGACGCGTTCGCCGCACAGGTAGCCCAGCACGCGCCGGGCCTGCTCGGGGGAGGGAAAGCGCAGCTCCGTCTCCACGCGCTCGAGCAGCCGGAACCCCGCCTCCACGAGCCGCTCGACGCGCGCGCGCTCGACCGCGGCGCGGCGTCCGCGCAGCTCCTGGAACTCGCTCTCCCAGTGGTTCTCCAGCAGCCACACCCCGCCGCCGTCGCCGCGGAGCACCCGCTGCAGCTCGCCCAGCGCAGCGCGCTGCACCGCGGGGCGCAGGTTGACCACGACCCAGGCCGCGATCGCGTGGTCCACGGAGGCGTCGGCCAGCGGAAGCCGCTCGGCGAGACCGCAGACCAGTCGCGTTCGGGGCGCCGGGCGCGCCAGCGCGCGCCGCGCCAGCGCCAGCATCGGCGGGCTGCGCTCGAGCCCCAGGTACAGCCCGGCGTGCGGCGCCAGCCGCGCCGTGTAACGTCCCGTGCCGCAGCCGATCTCCAGCACCGCGGAGCCCGCGAGCGCGGCGTGCCGGAGCAGCCGGTTCACGACGCGGTCTTCGGGATCCTCCGCGCGCGTGAACGCGTCGAAGATCTCGGGCGCCTCGGTGTAGGCGCGGTTCCATTGCTCGACGGGTGTCATGACGGTCCGGATTCCAGCGCGCGCACCAGGGCCGGGATCAGCTCGTACAGATCGCCGACGATCCGGTAGTCGGCGTGCTCCATGATCGGCGCCCGCGGGTCGCGGTTGATCGCGACGACCGTGCCCGAGCCCCGCATCCCCACCACGTGCTCGATCTGGCCCGAGACGCCGCAGGCGATGTAGAGCCGGGGCTTCACCGTCTGCCCGGACAGCCCGACCTTGAGATCGACCGGCAGCCAGCCCAGGTCGTCGGTGAGCGGACGGGTGGCCGCCAGCGCGCCTCCCAGGGCGGCCGCCAGCTGCTCGACCAGCGGCAGATCGTCGCGCTTGGCGAGCCCGCGTCCGACGCACACGATGGTGGCGGCCCGGTCCAGCTCGACCCGGCTCCGGCGTCTCGGCTCGGTCGCCAGCACCCGCGTGCCGTTCGCGGTCGTGTCGAGACGCAGGCGCTCGGTGTCGCCGGTCGCCCGGGCCAGCCGCGGCGGCGGGTCGTGGCGGCCCGGCCGGATCGTGGCGATCGCGGGCCGCTTGACGAACGACTGTCGGGTCACGAAGCCGCCCAGGCAGTTCCGCTCCACCGTCACCTCGTCGCCCGCCGCCTCGATCGAGAGGCACTCCGAGGCGCAGCCGACGCCGAGATCCTGCGCCAGCCGCGCGGCGACCTCGGTGCCGTGGATCGTGGCCCCGATCAGCACGATCGACGGCCGCAGCCGCGCGACGGCGCGACCGAGCGCCGCCGCATGGCTCGCGGCGTCGCCCTGCGGGGAGACCCCCTCGATCTGCAGCACCCGTCCCGCGCCGTGCGCCAGCGGCTCCGCGGCGTCGTGGTTCCCGATCGAGACCGTCGAGATCTCCAGGCGGCCGGCTCGCGCCAGGTCACACGCGGGCGCCAGCAGCTCCAGCACGACGTCCGGCCGCTCCGAGTAGACGCAGATGCCCGAACGCTCGTCGCTCATCGCGCACCCACCACGCCGTCCCGGGACAGCTCGCGCACCAGCGTCGCGGCCGTCTCGGCCGCGGACTCCCCGTCGAGGGTCCGGTGCTTGCGGTTCGTCGGCGGGGCGGCGACGCCTCGCGTGAGAAGCCCCGCCATCGCGGCGGCCGACGATCCGGCGGGCAGACCCAGGTCTTCCGGCCGCCAGGTGACGACCGGCTTGCTCGAGGCGCCCATGATCTGGAGCACCGCGGGGAGACGCGGCTCGTTGGTCTCCTGGCCCACGGTGACCAGCGCGGGAAGCGGCGCCTCGACGGTTTCCCGGCGATCCTCCAGCGACCGCTGCACCTCGACCCGGTCGCGCTCCAGCTCGATCCGGGTCACGTGCGTCAACGAGGCGATCCCGAGCTGCTGGGCCACACGCGGTCCGACCTGGCGACTGTACTGATCGATCGAGCCGTCGCCGCACACGACCAGCCGCCATGCGCCGAGCTTGCGCAGCGCCGCGGCCAGGAGCGTGGCCGTCGCCAGCGCGTCGGCCCGGTCCGCCGTCGGGTCGAGCACCAGGCGCAGCTCGTCGGCTCCCATCGCCAGCGCCTTGAGCAGCAGCTCCCGCGGCGGCTCCGCGCTGGCCAGGCTGAGCGCGACGACCCGGTCACCGTGTTGCTCCTTGAGCCGCACCGCGGCCTCGAGCGCATTCTCGTCGAACGTGCTGATACGGCTCGGGACCCCCTCCCACCTGGGTTCGCCGGTCTCGGGGTCGGCACGCAGCTGGGCCGTGTCGACGGTGATCTTCGTGCAGACGGCGATCGTGGATCCGCTCATCGCGTGCCCGTCTCCCGGGGGCCCAGCGAGTCGGCGACCAGCTCGGCCAGGTCCCGGACCTGCATCGCGTCGCCGGCTCCGGCGGCCGCCGTCGCGTCCTCGAGCATCCGCAGGCAGTAGGGACATTCCACCGCCAGCACCCCGGCGCCCGAGGCCAGCGCCTCGCGCGAGCGCCGCGCCGCTATGCTCTCCCGGCGTGGGACGTCGAACCAGTAGTTCGCCCCTCCGGCGCCGCAGCAGAAGCTGCGACCGGCGCGCTGCGGCAGCTCGGCGCGGGCAAGCCCCGGGACCGCGTCGAGGGCGCGGCGCGGCTCGCGCGTCACGCCGTTGATCCGGCCGAGGTAGCAGGCGTCGTGCAGCGCCACGCGCTGCGCCAGTGGTCGGGTCGGGACCAGCTTGCCCTCGCGGAGCAACGCGTCGATCAGGGCGGCGTGGTGGATCACCTCGACGCGCGCTCCGAACCGCGGATACTCGTTGCGCAGCGTGTTGTAGCAGTGCGCGCAGTGCGTCAGCACGCGCCGGACCCCGTACTTCTCGAAGGTCGCGATGTTCCGGAGCGCCAGCTCCTGGAACCGGCCCTCCTCTCCCGCGCGGCGGGCGACGTCGCCGGTGCAATTCTCCTCGGCGCCCAGCACCCCGGCCCGCACGCCCGCCTGCTCAAGGATCCGCACCACGGCCCGGGCCACCCCGCGGGAGCGGGGGTCGTAGGTCGCCGCGCAGCCGATCCAGTACACGAGGTCCGGTCGCGGGTCCTCGGCCAGCGTCCGCAGCCCCAGCTCTGCGGCGACGCGCTCGCGGTCGGCGAGCGGGGCGCCGTA
This sequence comes from Candidatus Polarisedimenticolaceae bacterium, assembly GCA_041629655.1. Lineage (GTDB taxonomy): Bacteria > Acidobacteriota > Polarisedimenticolia > Polarisedimenticolales > Polarisedimenticolaceae > JBFKMV01. The sequence goes on from JBFKMV010000020.1 coordinate 34,464, forward strand.
CGGATTACCGGTCCGGGCCAGGTTCGCCAGCATCTCCGCCACCTTGCCGGTGAGCCGTCCCGCGGCGGCGCGCTCCCGCCGCAGCTCGACGACGAACGTCGCGGGATCGATCGCCACGGGGCAGGCCCGGGCGCACGCGCCGCACAGCGTGCAGGCCCAGACCGACTCCCCGGTCGCCGCCGCCTCGGAGAATCCTGCGTCGGCGGCAGGGCGGTCGACCTCGCGCGCGAGCGCCTGGACCAGCTCGCGCGGCGAGAGCGTGGTTCCCGTCGCGTGGGCCGGGCAGACCTCCTCGCAGCGCCCGCAGTCGGTGCAGGCCCGCAGGGCCAGCCGGTCCCGCCGGTGGAAGTCCGCGATCGATCGCGCGCCGACGCGGACGTCGAAGTTGCCGGTGCGCACCAGCTCGGCCAGCTCGAACGGCGTACGCAGCGTTCCCGGCGTGCCCCCGTCGGAAAGCAAGAGGTGTAACGGCGCGAGCAGGCTGTGGAACAGGCGCGTGTACGGGATGGCGGCGAGCAGGCCGAACGCGGCCAGCGCGTGGCTCCACCACAGCACGCCGTAGGCCAGCAGCCCGGACCGGCCCGAGGCCCCGGCGGCTTCGAACAACGGCGCCAGGGCGCCGCCGACGAACGCGCCCGGGTCCGGGTCCGCCGGTTCGAGGCCGAGTCGCAGCCCCTCCAGGGCGAACCCGCTGGCCCCGATGAACAGCAACGCCAGCAACAGCGGGACGACCCCGCGCGCCGGAACCGCCGCGCGCGACGACGGTCCCAGCCGCCGGGCCAGCGCCGCCAGCACTCCGGCCAGAAACGCCAGGCCGGACAGGTCGAGTGCGGCCTGGAAGATCGTGTTGCCCGCACCGGCCAGCAGCGGCCGCCCGAGCGGCGCCAGCACGTAGACCTCGGCGAACAGCATCAGGTCGCCGAGCAACAGAACCAGAAAGCCCCAGAAGATTGCGGCGTGCGCGCCGCCGGAAAACGGCCGCTCCAGGACCTTGCGCTGCAGCAGCGCGTCCGACAGCAGCCGGCGCAGTCTGCGGCCGCGCCCGACCGCCGGCCGTCCCGGGTCCGCGGCCGCCGACCCGTTCCAGCCGATGCGGTGCAGGCCCCGGCGCAGGCCGAGCGCGAACACGACGAGGAAGGGCACGAACGCCGCGTAGAACGCGAGCGCCGTGCCCTCCGGCAGCAGCCTGAAGCCCCCGGGGCTCATCCGGCCCCTAGACGAGCACCGGCTTGACGCCCAGACCCTCCATAGACTTCTTGAACCGGATCGGCTTGCTGTCCATGAAGGCGCGGGGGTCGAACTCGGGGTCGGACATCACGCCCCAGATCTTCCTCCGCTGCATGCCGATGTTGCCGGCGTCGTAGATCGGGAAGGTCGCCGCCTCGCGGAGGTACTTCTCCATCGGATGGGCCTTGTCCAGCGAGTTGACGCCCATCACCTGCATGCAGCGGTAGACGCTCTCGAACATCGTCTCGCTGCAAAAGACCTTCGACATCGCGCCGATCGCGTGCCCCTCGGAGTCGTACATGTCCAGGTAGTGGGCCGCCTTCCAGCTCAGGTAGCGGCAGGCCTCGATGCGCATCGCCACGTCGGCCAGCATGTAGCCCACGGCCTGGTGGTAGATGATCGGCTTGTCGCCGCCGGCGGTGTAGGTCTTGGCCCAGTCGAGCGTGTACTCGTACGCCGCGCGGCAGACGGCCGTCGACGCAATCCCGGCCACGGGCCCCGACCAGGTGAAGGCCTTGCTGATCACGAGGTCGCCCTTGCCGATCGCCAGCGCGTTCTCCTCCGGCACCCGGCAGTTGTCGAACACCACGTGCGCGTTCTGGTTCAGCCGGTGGCCGACCTTGTCGATCGGCGGCTCGAAGCTCATCCCGGGGGTGCCGCGCGGCACCAGGATCACGCTCAGCCCCTGCTTGCCGCCGCTTTTCGGGTCGGTGCGCGCGATCACGACGTTCAGGTTGGCGCCCTTGCCGTCCCAACCCGAAGCGCTGGACGGCCAGTACTTCCTGCCGGAGAGCACGTACTGGCCCTTGCCCGGCTCGTAGTCGGCGACGACGCCGATGCCCACCGGGTGCGGGTCGGGGTGATCGAAGCTGGCCGTACCGCCCGGCGTGCCGGCCGGCTCGCTGACGGTCCAGCCCGCGATGTACTCGCCCGTCGGGTCGCTGGTGGCTTCGGTCAACCACTTCTGCTTCTGGTCCTCGTTGCCGAACCACGCGATCGGCAGCAGCGACAGACCGTTGACGAGCAGGATGCAGGCGAATCCCGGATCGACGGCGCAGATCTCCTCGGCCACGATCTGCAGGTCGATGTTGCTGACCCCGCCGCCGCCGTACTGCTTGGGCAGGAACGACATCGCGAAGCCCTGCTTGTACGCCTTGACGTAGGCCGGCTTGACCGCCTGGAAGCCTTTCTGCGGGTCCGGCTCGGCGTCGGCCTTGGCGACCAGCGGTTTCAGCACGTCCTGCGCAAACTCCCGCGCCGCCTGCTGCAGCGCCTTCTGTTCCGGTGTCAGAGTGAAGTCGATAGCCATCGAACGCTCCTCCCTTGGAAACGAACCCCCACCGTTGGCTCGGGAATCGATGCCGGCGAAAGTCGGCAAGCGAGTGGAAGCATTCTGCGAAGCGGGTTCTCGATCAACCGGAGTAATCGGACGAATCCGGTCGCGAGACCGAAAACGAAAGCGGATGAAAGCGGTCTGTTGTGTTTGCGCGTTGACTCGGCCGCGTCGAGTCCGCTATACAGGTACCAACCAACGGGAATCGAAACTCGAATTGCAGGGGAGGCCGTCCCCCGCCTGGCCTCGCCTGCGGAAAGGGGGGTCAAACATGCACGTCTTCAGGATCCTGGTCGTCCTGCTGGCCGGTGCGCTGCTGGCCGCGTCGGCCGTCGCGCAGGTGCCGCTGCCGCCGGAGCTGTTGTTGCTGGAGGGGGACGCCGTGGCGGGCGTCGGCGCCGTCACCCGCGTCGACAACGTCGCGATCAACGGCTCGGGCGAGTGGCTGGCCGAGGCGGATACCGACAACGCCGACACCAACGCCGATCAGGTGCTGATCAAGAACGGATTGCTGCTGCTGCGCGAGAACGACGTGCTGGGCCTGCCGCCGGGCGCGACGCTCGATTCGTTCGACTCGGTGAACCTGAACGCCGGGGGCGACAGCGGCTGGAACTTCTTCCTCGACAGCGACCTGCCCTCCAACGAGGATTCCGGCGTCTACTTCAACACGACGCTGGTGATCCAGGAGAGTGACATCTCGTCGGCACCGGAATTCACGCCGGGCACGCCGTACATCGGCTTCTTCGACGTCAAGATGAACGACTCCAACCTGATGTTGATCGTGGCCAGCATCGACGACCCCGCGATCGCCAGCTCGGTCGACCGCGCGCTGGTGCGCGTGCTGGTGGACGGTTCGGGCGCCCTGCTCGGCGAGTCGGTGCTGTTCAAGGAGGGCGACGTGCTGCCCGGGCAGACCGAGGCCGTCAGCGACTTCGGCACCGGGCCGCACCAGAGCGCGATCAACAACGCCGGCCAGGTGCTGTTCTTCGCCGACCAGACGGGCGACCCCTCGACGGACGGCGTGATCTACCGCGACAGCGTGCTGCTGGCGCAGGAGGGGAGTCCCTCGCCGGTGCCCGGACGCAACTACCAGACCCTGTCCAGCCGCGGGATGGACCTCAACAACCTCGGCGGCTACGTGTTCAAGGCCAATCTCGACGGGGACACCGCCGACGACGACCTGATCGTCGTCAACGGCGCCGCGTTCATCCGTGAGGGCGACTCGTTGCCCGCGATCGGCGCGTTCTCCTTCACGTCGTTCGGTTCGGGAAGCGGCCCGGTGCAGATCGATGACGACGGCAACGTGCTGTGGTACGGCGACTGGAACGACCCGGACACCGACGTCGACACCGGGCTGTTCTGGAACGACCGGCTGCTGGTCCAGGAGGGCGTGACCCAGATCGGCGGCCTGACCGTGGACACGATCGCCAACGGCAGCGACGCCTTCGAGCTGAGCGACAACGGCCGCTTCATCGTCTTCGAGGCGACGCTGGAGGGCAGCCTCGACGCCGTGGTGCGGATCGAGATCAGCCCCGGCGGCGGGCCCAACGAGCCGCCGGTGGCGCTGTGCACCGACGTGACGGTGGTCGCCGACGAGACCTGCCAGTCCGACGCCAGCATCGACGCCGGCTCGTTCGATCCCAACGGCGATCCGATCACGCTCGAGCAGTCTCCGCCCGGGCCCTACGACGTGGGGACCACCGAGGTGACGTTGACCGTGACCGACGACAAGGGGCTCTCCGACTCGTGCACCGCGACCGTCACCGTGGTCGACCCGATCCCGCCCCAGATCAGCGTGGCGCTCGATCCCGACGAGCTGTGGCCGCCGAACCACCGCCTGGTCGACGTGACGGCGGTGGTCGACGCCAGCGACAACTGCGGGCCCGTGACCGTCGAGCTGCTCTCGGTCACCAGCAGCGAGCCCGACAACGGCGAGGGCGACGGCGACACCGTGGACGACATCCAGGGCGCCGACCTCGGCACGGCCGACTTCGACCTGCTGCTGCGCGCCGAGCGCTCGGGGCAGGGTGACGGACGCACCTACACCGCGACCTACGTCGCCACCGACACCTCGGGCAACCAGACCGCGGCGGAGGGGACGGCGTTCGTGCCCCACGATCAGGGCGGCAAGACCGACCCGGTCGAGACGACGCTGTCCAAGAACGGACAGGGCACGTTGATCGAGTGGAGCCCCGTCGACGGCGGGAGCTACTACAACGTGATCCGGGGCGACCTGGGGGCGTGGACCATCGACGCGGCGGCGATCCATCTCGGCCGCGTCAAGTGCATCCGGGCCCAGTCGACCGACAACGACACGGTGGGTTACGAGGACGCCGAGACGCCGCAGGCCGGCGAGGCGTTCTGGTACCTCGTGGAGTACGTCGACGCGGGCCGGCGCAGCGGCTACGGCACCGAGAGCGCGCCGAAGCCGCGCCTGCCCGACTCGGGCGACTGCGAGTAGGCCGGCGCGCCGGTTTCGTTTTTGGGAGAGGCGGGCCGCGGGGCCCGTCTCTCACTTTCTTCCGCCGTGCTCGCGCCACCAGCGCTCGTGCCACTCGGCCCAGCGGCGGGCCTCGAGCAGGTGCTCGCGGGCGCGGTCGGGCCGTCCGATCGCCAGGTAGGCCTCGGCGAGCTGCTGGTGGGCGTAGGTGTGGGCCGGGTAGATCTCGAGCGCGCGCTCGAGGTGCGGGATCGCCGCGGCCGGGTCGCGCCGCTCGCGCAGCAGGAAGCCGCCGTACACCGCCCGGGCCTTGGCCGAGTCGGGCGAGGCCCGCACCGTCGCCTCGCGCTGGAGCCACTCGGTTTCGAGCAGGATCGGGTCGTCGAGCAGGAACGGATTGTCCAGCGACGACAGGTACGGGATCACGGCCAGCACGATCAGCGCGGCCGTTCCCGCCGCCCGCAGGCGGCGCCGCGGCGGTCGTTCCGGTTCGAGCTCTCGGGTCGCGATGGCGGGTCCCCCCGGTCGGTGCGAGAGCCTAATGTGCCGCGAGTCCGGCGTCCCGGATCGCCGCCAGCGGGCGGTCGGCGATCCACATCCCGAACGTCAGCGCCACGACCAGTCCGAAGTAGGCCACCCCCATGGCCAGGCGCCGGTGGCCCGGAACGTCGAAGTAGTCCCTGCGCGGGCCGCGCAGGGTCCGCCCCAGGTTCAGCAGGCCGAGCAGCAGGATCAGGAACAGGATCGGCGAATAGGTGTAGAGGAACGCCAAGATCGCGACGGCGTAGCCGGCCAGCCACAGCCAGCGGCTGATCACGCCCACGATCCGCCCGCCGTCCAGCGGGCTGAGCGGGATCAGGTTGAACAGGTTGATCAAAAAGCCCGTGGAGGCCAGCGCGTACCAGAACAGCGAGCCCGTCGCCCAGCCGACGATCAGGCAGACCAGCGCGCCCGCGCTTCCCAGTACCGGTCCGCCGATCCCGACCAGCGCCTCGACGTAGGCGTTCTTGGGCAGGCTCTTCATCGCGATCACCGCGCCGACGAACGGGATGAACACCGGCGCGCCGGCACGGATGCCCAGCCGCCGCATCACCAGCGCGTGCCCCAGCTCGTGGACGAAGATCAACAGCACGAACCCGACGGCAAACGGCAGGCCCCACAACAGCGCGTAGGCCCACACCGCGACCAGCATGCTCAGCAACGTCCCGAGCTTGGTCACCTTGAGCAACGGAACCAGCAGCTTGAACTTGCCCAGCACGAACACGGCCGCAACGCCCAGCGGGCCCAGCGCGGCGAGGCGTTTCTTCCACACCGCCGCAGCGCCGGATCGAGACGCGGGCTCGGACGCGGCGGGCCCGGCGGCGCCGGCGTAATGCTCGGCCACGACGCGCAGGTTGGCCAGGCGCCGCTCGATCTCCTCCGGCTGCTCCGTCTCGCTCAACGCCGGATCAGCCTCCGATGCGCACCGGCTTCGGCATCACCCAGGCCTGCCAGGCCACGATCGCCAGGAACACCAGGTCCATGACCCCGAAACCCGCCCGGACGACGTCGACGAACATCATCGGGCTCGGCAGCAGCGGGATCACCAGGCTCTCGCCCTGCTCGGCGAACGCGCGATGGATGAAGGTCCGGTTGACCAGGAAGCTGGCGTAGAAGAACGACACCGTGGCGATGACCACCGAGATCGCCTGGAGCCCCACCGAACGCTTGCCGCCGGTCAGCAGCGTCACGCCCTTGCCCACGGCGAAACCGATCACCACCGCGACCAGGCCGAACGCGATCTGGGTCACGACCGTGAAACCCCACCACACCAGGCTGCCCGCCACGCCGCCGAGCACGCCGCCGACGATGCCCATCGGGTAGTTGACGTCGCGGCTCTGGTCCTCGACGAACTGCTGCAGCTGGGCCGTCAGGTTGTTGAAACAGGGGCGGCAGAACACGCCGCCCTCGGTGATTTCGCGATCCTGGCCTTCGGAGAGCGAGGTCCCACACTCCGCGCAACGGACCGTTTCGGCTGCGGCTTCCGGCGGTTGATCGTTGTCCATCGTGCGCTCCTCGTGAACGGGAACAGGAAGGTTCGTTGGGCCCATCCTAGCACCGTTTCGCGACGAGACGGCGACCACGGGAAGTGGATCGACCGGGGCGACTGGGCGTGGCCGTCGTGCTTGACAGGCACGCGCTGTGCGGTGTATTCGACTTCCAAGCGACCGTCTGCGCACGGGTCAGACCCTGGGGGAGGAATCGTCATGGCCGACTGGCCGAGCTACTTCGTCAAGATCGTCGTGCACCCGCACAAGTTCGAGCTGATGCCGAAGGCCGGCGCGCTGCCGGAGGTGATCGCCGCGACCGAGAAGCTGGTCGTCGCCGCCGACTGGGGCGACAATGCGGATCCGATGGTGCCCGGGCAACCGAAATGGCGCCGGGTCGTGATCCGCAACTTTCGGCTGGTCGACCCTCCGTCGGAGCTGGGCGCCTATGCGCTGCCGCCGCAGCAGGGGATCGACAAGGACCGCTACGACTCGATCCAGTTCGCGTTCAACGGGTTCCCGAGCGCGATCTCGAAGCTGGTCGTGGCCTTCGACATCGATTACGTGTCGTTCGCCGAGCCGATCGTGACCTACACGCTGGACCCGGTGATCATCATCCGGCCGGATCCCGGTTACGGGGGCATGAGCCAGACCTGA
>JBFKMV010000021.1:0-41610 GCA_041629655.1 Candidatus Polarisedimenticolaceae bacterium
CCCCCCCCCCCCCCCCCCCCGCGGCCGGGTCCCCGGGATCGAGCGCGACGCGACGCTCCAGCCACCGCGCGGCCTCCTCGTGCCGGCCCAGCTCCCGCAGCACCCGGGACAGGTCGAGCAGCACTGCGCCGTCGGTCGACTTCAACCGCGCGGCCGCGGCGAGGTGCTCGACGGCTTCCTCGTGGCGCCCGCCGCGGGCGAGCAGCAGGCCCAGCCGGTAGTGCGCCGGCATGAACTCGGGGTTGGAACGGAGCGCGTCGCGATAGCTGCGCTCGGCCTCGCCGGGCTTGCGCTGGAGCTCCAGCGCCGTGGCCCGATCGGTGTGCGCCGCGGATCCCGCGGGCACGACGCCCGGCACGCCGAGCGGGTCGGCCCGCGGCGTGAAGCGCGGCAGCTCGCGCGCCCGGTCGGCGTGGGACGTCGCGAGGCCCTGCATCCCCAGTCCCATGTACACCTGGGCCAGCGCGTGATGGGCCTCCGCGTGCTGCGGGTTGTGCCGGAGCGCCTGTTCCAGATAACGCCGCGCCTGCTCCAGGTCCGAGTCGGCGAGCGCGAGCTGACCGAGCCCGACCCAGGGGTGCGACAGCCGCGGGTTGAGCCGTGTCGCCACGAGGTAGTGCCCGCGCGCCTCGTCGGTCCGCCCCAGCCGCGCCAGCACTTCCCCGTAGGCGCCGTGCGCGGGCGCGTAGTCCTGCTTCAGCTCGACCGCGCGGGCCAGCGCGGCGGACGCCGTCTCGAGGTCCTGCACGCCGGCGCTGCTCAGGCCCAGCCGGTAGGGCCAGGCGAAGGCCCGGGGATCGAGCTGCGCGGCCCGCCGGTAGCACAGCGCGGCCTCGTCGAACCACTCGTGGGCCAGGTAGCGGTCCCCGAGCGCGCCCCAGGCCGCAGCCGACCGGGGCGCGCCGCGAACCGCGTCGCGCGCGGCCCCCACCGCGTCGACGATCTCCGACTCGACGCCGTCGAGATCGGGAAGCGGGATCTCCGCGCTCCCACCCCCGCAGCCGGCGGCGAGCGCCAGCGCCAGCGCCAGCGGCGCGGCCCGCATCACGGCGCGTCTCCCCCGCCCTGCACGAGCTCGACCACACGGTCCACCTCGCCGATCGCGAACCGCTCGCGCGTGCCGTCGGGCCACGTCACCTCGGCGTGCTCGGCACGCTCGACCTCGCCGAGACCGAAGTGGACGCGCGGATCGCTGCTGCTGGCGTAGCTCACCGCCGCCAGCGCCAACCCGAGACGCGGCCGGCCGCCGGCCTGCAGCACGACGCGGGCACCGAGCGCAGCCCGGCCCCGCGAGCGCGGCACGACGATCAGCCAGTGGCGCCCGGCGGGCACGGCGTCGTTGCGGTACAGCCGCAGCGTGTTGTCCACGTTGCTCGTGGCCAGGTCCAGGTCGCCGTCGCCGTCCAGATCGCCGACCGCGAGCCCGCGCGCCACCTCGACGCGCGAGGCGAACGCTCCGGCCCGCGGGCTCACGTTCTCGAAGCCGCCGGCCCCGTCGTTCTCGAACAGCAGGTTGGGTTCCGCGTAGCGGTTCCAGAACTCGCCGAGCGCGGCGCCCGGGACCACCGCGCCGCGCGAGACGCGGCCGTTGGCCACCGCGATGTCCAGGTCGCCGTCGTGGTCGAGGTCGAGCAGCCCGCAGCCGAACCCGGTGAACGCGGCATCGTGCGCGGCCAGCCGCGATTCCCTGGTGGAGTCGGTGAACAGCACGCTGCGGCCGCCGGTGTAAAGCGTGTTGTGCTCCTGGGCCAGGTGCGTCATGTAGAGGTCCAGCACGGCGTCGCCGTTCAGGTCGCCCACCACCACGCCCATGCTCGCTTCGGCCTTGCCGTGCTCGTTGACCGCGACGCCGCGCAGGATCGCCTGCTCGCTGAAGCTCCCGTCGCCGTTGTTGACCCAGAGCTGGTTGCTCTCCTGGTCGTTGGCCACGTAGACGTCCACGAGATCGTCCCCGCTCAGGTCGGCGCAGATCAGCCCGAGTCCCTTGGATCGCAGGCCGCCGTCGGCCGGGATCAACCCCGCCGCCTCGGTCACGTCGGTGAAGGTGCCGTCGCCGTCGTTGCGGTACAGCCGGTCGGGCTCGCCCGCGAAGGCGCCGGGGCTGCAGTACTCGCGGCGGCCCATCGGGTCCTGGCAGACGGTGTCGGGATCGAACCGCAGGTAGTGCAGCACGAACAGGTCGAGGAACCCGTCACGATCGTAGTCGAAGAACGCCGCCGAGCTGCTCCAGCGGTCGCCCGAGAATCCGGCCGCGGCGGTGGCTTCCGAGAACGTCCCGTCGCCGTTGTTGCGGTAGAACGCGTCGGGACCGTAGTTGGTGAAGTAGACGTCGGCGTCGCCGTCGTTGTCGACGTCGCCGATCGCGACGCCCTGGCCGAAGCCGGGATCCCCGATGCCGGCCTCGGCCGTCACGTCGCGGTACGTCCCGTCCGGCTCGCGCCGGTACAGCACGTTGGGCGCCGGCTCGTCGTGTCGTCCCGGCGGCGGCACGCGGACGTGCAGGATATCGAGGTCGCCGTCGCCGTCGTAATCGAACAGACCGACGCCGCCCTGCATGATCTCGGGCAGCAGCCAGGTCCCGTCGGGCCACGCCGCGGACGGCCCGGGGATGCCCGCCTCGGTCGTGATCTCGGTGAGCAGCCCGGGACCGGCCGCTGCGGGGGCCTCGGGGTTGTCGGGGGCCTGCGACCCCGGCTCGCGGTCCGACGCGCAGCCGGCGGCGGACGCGATCAGCAACCACACCACGACCCGCGCGTGACGATGAATTCCGAGGCCCATCGGCGACCGGTCACCTCCCCGTCGCCTCAACCTACACCACTCGTCGGTGTTCCCGCCCGGCGGGTCGGCTGCGCAGGCTCCGGCCGGCGGGTCAGCCGACGCGGCGGCGGGCCGAGAACAGCACCGAGCGGACCGGCACCCGGCGGCGGAAGCGCGGCATCCGGATCAGCCGGATCAGCGCCCGCAGGCGGTGGTGCCAGCGCCGGCCGTGCAGGTAACGCACCGCCGTCTCGGCGAGATCGGTCTGGGCGAGGTCGTACGGGAACGCGAACGCCGGCGCCTCGGCGGGCAGCGTGTCGAACGACACGAAACGCTGGTTCGACATCTCGCGCAGCCCCGGCGTGCCATGGTGCTGGCCCGAGCCGCTCTTGCGATGACCGGACCAGGTGGCCGCCGGCTCGCCGTAGGAGTACAGCACGTCGTTGATCGTCATCACGCCGGCCTGCAACCCGGCCATCATCCGCTCGGCCCGTTCCGCGGAACGGGTCCAGCCGCTCGCGGTCAACGCGTAGTCGGAATCGTTGGCCAGCAGGATCGCCCGCTCCAGGCTGTCCACCACCACGATCGGGATCACCGGCCCGAGCGTCTCCTCGCGCATCAGGGTGCAGTCGGCGGGCGGATCGAGCAGCACGGTCGGCGGGTAGAAATTGCCGGGACCGTGGGGCAGCTCGCCGCCCCGGATCAGCCGCGCTCCGCCGCGGACCGCCTCGGTGACCTGCCGGTGCACTTCGTCGCGTCGCGCCGCGGTGTTCAACGGACCGATGTCGGTTCCCTCGACGAGCGGATTGCCGACCTTGACCCGGTCGACGTAGTGCAGCAACCGCTCCAGGAACCGCGAGGCGATCGCCTCCTCGACGTAGACGCGCTCCACGGCGCCGCAGTTCTGACCGCAGTTGGCCAGCGCGCCCCAGACGATCCCGGCGGCCGCCCGGTCCTCGTCGGCGTCGGAGGCGACGATCGACGGGTGCTTCCCGCCGAGCAGCAGCACCACCGGGTGCGGCACGCTGCCGGCCGCGGCCATCACGTGCTGGCCCGCCTCGACGCCACCGGTGAAGAACACCTTGTCCACCCGCGAGTGGCCGGCCATCGCCAGGGTCTCCTCGGGGCGCGCCATCACGACGTTGACCAGCCCGTCGGGGAAGCCCGCCTCCTGGCACAGCTGGCCGATGTAGAACGCGCACAGCGGCGTGCGCTCGGACGGCTTGAGGATCGCGGCGTTGCCCATCGCCAGCGCCGCCGCGACCTGCACCAGCGGGGACGCGAAGGGCAGCGGCGAGGGCGTGACGATCAGCAGCACGCCCAGGGCGTCGTACATGTAGTGCGCGCGCTTGTGCGCGTAGAACGGGTGCCGCGGCTCGACCGCCAGGCCGCCGCGGTAGCGCTCGGCGTGGCGGATGATGAACTTGAGGTGATCCAGGGCCGGCAGCACCTCGAGCGTCAGCGCCTCGACGTACGGCTTGCCCTGCTCGCGCGCCACGAGCTGCGCGATCGAGGCGGTCTGGTTCGCCAGCAGCTCGGCCAGCCGCCGCAGCTTGCGGCCGCGCTCCTCGAACGTCGTCCCGCGCCAGAACGCGGACGCCCGGGCGGCCGAGTCCACCGCGCGGTCGACGTCCTCCGGGGTGGCGAAGGCCAGCCGGCCGTACGGCTCGCCGGTGGCCGGATCGATCAACGGCTCGGTGCGCTCCTCCGCCGCGCAGGGCTCCCCGTCGATCAGGGAGCCGATCGGCGGCCCGAGCATTCCGGGGCCGACGGCGGACGGCCGGTCCTCTCCGGACTCCGCGCCGCGGCGGGGTTCAACGCTTCTGGGTAGCACGTCGGGGAATATAGGTTCCGGGGACCGGGAGGCAAAATGAGGCGCGATTGCACCTATTCCGTGGCCCCGCTCCCCGGCTGGTCGCGCAGCAGGTCCTCGGGCGTGCCCCGCCGCCGGATCAGCTCCGGGCGCCCGTCCCGGGCCAGCACCTCGGCCGGCGCGGCGTGGCTCAGAAAGCCGAGCGGGCTCGACGTCCGGCCGTAGGCGCCGGACTGCAGCACCGCCACCAGGTCGCCGCTCTCGGCGGCCGGCAGCTCCACGTCGCGCGCCAGCACGTCGAGCGGGGTGCACAACGGGCCCACCACGTCGACCTTGCCGGCGCCCGCGGCGTCGAGGCGGGTGGCCACGGCCAGCGGGTAGTTGCGCTTGATCACCTGTCCCAGGTTGCCCGATGCCGCGAGATGCTGGTGCATCCCGCCGTCGACGATGTAGTAGCGCTTGCCGCGCGACTCCTTGACCGTGGTGACTCGGCACAGGTAGACGCCGCTGTCGCCGACCAGGTAACGGCCGGGCTCGACGATGAAGCGCGTGCCGCGCAGCTCGGCGCGGTCGGCGTACTCGCCGAACAGCGCCGCCAGCTCGCGACCGAGCGCGTCCGTGTCGAGCTCGTGCTCGTGCGGAAAGTACGGGATGCCCAGGCCGCCGCCGAAGTCGACCGTGCGCAGCGGGCCGCCCGCGTGGCGCGAGGCGCGCAGCGCGATCTCGAGCCCCGCCCGGTACTGCCGCGCCAGCACGGCGTGGTCGAGGATCTGGGTCCCCGTGAACAGGTGGATCCCGTGGAATTCGAGCCGCCCGTCGGCCTGCACGGCGTCCAGCGCCTGTTCCAGGCGCTCCTCGTCCACGCCGAACGGGGCCGGTTTGCCGCCCATCCGCATCGCGCCGCCCTGGGCCGCGGCTCCCGGGTTGACGCGGATCGCCACGCCGGCCGTGCGCCCGAGCCGCGCCGCGATCGCGCCCAGCCGCCGGATCTCGTCCAGCGACTCGACGTGGATCTCGCCGATCCCGCCGGCGAGCACCTGCTCGAGCTCGGCGTCGGTCTTGCCCGGCCCGGCGAACAGGATCCGCGCCGGGTCGCAGCCCGCGCCGGCGGCCTGCACGAACTCGCCGGCGGAGGCGACCTCCAGCCCGCAGCCCTGCGAGACGAACCAGCGCAGCAGCGCGGCGGCGGGGTTGGCCTTGATCGAGTAGTAGACCTCGAAACCGTCCGGGAGCGCGCCGCGCAGCGTGGCCAGCTTTCGCTCCAGCACTCCGCGATCGTAGACGAACAGCGGAGTGCCGAACCGCTCGGCGAGCTCGGCGACGCCGACGCCTCCCACCACCAGCTCGCCGCCGCGGCGTTCGAACAAGCGCTCGATCAGCTCGGCGTGACTCGCCATCGACTCAGGTGGCTCGCGATTCCATGCGCGCCTTCAGCGATGGGTAGTCGATCTTGCCGTGCGCGGTCTTCGGCAGATCATCGACCACCTCCACGCGGCGCGGGATCATGTAGCGCGGCACGCTCTTGGCGAAGTGCGCCAGCAGCTCGCCGACGTCGACCTGCCGGCCGTCGTGCGGGACCACGAACGCGACGATCGCCTGGCCGAGCACCTCGTCGGGAATCCCGATCGCGGCGGCCTCGCGGATCGTGCCGGTGGAGATGCAGACTTCCTCGATCTCGTTGGGGCTGATGCGGTAACCGGCCGACTTGATGCTGGCGTCGCGCCGACCCTGGAAATACAGGAAGCCGTCCTGGTCCAGCTTCACCAGGTCGCCCGAGTAGACGACCTTCTCGGTTCCGCGCAGCTCGGGCGGGAGCAACGGGTTCGGGCGCAGCACGCGGTCGGTCGCCTCCGGGTTCCTCCAGTACCCCAGCGAGACGGTCGGTCCGCGGTGCACCAGCTCGCCGATCTCGCCGGGGCCGCACGGCTTGCCGTGCTCGTCGAGCACGTAGATCTCGGTGTCCGGGATCGCCTTGCCCATCGAGCCGATACGGTTGTCGATCTCCTCGGGCGGCAGGTAGGTCGAGCGAAACGCCTCGGTCAGCCCGTACATCAGGTACGGCCGCGTGGTCGGGAACGCCTGACGCAGGCTGTCCAGCACCGCTTGCGGCATCGCGCCGCCGGTGTTGGTGATGTAGCGCAGGTCCGGGAACTCGTGGCGGTGGATCGACGAGCTGGGCTGCGCCAGCAAGGCCCAGAACGACGGCACCCCGGCCAGCCCGGTGATCCGCTCCTGGAGCAGCGCCTGGACCACCTCGTCGGGGAAGCGGAAGCTGAGCAGCACCACCGTGGCCCCGTGCTCCAGCCCGGTCAGCAGCTGGTTCAGCCCGTAGTCGAAGCTGAACGGCACGATGCTGAGGATCCGCTCCTCGCTGCCGATCTCGAGATAGGTCGAGATGATGCGCGAGCCGGCCAGCAGGTTGGCGTGCGAGAGCATCACGCCCTTGGGCCGCCCGGTCGAGCCCGACGTGTAGAGGATCGCCGCCAGGTCGGGGCTGATGCAACGCTCCCGGGGCGCCTGCGCCGACTCGCTGTCCAGGATCTCGTCCAGGCGATGCACCTCGATCCCGTCGAGCTTGACCTCGTCGTCCCCGGTCACGACGACGGTCCGGACCGAGCGACAGCCGGCGAGGGTCTCCGCCAGCGACGCGGCACGCTTGGCCGAGGTGATGATCGTGCTCGGCTCGCAGTCGTTGACGATGTGCCCGACCTGGGCCGGGAACAGCAGGTGGTTCACCGGCACGAACACGCCGCCGGCCTTCGAGGCGGCGAGCATCGCCAACACCTGCGGGACGTTCTTCTCGAGGTAGACGCAGACCCGGTCCATGCGCTCGAGACCGGCCCGCTGCAGCCGGTTGGCCAGGCGGTTCGTCAGGGCGTCCAGCTCGGCATAGCTCAACCGGCGCTCGCCGTGCACGAGCGCTTCCTTCGCCGGTACCCGTCTGGCGCTGCTGGTGAGGAGATGGTGTGTCAGGGAATCCATGCCTCGGCTCTCCTCGGAGCGCCGCGCTCCGTGCGCGGCCGTCAGTCGGTCGGGGACGTCAGGCGCGCTTGCCGTCGACGAACGCCGCCAGGCTGGCGATCGAATCGAAGTTCTCGGGCAGCAGCTCCTCGTCGGAGACGCTCAGCGAGAACTCGCCCTCGACGAACCGCACCAACTCGAGAATCCCCAGCGAGTCGACCACGCCGCTCTCGATCAGCGAGGCCTCGTCGGACAATTCGATCTGGCGGGCCAGCGGGAACTGATCCAGGACGAAATTCCGGATCGCCTCGTGGGTCGAGTTCACCGCTTCCTTTTCCCGGGGCATCATCGCTTCCTCGCAACCGGCGGAAAAACCGGGCTCGAGCGCACGTCGTCGCCGCCCGATCCATGAGAATATACGTTCGTCGGTCGACGTTCCAACCGGAAACCCGGGTGTCGTCAAGCCGGTTACGATAGCGTAACTCGCCGGCCTCAGCTATCCCGGTCGCCCTGCATCAGGAACCACTCGCGGTCGTGCGCCGCGGGTCCGTTCCCGGCGGCATACACGAACACCGGCGTCGTCTCGCGAGGCCGGAATCCGATCTCGACCAGCCGGGCCCTGAAGCGGTGCGACTCCAGCACCGGGCAGCTGACCGTGCTGACGCCGCGGTGGCGCAGATTCTCCACGACGTGCTGGACCAGCGCCTGCTGCGCGGGCGGCTCGTCGGCCCCGAACAGATCGACGATGGTGGCATCGTGCTCGAGCTGCTCGAACACCGCGTAGGCGACCGGCTCGGAGCCGCGGTACACCACCGCGACCTCGTAGCTGTTGAGCGGCGCGTCGAGGTAGCGCCAGTTGAGGAACTCCGCGGAACGATCGACGCACACTCCGTAGTCGGGCGCCACGGAATCCGCCAGGCGCGTGAAGCGTTCGTCGAAGCGGGCCTCGAGCCGCGCGACGGTGTGTCCGGGCGGCGGGGCCAGACCGCGGTCGGTCAGTCGCAGCCAGACGTTGCCGACCGCCGAGACCGCGCGGGCGACGGGGCGCGGCCGGACACGGGCCTCGACCTGCCGGTCGACCCGCAGCGGCTTGGCCAGTCGGACCATCTCGCCCAGCGGCTCGACGCCCAGCCGGCGGTACACCGCCGTCATCCCGCGGTTGGGGAAGTCGTAGCACAGCGGGCTGGACGCGCCGACGGCTTCCAGGCAGGCCCGCTGCAGCTTCAGCGCCGGTCCGAGGCTGCGGTAGCGCTCGGCGATGCAGAAGTCGCCGAGCACCCACACGTCGCGCTTGGCGCCGTCCAGCCAGACCCGGCGGGCGAAACTGCTGGCCACGCCGACGACGGCGCCGTCCTGCTCGTCCACCGCAAGCCAGGTCCGCGCCCGCCCGTGCGGGTTGGCGCGGTACAGCCACTCGTAGCGGCGCGCGTCCGAGCCCGGGGTCAGGAACCGCTGCAGCGTGTCGATCACGACCTCGCGGTCCCGATCGAGGTCGGCTTCACGAATCGCGAGCTTCACCGGACACCATCCCCACCGTCGGTCAACGATAACGCGAGGAGTAGTTCTTGAGATAGATCGAAACGGCCTTCAGGAAATCCAGCGTCCCGCGCGGCCGCTTGTACAGCGGCTTGTTGTAGACGGCGCGCACGTCGTCCATCGTCAGGCCGGTCCCGAGAAAGTCGTTCAGCGCTTGCACGGTCCGTTCGGGGTGCATCACCAGGCCCTCGAAGGTCAGCTCCAGGTGCGGAAGGCCGTGCCGGCCCAAGAACTCCAGGATCGACGCGCGCACCTGCTCCGTGTAACGCTTGGCGTAGCCGTAGCTGTGGATCTGCCGCCGGATCGTGGTCGAGATCCAGCTTTGCAGATGGTCGCGCGTGAGCAGGATGAACTGGATGTCTTCGAGCGGCAGCAGGGGCGCCCAGTAACGGATCGTCAGCCACAGCCGGGGGTCCTTCCAGATCCAGGGCCGATGCTCCTCACACGTCGCGACGAACGACTTCCAGGGCCCGGGGTCGAGGCTGCCCACGGCGCCCTCGATGTTGCGGATCGCCGCGGCGGAGAACTCCATCTCGTACTTGCCGTCGTACCCGGTCTCGTCGAACAGGCGCTTGTTGAGGTCGATCAGCGCCTGGTTCTCGTAGGTGTCGTAGTCGCTCTTCTTGAACGTCCGGCTCCCGGTCCAGTGGCCCGCCCGGGCGATGATGCCGGCCAGCGGCGAGCTGCCGGCCAGCCCCGTCGTCAGGATGATCACGTTCTTGGGCATGGGGTGGCGACTCGTCCAGGGCTCCGGGAAGGGCGGCTGTCGAAGATAGTCGGCCCTCCGGGGGCGCGTCAAGACGGACACGCGCCGGCGAAACTGGCCGCGCGGTCGCCCCTGCCCTACCATGTCCGGGTGCGCGCCCGGCGACCGGCACCGCGCGCGACGTTACGGTTTTGTAGTCTTGCTCACGAACCATGAAACCTGCGCGCCTGTCCCGCGCCTGTTTTCCCGACACCGCGCTGGCTCTTTCCTTGCAGTCGATGATGCGGCGCGTTGCCCCGTGCCGTGGCGGTCACTATGTATTGAGCGTGCCGCGCACCACCGGCCATAGAGGTCCCTCCGAAATGCTCGCACTCCGCCGAATCGCCTGGATCGCCCCGCTCAGCCTGCTGCTCGCCGTCGCGCCCGTGTCGGCGCAGGGTTTCGACTGGGGCCAGTTGCAGCCCGGGCACTGGTACGAGATCCCGAACAGCCGCGCCGACTCGACCGGCATGCAGGAAACGATCATGAGCGCCTGGAGCGGCGGCGCCTACGACGCGCAGCGCGACCGGCTGATCGTGTGGGGTGGCGGACACAACGACTCCTCGGACAACGCCGTGTACGTGTTCGACGTGAACAGCCACGTGTGGAGCATCGCCAGCCCGCGCTCGGGCGACACCGGCGGCAGCGAGGCCTCCGGCGAGTACCCCGACGGCACGCCGCGCTCGCGCCACACCTATCACTACATCCAGTACGTGCCGTCGATCGACCGCTTCTGCTCGATGGGCGGCTCGGCGCAGTACCCGACCGCGCTCCAGACCAACGCCACGAACAAGGTCCACTGCCTGGACTTCGACGACACCGCCACGCCGACCCGCGGCTGGACGCACCGGTCGACGATGCCCGGCGAGGGGGCGATCGGGGGCCGTTCGGCCTACGACCCGTCCAGCGGCCACATCTGGTACCACGGCACGTCGGCCGTCGCGATCCCGAGCAACCGGCTGTACGAGTGGGACCCGGTGGCGAACGTCTGGACCACGCGTAGCGCGCAGGAGGACGATCAGAACTACTACTCGGGCTCGGCGGCGATCGATCCGGTGCACAAGCGCTGGGTCGAGGTCGGCGGGGGTCGGCAGCGCTATTACGACATTTCCAAGGCCGGGATGCTGGAGCGACGCGACCTCGGCATCAGCGGTCCGGCGTCGATCGTCAACGGCTCCTCGCCCGGGTTCGACTTCGACTCCTCGAGCGGCCTGTTCGTGGCCTGGAACGGCGGCTCGACCGTGTACACGCTGGACCTGGCGACCAACTCCTGGCAGGAGTGCCCCGCCGCGCCGGGCAACACGGTGACGCCCACGCCGCCGCAGCCGAACGGCACCTTCGGCCGCTTCCGCTACATCCCTTCGCGCAACGCCTTCGTGCTGGTCAACGACACGGACCAGAACGTGTTCCTGTACCGGCTGCCCGAGGGCTGCGGTGGTGCGCCGCCCGACGAGACGCCGCCGTCGACACCCGCGTCGCTGGACGCGGTGGCGCTCGGCCAGGACGCGATCCGGCTGACCTGGGCCGCCTCCAACGATCCCGATTCCGGCGTGACGCACTACAAGGTCTACCGCGGCGGCGTCTACGTCGACCAGGCGGTCGAGACGACGTACACCGACGACGGGCTGGCCGAGTCGACCGAGTACAGCTACCGGGTCTCGGCGGTCAACGGCAGCGGGCTGGAGTCGCCGCAGAGCGCCCCGGCCAGCGCGACCACCGATGCCGACACGACGCCCCCGACGATCGTCGAGGTCGATTCGTCCGGCGACCCGCGAGTGGTGCGGGTGCGCTACAGCGAGCCGGTCGAGCAGGCCTCGGCCACGGCGACGGGCAACTACGCGATCGCTCCCGGGATCACCGTGGACGGCGCGACCCTGGACGACGACCTGGTCACGGTGCACCTGGCGACGTCGGAGCACGCCGAGGGCGTCGCCTACACGCTGACCGTCAACAACGTGCGCGACCGCGCCGCCGCGCCGAACACCATCGCGGCCGGGACGACCTCGGGCTACGAGTACTTCGCGGAGCTCGTGATCTCCAACCTCGTGGTCCAGTCCGGCAGGGTGTACCAGGTGGCCGAGGGGCTGACCGTGGGCTCGATCGCCTACGTCGATCGCGGCTACGGCTACGAGAACGTGCCCCCGGAGCTGGCCGGGTCGAAGTTCATCCAGACCGCCAACGACGACAAGCTGAGCCAGGGCGACCCGTTTTTGTCCTTCGACGTCAACCAGCCGGTGATCGTGTTCGTCGCGCACGACGACCGCTACGCGACCAAGCCCGCGTGGCTGGCCGACTTCACCGATTCGGGCAGCGACGTGACGATCCAGACCAACTTCAGCCTGTTCCGGAAGAGCTTCCCGCAGTCGACGATCGTGCTCGGCGGCAACGTCAACCCGGCCGACCCGGGGGACCACAGCATGTACACGGTGATCGTGGTCCCCGAGAGCGCGCCGGTCGGTTCGCCCCCCGACGATCCCCGCAACCTGCGGATCAAGCGCGACTGACCATTTGGTCTTGGACCTGGCGGACGTTCGCCGTATAAGGACGCGGAGCGGGCCGAGGGGGTCGAGCCGTTCACTGCCGGGGGGCTTCTCGCATGACGCAGCGGAGCGGATCGATCGCGGTCCTCGCGATGTTCGGGCTGGTCTCGTTGATCCCGGTCGCCACGCCGGCCGCCCTGCCCGAGGTCCAGAACGTGTCGATGAGCGGGGACGGCCTGTTCTGGGACGCGGTGCCGGGCGCCGTCCAGTACCGGGTCTACCGCGGTCTGGTCTCTGGGCTGCCCGACTACTGCGCCGAGGGCGTGGGCAACGCCTCGGACCGTTTCATCTTCGACTCCGAGACGCCGCCGCCGGGTGACGCCTACACCTACCTGATCACGGCGCTGGACTCCGCGGAGGAAGGCCCGGTCGGGCTGCGCACGGACGGCACCGACCGCTTCCTGACCATCGACTGCGACCTGGACAACGACGACGTGCGGGACTCCGTGGACAACTGCCCGCGCGACGGCAACACCGGCCAGGCTGATCAAGACTCCGACGGGCTCGGCGACGCCTGCGACTTTCCGGCCCAGAACGTGTCGCTGCTGGGCCGGGTGGTGATGCGCGAGCTGCCCGACACGCAGCGCCTGGGCAACGACATCTGGAGCTACGTCTCGCCGGGCGGCGAGGAGTACGCGATCCTCGGAACGACCAAGGGCACCGCGTTCGTGAAGATCAGCGACCCGGCCAACCCCGGGCTGGCCGGCTGGGTCGACGGCGAGGGCATCGACGAGACGTGGCGCGACATGGCCACGTTCGGCTCCCACGCCTACATCGTCACCGACGGCAGCGGCGTCGGGCTCCAGATCGCCGACCTCTCCGACATCGACAACGACAACGTGGTGCGGGTCAACACCACCGATCTGGGCCAGGGCTTCGCCGACGCGCACAACGTCTACGTCAACGCCGACAGCGGCTACCTGTACCTGTGCATCCCCAACCTCAACGGCGGCAACGGGCTGACGGTGGTCGACCTCAACGCCGACCCGGCCGACCCGACGATCGCCGGGTTCTGGACCGACGTCGATCCGGGCGTACGCTGTCACGACGTCCAGGTCGTCAGCTACACCGCGGGCCCCAACGCCGGCAAGGAGATCGCGTTCTGCTTCGCCGAGAGCGACGGGATCTACATCGCCGACGTGACCGACAAGGCCAACATGTTCCGCATCTCGAAGGTGACCTATCCGGGCCTGACCTACAGCCACCAGGGCTGGCTCGAAGACGCCCGCCGCTACCTGTTCGCGAACGACGAGCTGGACGAGCGGGACGACCCCGGGGTCACCTCGACCACGACCTACGTGATCGACGTCAACAACCTCAACAACCCGTCGTTCCACTCCTCGTTCACCAACGGGCTGGCCTCGATCGACCACAACCTGATGGTCCGCGGGGACTTCGTCTACGAGGCGAACTACTCGTCGGGACTCCGGGTCTGGGATGTCTCGAACATCAACAACCCGCAGGAGAGCGGGTTCTTCGACACCCGCCCCGAGAACGACAACACGAATTTCGAGGGCGCCTGGGGGGTCAGCTCGCAGCTGCCCAGCGGGCTGGTGGTCGTCTCGGACCGCCAGCGCGGGCTGTTCGTGCTCGACCCGACGGCGGCGCTGGACGCTCCGGCGCCGGAGTGCGGCGAGGGCGGCGCGCTCGATGCCGGCCTCAACGACTGTGTCGCGGCGGTGTGCGCGCGCGACGCGTGGTGCTGCGCGGAGCGCTGGGACGCGCTGTGCGTCGAGGCGGCCGGCACCGTCTGCGGGCTGGGTTGCGACTGACGCCTGGGTGCTACCGCCAGCCCTCGACGAACGGCCCACGGGTAACGGCGCTCGCTCAATCGGCGTCTCCGCCGCCCGGCCGTGCCGCTCAGTCGACCAGGAAATCCAGCCTCGTCCCGGGCGCGCACTCCTCGGGCGAGTGTTTCTTGCGGAACAGGCGCGCGCCGGTTTCCCCCAGCAGGGTGACCCGGCCGCCCTCGATCCGCAGCAGCGAGCCCTCGCGCAGCCCGACCACCGGCGGGTCGTTCTCCTCGTGAAACTCCCGGATCCGCTGCTCGCGGGTCTCACCCATGTGGGTCGACCCCGGGTCGGGATCCAGGTAGTGCGGGTTGATGTTGAACGGCACCAGCCCCAGCGCGTCGAAGCTCGGCGGTTGGACGATCGGCATGTCGTTGGTCGTCCGGATGCTCACGCAGGCCACGTTCGATCCCGCGCTGGTACCGATGTACGGGGACCCCGCACCGACCCGCCGCCGCAGCGCCGTCACCAGATCCAGCGCGTAGAGCCGCGTCAGCAGCCGGAACGTGTTGCCGCCGCCGATGAACACCGCCTCGGCCGCAGCGGCGGCCGCCCGCGGGTCGGGCGCCTCGTGGACCGAGTCCAGACCGTACCCCATCCGCTCGAACCGCTCCCGCGCCTTGGCCGCGTAGCCGTCGAGATCGTGGAGCGCGAAGGGAAAGAACAGCACTCGCTTCACGGCTCCGAGGAAGTCGCGCAGCTCCGTCGCGCAGTGGTCCAGGTAGCCGCCGCCGTGGCTGGTCGAGTTGCTGATCAGCAGCAGTCGTTTCATGCCGGTACTCCTGACGACCGGGACACGGTACCATGCCCGCATGCGCTATCCGTACGTGCTGCTGGATGCGGGTGCCACGCTGATCGGGCCGCGCGACTCGTTCGGCACGGTCTACGCCGAGGTGCTGCGCGAATTCGACGTCGACCTCCCGGCGCGGACCTACGAGGCCTCGCTGTACGCCGCCATGGCGGAGCTGGAGGGTTCGGTGCCCCGCGGCACCGACCGCTTCCGGTACTTCCCCGGCGGCGAGGAGGAGTACTGGCTGCGCTTCGCGACCCGCGCGATCGAGACGGCCACCGGCCGGCCGGTCGAGCCGGCTCTGGCCCAGGAGGCGGTGCGGCGGCTGCGCGGCGTGTTCCGGGACGGAGCGGCGTGGGAGGTCTATCCCGACGTGCCGCCGGCCCTCGACGCGTTGCGTGACGGCGGCGCGCGCCTGGCGATCGTGTCCAACTGGGACTCGTTGTTGCCGCCGCTGCTCGACGCGCTCGAGCTGACCGGCTACTTCGACGCGGTGGTGGTGTCGCACCTCGAGGGCGTCGAGAAGCCGGACCCGGCGCTGTTCCGGATCGCGCTGGCGCGGTTGGGCGGAACCGCCGATCGGGCGTTGCACGTCGGTGACCGCCCGGACATCGATCTCGAGGGGGCCCGGGCGGCCGGGATCGCCGCGGTGCTGGTCGATCGCGCGGGGCAGCTCGAACGGAGTCTCGGCGCGCTGCCGGACCTGGCAACGCTCCCGGAGCTGGCGCGGAACGGCCTGGACGGCGGCCCGCCCTGATCCGCCGTCAGGAGCTGGTCTT
Organism: Candidatus Polarisedimenticolaceae bacterium; assembly: GCA_041629655.1. GTDB lineage: Bacteria > Acidobacteriota > Polarisedimenticolia > Polarisedimenticolales > Polarisedimenticolaceae > JBFKMV01. The sequence goes on from JBFKMV010000021.1 coordinate 15,712, forward strand.
GAGCAGGCTCTTGCGGGCGGCCTCGAACGCGGGCGCGAAGTCCTCGTGCATCAGCACCGAGTCGATCACGCCGTCCGGCCGCACGATCAGGATCGTCGGCGTCGCCGTGACCTGGAACAGCTGGGCGACCGCCTGTTCCTCGTCGATCAGGGTCGGGAACACGAACTTGTTGAACTTGCAGTAGTCCCGCGTGCGCTGCTTCATCGTCGCGTCGTTGACGCGCGCCGCGGTCACGACGTTGATGCCCGGCGCGTTGCGCTTCAGCCAGTCGTTGAGCTCCGGCAGCGTCTTGCGGCAGTGCGGGCAGTCGACCGACCAGAACAGCAGCACGTTGACCTGGTTCGGCTCGAGCAGGCTGTACCAGCGGCGCATCACGCCGCTCTGCAGCTCGGCGGCCTGGAAGTCGGGGCACTTCTGTCCGACCAGCTCGTTGACGGGATAGTAGCGCGGCAGCGGGCCGTGGGTGCCGGCCTGGCCGGTCTTGGCCAGGCGCTCCAGGACGCCGCCCAGGTCGAGCTTGTACTCCACGGGTTGCTTGAGGCTGGCGCCGTTGGACAACCGCAGCCGGCCCTCGCGATCGATGATCACCACGCTGGGTACGCTCGAGACCTTGAGCATCTGGCCGAGCCGGAACCCCTCGTCGTTGATCTGCGGCGACTTGATCCCCAGCTCGGCGATCCGCGCGCGGATCGCTGCGGCCTCGCGGCCCGGCCGCTCGGTCACCACGCCGAACATCGCCATGCGCTCCGGCATCGATCCGGCGAACCGCTGCTCGATCTCCCGCAGCAGCTCCTCCGAACGCGGATGCCCGGCGATCCAGTACACCAGCACCACCGGCCGCTTGCCCAGCACTGCGGCGAGATCGACCGTTGCGGGCCTCCCGGCCGGGGGGTTCATCAACGTGACCTTCAGGGCCGGGAACGGCTCGCCGAACTGCGCGGCCGGAACCTGCGACGCCGGAGCCTGGGCCTGGACCGCGGAGACGCCGAGCACGAACAGGACGCCGGCGACGGCGAGTGGGCGCACAACTTGGAATCGGAAGCGCATGGATGATCCTCGTAAACGTCGATTCTCGGTCAACGATCGGTCAATTATATATGCGCCGCGCGGTCCCGCCACGCAGCGCGGGTCGCCGTCATCGCCGGGGTTTTACGGTTCTTTTACGGGCCCTCGTCGCCGTCCCGGAGCGAGTCGCGATCTTCGGGCGTGTCGACGTCCCGGACTCCCGCCGGCCACGGAATCACGGCCGCGTCTCCTCGCTGGAGCAACCGTTTGGCGCCGCGGGCCCCGGAGAGCGCCGCGAGCCGCGGGAACAGCGCCGCATCGAACAGCGCGGGGACGCCCACGGTCCCGCCGTACCCGCTGGCAATCATCGGCTGGCCCGTCGAGCGCCAGGCCTCGCACAGCCGGTCGATCACCGCCGGTTCGATGGCCGTCTGGTCGCAGGTCAGCACGACCAGCGCCGCGACGCGCTCCGGCGCATCCTGCAGCGCGCTCACGGCGGCACGGATCGACGAACCCATCCCCTCGCGCCAGTCCGGGTTGTCCACGACGCGCACGTCCGAGGCCTCGAGCTCGGGACGGATGCGCTCCGCGTCGGCACCCAGGACGACCACGACCGGCCGGCAGCGCGACCCCAGCGCCGCCTCCACCGTGTGGTGGATCAGGGTCCGCCCGCGGAACGGCAGCAGCTGTTTGGGGCGTCCGAGACGGGACGACCCTCCGGCCGCGAGGATCACGACGGCGATGGCGTGCGGGGGCCGGGGCGCGACGGTCATCGGTGTGGTTCGTGGAGCGGGCCCACGCGGTCGCGCAGCGGACCGCCGCGCCGTCCGAGGAGTGCCGCGCGGATCTCGGCGATCGCGGACAGCGCGATCTCCTCGGGCGTTTCGGCGCCGATGTCGAGGCCGACCGGGCCGTGGACCCGCGCCAGCTGGTCCGGCGTCGGCCGCAGCCCTTGCCGGCGCAGCTCCAGCAGCAGCTGCTCGGTGCGCGCGCGCGGCCCGAGGAATCCGACGTAGCGCGCCGCGGACGGCAGCAGCACCCGCGCCAGCTCGACGTCGTGCAGGAACTTGTGGGTCATCACCAGCGCGGCACTGGCGGCGTCGAAGGCCACGCGCCGCGGGACCTCGGCCGGGTCGCAGCACACCACGGCCGCCGCCTCGGGAAAGCGCGCCGCGACCGCGAAGGCGGCGCGGTGGTCGACGACCGTCACGTGCCAGCCCAGCTCGCCGGCCAGCCGGACCACCGGCACCGCGTCCGGCCCGGCGCCGAACACGACCAGCGCCGGCGGGGGCACGACCCCCTCGATCAGCACCCGCACCCCGGCAGCTATTCCCCCCGGCGCGTGGAGGCGGGTGATTCCACGGTCCCGGGCCGCGGCGAGCAGGTCGGCGCAGGACTCGTCGAGCGCCGCGGCGCCCAGGGAGCCGGCCGTCCCACCGGCGGCGTCGAGCGTCCGGCGCCGGCCCACGCGTCCGGGGTCCGCGGACTCGATCAGCGTCGCGACCGCCCCCTGCGCGCGCTCGGCGTGGCAACGCGCGAGGAACGCGAGGTAGGCCTCGGCGGGGCCCGGCAGCGGCTCCAGCAGCACGTGCAGCTTGCCCGCGCAACCGAGCCCGAGCCCCCAGACCAGATCGTCCTGGGAGGTCATGTCGTAGACGACGCAGCGCGGTTTCCCGCTCGCCGGCACCGCGGCCGCCCGCTCGGCGAGGTCGCCCTCGAGGCAGCCGCCGCTGAGCAGGCCGACCGGATCCCCGCGCTCGGGAATCAGCATCCGCGCGCCGGGCCGGCGGTAGGTCGACCCCGACGCGTCGACGATCGTGGCCAGCACCGCGCGGCCGCCCGCGGACCGCGTCCGCTCCCAGGCCGCCAGGATCTCCCGTAGCTCGCGCATCGTCGAGCGGCCGGCGGCGGCGCTACTTGGCGCGACTCAGGTAGCGCAGGAACTCGCCGTCGGTGCTGAGCACCAGCACGGTATCCTTGTCCAGCGCCTCGGTGAAGATCTCCATCGTCTTCAGGAACCTGTAGAACTCCGGGTCGCGGTTGTACGCCGCGGCGTACAGGTCGGCGGCCTCGGCGTCGGCCTTGCCCTTGATCTCCTGGGCCTGCCGGTACGCCTCCGAGGTGATCAGCTTCAGCTCCAGCTCCTTCTCGCCGCTGATGCGCGCCGACTCGCCGGCGCCCTCGGAGCGGAACTGCTCGGCGATCCGGTTGCGCTCGGAGATCATCCGGTTGTAGACCTCGCGCCGCACCTCGTCGACGTAGTTGATGCGCTTGAAGCGGAAGTCGAGGATCTCGATGCCGAGGTCCTCGGTGCGGGCCTGGGCCGACTCGAGCACCTCCACGGCGAGCTTCGCGCGGCCCTGGACGATCTCCTTTCCGGCGTCGGTCTCCTCGCCGGGGATCCCCGTCACCGCGAACTCGCGGTTGCTGCTGCGCACGACCTCGATCAGGTCGTGCCGGGCCACGACGTTGCGGGTCTCGCCGTCCAGGATGTCGCTCAGCCGGCCCAGCGCCCCCAGCTCGGTGCGCAGGCGCTGGAAGTACTTGAGCGGATCGGTGATCCGCCAGCGGGAGTAGGTGTCGACGTGGATGAAGCGCTTGTCGCGGGTCGGCACCTGGTTCGGGTCGCCGTCCCACTCCAGAAAACGCTTGTCGAAGTAGTTGGCCTTGTCGATGAACGGGACCTTGACCTTGAGACCGGGCTCGCTGATCGGGTCGCCCGGGCGCGGCTCGCCGAAGCGGGTGATCACGACCTGCTGCGTCTCGTCGACGATGAAGAACGCCCCCCCGAACACCAGCAGCGCCAGCAGCACCAGCGCCGCCACGACGACGATCATCGCGCCCTTCATGGCTTCACCCCCGCGCCCAGCGGCAGCAGCGGCAAGATGCCCTTGAGGTCCTCGTCGAGAACGATCTTGTTCTTCACCTTGGGATACAGCGTGTTCATCGTCTCGAGGTAGATCCGCCGCCGCGTCACGTCGGGCGCCCGCCGGTAGGCCGCCAGCAGCGCGGTGAACGCCGCCGCATCGCCCTTGGCGCGGTTGACGCGGTCCGCCGCGTATCCTTCGGCCTGCCGGATCGTCTGCTGCGCCTCGCCGCGCGCTCGCGGGATCACGCGGTTGTACTCGGACTCGGCCTCGTTGATCATCCGCTCACGCTCCTGCTGGGCCTGGTTGACCTCGTTGAAGGCGGGCTTGACGGGATCGGGCGGGTTGACGTCCTGGAGCACGATCTGCTCGATGTGGATCCCGGTCTCGTACTGGTCGCACAGTTCCTGCAGCCGGCCCTCGACCTCGGAGGCGATCTCCTGGCGGCCGATCGTGAGCACCTCGTTCACGCTGCGGTCGCCGACGACCTCGCGCATCACCGCCTCGTTCATGTCGCGAAACGTGTCCGTGAGGTTCCGCACGCGGAACAGGTAGTTGAACGGATCGCTGACGCGGTACTGGGTCGTCCATTCGACCACGGCCACGTTGAGGTCGCCGGTCAGCATCACCGATTCGTCCTGCGCGCCCGAGAACTCGGATCGCGTGCCGACCCGCTGCGTGCGGAAACCGAACTCCTGCTTGAGCTGGCGCTGGACGGGCACCTTGGTCACGGTCTGGATCGGGTACGGCCATTTGACGCTGAGGCCCGGCTCGGCCTGGCGGGTGAACTTGCCGAAGGTCATCACGACGCCGACCTCCTCGGGCTGCACCGTGAAGATCGAGCTCCAGATGATCAACAGCCCCAGCAGCGCCAGGAACCCGAACCCGACCAGACCGGCAGGGATCTGCGGCGGCCGTAACTGGTCGATGTTGATGACCCGGGGACCACGGGTGGTCATGATCGTCTCCCCATGTTTCGGAATCGTCGATTCGCGGGGCAGTCTATCGCCTCCGTCGGAGGGCGCACAAGCGCGCCCGGGTCCGAAAGGGCCGTGGATCGGGCGGGTTTCGCGGGAGCCGGCTTGTCTCCGCCGAGCGCGGAACCCATAATCTGCCGCGATGACGGCCACTCTCGCAGCGCGGCGTCGTGGATCGCTCGCCCGGTGGGGGCTCGTCCTGACGACCGGACTGGCTTTGACGGGCTGTGCCGGGCACCGGCCGCCGCGCGAGGTCGCCGTGCCGCCGCGCGAGCCCGCGATCGAGGCGCCGGCGGAGCCGCAGCCCTCCGCGGAGCTACCCGGCCCGCAGGAGGCGGCAAGCGGCGTGTGGCACCGCGTCGAGCGGGGCCAGACGCTGTGGCGCATCGCGCGCGCCTACGGCGTACCGCTGGAGGAGCTGGCGCGGGCCAACGGCATCGATGACCCGTCCTCGATCGCCACGGGGACGAGGCTGTTCGTCCCCGGTGCACGCGCGACGATCGAGGTCACGCCCTACGGAGCGCCGTCCGTCCCCGACCCCGACGTGGCCCGGCGACTCCCGGGGCCGGGGCTGGTCTGGCCGGTCGCGGGAGGCCGGGTGCTGTCGCGTTTCGGCGCGCCGCGACCGGGCCGGCAGCACCAGGGAGTCGACATCGCCGGACGGCCCGGCGACCCCGTGCGCGCCGTCGCTCCCGGCCGCGTGGTGTACAGCGGCAGCACGATGCGCGGCTACGGCAAGACGGTGATCGTGGACCACGGCAACGGCCTGCGCTCGCTGTACGCCCACGGCAGCAAGCTGCTGGTCGGCCACGGCGAGCGCGTCGAGCGTGGGCAGCCGGTCGCGCTGGTCGGCCGGACCGGCAACGCCAGCGTCGAGCACTGTCACTTCGAGCTGCGACGCGGCACCCGGCCGATCGACCCGCTGCCCTACTTCGACACCGTCGCGCGACGCTGACGTCCGGCCGGCCGGTTAGAAGCGCAGCGAGGCTCCGACGTAGGCCGACATGCCGCCCAGGTCGATCTCGCCGAGACCCGAGAAGTCGCGGCCCAGCGTCTCGTCGACCCAGGAATAGCGGCCCTCGAAGAGCAGGTTCCAGGCCGGACCGATCGGCAACTCGACGCCGGCCAGCCCGTGCACCTCGAACGAGGCGCCGTCGTCGGTGAAACGGTCGAAGAAGATCGTGTCGTCGCTGAAGTCGACGAAGTCGCCGATCTCCTCGTACTCCCAGAACACCAGTCCGGCGCCGCCGCCGACGTAGAACACCGGCTGGCGCACCAGCCGCCCCTGGTTGCGGACACGGTAGCGCCCGGCGGGCAGGAACCGCAGGTCGACCGTCAGCGGGGCCATCCGCAGCCGGCTGTCGTGCAGGATCGGGAACCCGTCCTCGTCCGTGAATCCGCGCACCGCGGACACCACGGTCGCATCGTAGAAGTCCGCGTTGAATCCGGCCTCGAGGTGGTTGCCGAAGGAACCCACGATGCTCAGACCGATGATCGCGTCATCGAAGTCGGAGGAATCGAGCGTGAACGTCTCCTCGGAGTCGGTCCAGAACTCGCTCTCGCCGTCGAGGAAGAACCCGCCGACGCGGAACTGGAACGCCATGTCACCCGGATCGGGGCCGCGGTGACCCGCGGCGGCTTCTCCCGCCGCGCCCAGCAACACCAACAAACTTGCGGTCATGCAAACGACGACTCGTCTCATGGGTACGCCTCCGTCGGGAAAAACCGGGACGAGCCCGGCACCCCGCCGTAGAGCAATCGCCGGGCCACGGTCAAAGTCGCAGGAATACCGCGAAGTTCGCGCCGCGCCGCGCCGCGACACTGTCTCCACGACAGGACAGCCAGACCTCCGGCGGGGTCAGCCCGCCGCGGCCGCGCAAAAAAAAACGGGCCCCGCGAGGGGCCCGTTTCGTTCCGATACGGGAATCGAGCCCGGTTGCGGGCTACTCGAGCACCTTGACCACGACGCGGCGGTTCTGCGAGCGGCCGTCCTTGGTGCCGTTATCCGCGACCGGCTTCGAGGAGCCGAAAGAGATCGCGTTGAGCGCGTGCAGCGGGATGCCGCCCGACTCGTTCAGGTAACGCAGCGCCGCCATCGCGCGCTGGTGTCCGAGCTGCACGTTGTAGGCCTCGCCGCCGATGTTGTCGGTGTGGCCCTCGATCTCGACGTAGACCGCCTTGCCGTAGCCCTTGATCTGCCCGGCCAGTGCGCTCAGCTCGGCCTTGGCGGCGTCGGACAGCTCGGCCTTGCCGAAGCCGAACTTGACCTTGTCGCTGCTCAGCGTGACCGACCACAGCAGCTTGCCCTTCATCGCCTTGTCGGCCATCATCGAAGCGTCGTTGGCCTTGCCCATCGCGGCCTCGCCGAGCTTCATCGCGTCGCCGACGCGACCGTCGAGCTGGGCCACCCGGGCGTCGGTCTCGCTCTTCAGATCGGAGATCCGGCGCTCGTTCTCCTCGACCATGTTCTCGACGCCGCGCACGCGGCTGTCGACCTGATCGGAGTTCTGGCGGAACAGCTTCTTCGAAACGCAGGCCGGCGAGACCAGCAGGACGACGATCGCCGCCACGACCAGCATCAACCTTCGGTTTCTGTACATCTCCACCTCTCCTCTCTCCACTTGTATCGGATCGTTGGTCCTGGGCCGGCGCGGCCCGCCCCGCGAGGCTCGGACGGAGTTCCCGCTCACTCTATCGCCGCCGTGGGCGGCCCTGCAACGCGGGAACCCCCCCGCGAAGGTCCCGTTCGATCCAGCTGGAGTCAAACGGCGTGCCAAGGGCCGGGACGATGATTCTCCCGCCAAAACCGGCCCCCTCCGGGCCGCCTGGCCTCCGGGCGGGTAATTCCCTCCCGCGCCTCGGTAGGTTTTACCACACGAGGCGACCGCCGCGAAATGCCGCCCTGGCATCGGGCCTAGCGCGTCGCGTGGTACCCCGTGCGGGTGCGGACCTGGAAGCGGGGCTCCGGGGGAGTCTCGACCCGGATCTCGCGGAAGCTGCCGTCGGCCTGCCGGGCCGGGTAGTAGCCGAGCATGTACTGGAACCTCAGCTCGGTCTCCAGAAACACGATCGCTTCCTTGAGCTCGACCGGGTCGTTGACCGCGAACAGGTGGCCGCCGGTCTCCTCGGCCACGCGTCGCAGCACCTCGAGGTTGGTCGTCTCGGCCCGCCGGCTGAGCACCGACTCGGGGACCGACAGGAAGCCGATCGCATAGATCGGGACGTTGACCGTGCGGGCCAGCGCGACGGCGTCGTCCAGGTCGAGCCGGCTGGCGTTGTCGACGCCGTCGGTGATCAGCACGATCGCCTTGCGGCCCTTGATCTCCTCGCTGACCAGCCGGGGCGCGGCGGCCACGGCGTCGTGGAGCGCCGTCCGGCCGTACCCCTCCTGGACCTCGAGCCTGCGCCGAAACCGCACCCGGTCGTCGGTGAACTCGGTGATCCAGGCCACCTGCTCGTCGGCGAAGCCGATCAGGGCGAAGCGGTCGTCCTGCCGGAGGTGGCGCAGGAAGAACCGGATCGCCTCCTTGGCGTGGGTCAGCTTGTCCAGCTGCCGCATGCTGCCGGACAGGTCGAGCAGGAACGCCAGCGAGATCGGGTCCTGGGCCTCGGAGGAGAAGTACCGGATCTCCTGGGGCACCTGGTCCTCCCAGACCTTGAAATCCTCCCGCTCCAGACCCCGCACGATCCGGCCCTTGCGGTCGCGCACGGTGGTCGGCAGCAGGACCAGCCGGACGGTCTCGCTCTCGGTGAAATGGAGCTTGGCCAGCCGCTCCAGCGTGGCGTCGTCCACCTCGCCACGCCGGACCGACGCCGTGTCCGGGGCGCCGGCCGGGGGCCCCGCGACGGCGCCCGCCGACCCGAGCGCCAGCAGCGCGATCAGCGCGAGTCGTGATGCCCCGGCGTCGTGCTTCGTCAACGGCCTGCCTCCCTGTTTTCTCCCGACCAATGTGCAATTTACAGGCCACGGAGTCAACGTCCGAGGACCCCTGCGGTGCGATGCAGCAAAAAACCCGCAACAACGTCCCCCGACGCGGCCGCTCGCCTTGACGGGAACCGCGGCATCTCATATATAGGGTGCTCCCAAACGGGACCGGGGATTGGCATAGGGATCCGCCGCGGCGACCTTCGGGTCGGCGTATCCGCTGGGGGGCTGTGACCGATGACGCTCAAGCGATGGCTGGCAACCGCGCTCGCGGCGACCGTATTCGCATTCGCGGCCGTGACGGTGGCGGCGCAGGAACCGGACCCGACGGCGGTCCCGACCGACGACGCCGCGCAGAAGCCGGGCTTCTGGGGTAACGAGTTCGCGCTCTACATCGAGACGCAGACCGGCGCCGCGTCCTCCGACCCGGTCAGCACGACGATGTTCACGCTGGACAATCTCGGCTCGATCAGCTCCGTGACGCTCGAGGACCAGGAAGCCGCCCGGATCGCCGTCGGCTGGAAGCTCCCCGAGGGCCGGGGCAAGTTCCTGGTGGTCTGGGAGGGCCTCAAGGAGACCGAGTGGTCGTTCCGGGGGACCGGGCTGAAGCCGAACCTGGCCGGCACCTCGCGCCAGGCCGGCGACCTCGTGACGTGGTGGAACGTGGAGATCAACGGCGGGACCCTGACTTCGCAGGCGCAGATCCCGACCTGGGTCGAGGACGAGGACGACGTCAACGAGAACTCGTTCCCGGACCCCGAGGAGATCCGGATCGAGGCCTCGCCGCTCGGCACCACCCGCTCGGTCGTGGAGACCCTGGAGAACCAGGTCCAGACGCTGGACGCGATGTACACGCGGCCGTTCGGCGGCCGCTGGATCAACGCCGGCTGGGGCGTCGGCATGCGCTACTTCGTCTATGACGGCAACATGCCGGCGACCGCCTGGCTGCAGCCGGCGCGAATCCGCGAGGACACCGAGGGGTTCACCGACGGCGCCAACCTGCGGCTGCTCAACTTCAACCAGGCCACCACCGGGTTCGGCCCGGCCGGTTTCACCGAGTTGCGGCTCAACTTTTTCCGCGACCGCCTGACGTTGTACTGGATCGCGCGTGCGGCGTTCATCATCGCCGACGTGGAGACGGACACCGGCGATTTCTTCACCTACGTCCGCAACTCCTCGACCCAGACGATCACGCCGGTCGCGGCCCGCATCCAGGAGCTACGCAGCAAGGACATCTGGCAGACCGGCGCCGAGAGCGGCGTCCGCGTTCGCCTGGTCGACAACCTGGTCCTGCACCTGGGCTACTTCCTGAACTCGTACCAGGATGCGGTGCTGATCCCGTCGCGGATCTCGATTCCCGAGACCACGGCCCAGGCGCCGCAGGGCGTGACGGCGTTGTACCGTACGCGCGACATCCGGGTCGACGGCTGGCGGGGCGGCTTCAGCTTCCAGTTTTGAGTCGAGCGCGGGCTAACGCTCCAGCCTGGCGAAGTCGGTCCAGAACGCCGGGTTGGACTTGGCCACGCACGAGGCGTCGTCGATCGCGATCCCCGGCAGCGCGAGACCCGCGACGGCGAAGGCCATGGCGATGCGATGGTCTCCGGCCGTCGTGATCACGCCGCCGTGAAGCCGGCCGGCCGGCGGGCCGATCGTCAGCGAGTCGGCGGCAGCCTCGGCCCCCCGGCCCAGCACGACCAGGTTGCGGGCCAGCACGTCGAGCCGGTCCGATTCCTTGAGCCGCAGGTGGGCCACGTTGTGAATGCGGCAGGGGCCGCGCGCGAACAACGCGAGCGCCGCCAGCGTCGGCACCAGGTCGGGACAGTCGCCGGCGTCGAGATCGAACGGAGCGATGCCGTCGCCGCCACGGACCCGGACCCAGTCCGGCCCGCGCTCGACCCGGCAGCCGACAGCCGTGAGGATCGTGGCGAGTCGCGCATCCGGCTGCGCGCTGTCGGCGCGCAACCGCTCGACCCGCACCACACCGCCCGCGATCGCGGCCGCGGCAAGGAAGTACGAAGCCGAGGAATGATCGCCCTCGACGGAATAGGCCGTGCCGCGGGTCGCCCCCTGCTCCACGACCCAGCGCCGCGGCTCCGGCCGCCGGATCCTCGCTCCGAAGGCGCGCAACACCTGCGCGGTCAGCTCGACGTAGGGCGTCGAAACGGCCCCCGGCCCGAGCCGCAGGTCGATCCCGCCCGCGAGGGCGCCGCCGAGCAGCAGCAACGCGCTGGCGAACTGGCTGCTCTGCCGGGCCTCGAGCGCCACGCGGCCGCCGCGTAGCGCGGCCCCGCCCGCCGTCACCGGCAGCCCGCCGTGCGCGCCTTCCGACCGGACGTCCGCGCCCAACGTCGCCAGCGCCCGGATCAGCTCGGCGTTCGGCCGCTCGCTCAACCGCGCCGCCCCGTCGAGCCGCGAAGGCTCCGCGCCCGCCGCCGCGACCGCGAGCAGGAACCGCATCGAGGTTCCGGACTCGCCGAGCTCCAGCCGTCCCCCGCCGGGAACCGCTCCCCCGCGGCCGACGACGGACCAGCGACCGGGTCCGGCGGTGACGTCGAAACCGAGCGCGCGCAAACCGTCGAGGGTGATCCGCGTATCGTCCGCGTCGAGCGGATCGTGGATCGCGCTCTCCCCCCGAGCCAGCGCGGCGGCCACGAGGGCCCGGTGCGTCACGCTCTTCGAGGCGGGCGCCCGCAGCGTGACGTCGAGGGGGCCGGGTGCCTGCTGGATCTGCCGCACGCCCATCGCGGGTTCAGTGTATTATGGAGTACCCGGCCAAGTTGAGCGTCGCAGACCGCTCGCCGCCGAAGAGGTCCGGATGACGACGAAGCGAGCGATTCGCATAGCGCCGTGCCTGCTCGTCCTCGTGGTCTGCGCGACTCCCCTGCCGGGAACGTCCGCCGGGGGCGTCAAGGTCGGCCAGACGCTCGAGTTCGCCGCCGAGATGGCTCGCCGCGGCAACTGGCGCGAGGCGCGCTACCGCTGGGAGCAGGTCGCCCGCGAGCAGCCCGACAACCCCCGGGTGCTGAACAACCTGGCCGTGGCGTCCGAGGTCATCGGCGACAACGAGCTGGCGCGGACGTACTACCGGCAGGCGCTCGAGCTGTCCGGGAGCGATCCGAGGATCCTGGAGAACGCGCGCCGCTTCGAGAGACTGCTGCGGATGACCGGCGCCGCGCCGGGGGCCGACGGCGAACCCGAGCCGGCGCTGCTGGCGACCGACCGCGCCGGCCGCGGCTCGACCGCGGGGGGGAAACGGGTCCTGCGGGTGGCCGCGCGGTTCTCGCTGCCGGCACGGCTCGACCTGTCGAACTACAAGACGATCCTGGTGGCGAGCTTCCTGACCGAGGAGACCGAGCTGCTCGATACCAACCGCGAGCTGGCGCGGTTCCTGCGCGGCGAGTTCCACAAGCGCAGCGAGCTCCAGGTCCGCGACGTGTCGCCGCCACCGGCGATCCCCGAGCAAACCGTCCAGGACCTGCTGGCCAACGACGAATTCTGGAAGCACCTGGGGCGGGAATACGACGCCGACCTGATTGTTTCCGGGGTCGTGAAGTTCACCCGCGAGGATTTTTCGGGGTTTCAGGACGTCGACCGGCTCAGCCCGGTGACCGGCCAGAAGGTGCGCGAGACCAAGTTCGTCGAGCAGGAACAGTTCACCTACGACCTGGACCTGTTCTTCATGGACGGGGCCACGGGCGCCCTCGTGTTCCGCGACCGGCTGCAGCGCAGCGCAGTCTACCCGGGGGGCTCCAACGATTCGCTGACGGCCTTTTACGGCCTGGCCGACTCGCTGGCCGCGGACGTGCTGGCCGTGGTCTCACCGCGGATCCGCGAAGACGTCCGGCTGGTTTTCTCCAGTTGACCGACTGAGGGGCAGGAGTCTCCGATGAGAGCGCAACTCCGAGCGGCGTTGTTCGCCGCGGTCGTCGCTTCGCTCGCCGTTTCGCCGGTGCTCGGGCAGTTCGGCAAGAACAAGGTGACCTACGACCGCTTCGACTGGAAGGTCTACAACTCGCCGCACTTCAACGTGCACTACTACGAGGCGGTGGAGCCGTTCCTGGAAGAGATCGTCTCCTACGCCGAGAGCGCCTATCTCAAGATCAGCAAGGACCTCGATCACGAGCTGCGGTTCAAGGTCCCGCTGATCGTGTACAAGACCCACGCCGAGTTCGAGCAGACCAACATCACGCTGCAGGAGCTGCCCGAGGCCGTCGCGGCGTTCGCCGAGCCGGTGCAGTACCGGATGGTGCTGCCGATCGATCTGCCGCCGGACAAGCTGTACGCGCTGATCGCCCACGAGCTGACGCACATCTTCCAGTACTCGATCCTGTTCGAGGGAAACCTGGGCCGGGCCTTCCGCGCCAACCCCCCGTTGTGGTTCATGGAGGGCATGGCCTCCTACCTGGCCGACGACGAGACCACGCTCGACCAGATGGCGATCCGGGACGCGGTGGTCAACAACATCCTGCCGCCGATCCAGGCGCTGAACGTGCTGAGCTTCTTGACCTACCGGTACGGGCACGCCGTGTTCGACTTCATCGAGCAGGAGCACGGGCTGGAGGGGATGCGCAGCTTCGTGTTCGAGTTCCGCAAGGTGCTGCTGACGAACAACCTCGACAAGGCCGTCCGCGAGGCCTTCGGCTACGACATCGGCGAGTTCAACCGCCGCTTCAACCGCTACCTGAGGAAGAAGTACTTCCCGGTGTTGCTGGAGAAGAAGTCTCCCGACGACTACGGTAAGGAGATCGGCATCAAGAAGCCGGGCGTGTTCACGTTCTCGCCGACGATCTCCCCCTCGGGCGAGCTGATCGCGGCGTTGTCGTCGCCGACGCGGCTGGAGCTGGACCTGGTCGTGCTGTCCGGCGAGGACGGCAAGAGCGTCAAGAATCTGACCGGCGGGTTCACCAACAAGTATCAGAGCCTGGTCGCCGAGGCGTTCGAGGGCAAGCGCGACCTGTCCTGGTCGCCGGCCGGCGACCTGGTGGCCGTGTTCGCGAACCGCGAACGCCGCCGGCCGCTGCTGATCTTCAACGCGCTGTCGGGCAAGCTGGTGCGCGACATTCCGCTCCCGGGCATCTCGCAGTGCGCCAGCCCGACGTTCTCTCCCGACGGCAAGCGCGTGGCGTTCGAGGGCAATCGCGACGGCGTGGTCGATCTGTTCGAGGTCGAGCTGGAATCGCGCGAGGTCCGGAACCTGACCCAGGACGCGTTCTTTGACGCCAACCCGTGGTACGCGGCGGACGGCTCCTCGTTGCTGTACAACCGGCGCATCGGCGAGCACTGGAAGATCTTCTCCGTCGACCTCAGCGACCCCGCGCGGAAGACCCAGCTGACCTTCGGCACGACGAGCGACATCCAGCCGGCGTACTCGCGGGACGGCCAGCGGATCTACTTTTCCTCGGATCGCTCGCCGTACGGCGTGTTCAACATCTACTCGCTGGATCTCGCGACCGGCGAGGTGGAGCAGTACACCGACGTCGTCGGCGGGTGTTTCGCGCCGGTCGAGCTGGCGCCGCGCGACGGCGAGCCGTTCATCGCCTTCACGACCTTCTTCGAGGGCACGTTCAAGCTGTACAAGATGCCGGTGGCCAAGGCCGAGCAGACCACGCCGGCCGAGGATCGGCTGGACAGCCCCGTCGAGGCCGAACCGTTCGAGCCGCCGCTGCAATTGACGGTCGACGAAGGGCAGAAGGCGCCCTACAAGGTGCGCTGGAGCCTCGAGGCGCCGGTGGTCACGGTCGGCGTGGCCGACGACGGCACGTTCCTGAGCAACACCGCCCTGCAGTTCAGCGACCTGCTCGGCGACCACCGGATCCAGATCATCGGTTCGAGCGTCTCGAACTTTTCCAACTTCAACGTGATGTACTTCAACCTGAAGAACCGGCACAACTGGGGTGCCCGGGCCTACGACTACCGCGACTTCTTCGTCGTCGACCAGTTCCAGCAGGACCGGATCCAGCGCACCACCGGCGTCGAGGCGTTCATCCAGTATCCGTTCAGCCGCTACTACCGCGTGGAGGGCTCGCTGGGCTTCCTCGACCGTTCGCAGGAGCTGTTCGTGGTGCAGGGCTTCCTGGTCACCTCGTTCGGCACGATCGACGAGCGGTTCGGGCTGGCGCAGATCGGGATCACCGGCGACACCACGCGCTACCAGAGCTTCGGACCGTTCCAGGGCAAGCGCTTCAACATCGGCGCCTGGTACGGCGCCCACGTCGGCGGCTCCACCGAATCGGGCGACATCCTGCAGTACAACCTGGATTTCCGCGGCTACAAGCAGGCCACCCGGCGCTCGGTGCTGGCCTGGCGGCTGTCGGCGATCTACAACGACGGCGACCGCGAGACGTTCTACCCGCTGGGCGGGATCAACCAGCTGCGCGGGTTCGACTTCCGCGACTTCGTCGGCTCACGGCTGTCGTGGAGCAACCTCGAGTTCAGGTTCCCGCTGGTCGATCAGCTCAACTTCCCGTTCCTCAGCCTGACCCAGATCCGGGGCTTCTTGTTCTTCGACGTCGGCGCCGCATGGTTCACCGACGACAGCTGGTGGGACCCCGAGCTGCGGGCGATCCGGACCGACCCGTTGACCGGCGAGACGATCCCGTTCAAGTTCTGGGACTCGGACAACGACCGGCTGCAAGACGGCCGCGCGTCCTACGGCTGGGGATTCCAGTTCCTGTTCCTGGGCGGGCTGCAGTTCAACTGGTCGTGGGCGCGCGTGATGCCCTACACGCAGTTCGTGCCGGTGTTCGATCCGGCGACGAACATGTTCATCGAGATGCGGCCGGTCGAGATCGACGACAACGGGTTCCGCAGCGACTTCTACATCGTGTACGACTGGTAGCGGGCCGGTACCGGCGCTTCAGACCGTCCGGCGGACGGCGAAGAACGCGCCGGTCAGGCCGACCGTGACGCCGATCGCGACCAGCAACAGCGACAGCCCCGGCGTGATCGGGCGGGCGGCGACCAGGTCCACCAGCACGCTGCGCGTGAGCCGCTCGACCTCGTTGCCCGAGGTGGTGTACAGACGCACCAGCCGGCGCGCCAGCTCGACGCCGGCCAGGGCGGCGCCCGAAGCCAGCAGACCCTGCACCAGTCCGGCGACGAGGAACGGTCCGCGCACGAAGGCCGGCGTGGCTCCGACCAGCAGCATGATGTCGATCTCGTCGCGCCGGGCGTGAACGGCCAGTCGCAACACGCTGGCCATCACGAACGCCACGGCGATGAACACCAGCAGCGCCAGCCCCGAGCCGCCCCAGCGGGCCACGTCGAGCATCGCGTCCAGGCGGTCCAGCCACTCGCGGTCGAAGCGCACCTCCTCCACCCCCGGCTGCCCGCTCGCCTTGCCGACGACGAGCCGGGCGGAGTCGCCGGCGTTGGGGCCGGCCTTCAGGAACACCTCCAACGAGGCCGGTAGCGGGTTCGAATCGAGCTCGGCGGTCAGCCCGGCCAGGTCGCCGAACGAGCTGCGGAAGCGGCGCAACGCCTCGTCCTTGGCCACGTACTCGACGCGGGCGACTCCCGGCGTGTCGGCGAGCTCTCCGGCCAGCCGTTCCCACGTGGCCGGGTCGATCTCGTCCTGGAGGAACACGTCCACACGCAGGTCGCCGCGCAGCCGCTCGACCCAGTTGCCGACGTTGGAGAGCATCAACAGCGCCAGGCCGGCGACGAACAGCGAGACCCCCAGCGTGGCCGTGGCCAGCAGGTTGACCCCGGGGCTGTGCCGGCATTCGTCCCAGGCGTCGGAGAAGAAGTAGGACAGGTGGCGCGTCGGGGGGCTCACAGGTCCTCTCCCGGATCGACCAGCTTGCCCTGCCCGAGCACGATCGTGCGACGCTGCATGCGCTCGATCAGGTCCCGGTCGTGGGTCGCCACTAACACGGTCGTCCCGCGCGCGTTGATCTCGCGGAACAGGCGCATGATCTCGACCGCGAGATCGGGATCGAGGTTGCCCGTGGGCTCGTCGGCCAGCAGCAGCTCGGGCTCGTTGACCACGGCGCGGGCGATCGCGACGCGTTGCTGCTCACCGCCGGACAGCGCCGGGGGCAGCACGTTCAGGCGGTGGTGCAGGCCGACCCCCCGCAGCGCGGCGTAGGCCCGCCGCTTCTGCTCGGCGCGCGAAAGGCCGGCCACGTTGAGCACGTAGGCCACGTTCTCGAGGGCCGTCTTGCGGCGGATCAGCTTGAAGTCCTGGAACACCACGCCGATCGAGCGTCGCAGCTCCGACACCTTGTGCGGCGGCAGGGCGCCGACGTTCCGGCCGTTGACGATGACCTGGCCCGCGGTCGGCAGCTCCTGCCGCAACAGCAGCCGCAGCAGCGTGGACTTGCCCGCGCCGGAGGGGCCGGTGATGAAGCTGAACTCGCCGCGGCCGATCTCCAGATTGACGTCGCTGAGCGCCGTCGCGCCGCCGGGGTAGCTCTTGGTCAGGTGGTAGGTACGAATCATGCCGGGCGCGCATTCTATACGAAGTCAATCGAGCGCCTTGCGCACCAGGGCGTTGACCGTTTTCGGATTGGCCTTGCCGCGCGACGCTTTCATCACCTCGCCGACGAAGAAGCCCAGCAGCCCGCGCTTGCCCGCGCGGTAGCGTTCGACCTCGGCCGGGTGGGCGGCGACGACGTCGCGCACCAGCCGCTCGAGGGCCTGCTCGTCGCTCAGCTGCTGCAACCCGCGCTCGCGGACGAGCTCCAGCGGCGCCCGTCCGCTCTCGTACAGCTCCGGGAACAGCTCCCCGGCCGCCGAGCGGCTGATCGTCCCCGCGTCGACCAGGCCGATCAGCTCGGCCAGCCGGACCGCGGGGAGCGGGATCTCGTCGTCGGCGCGGCCGGAGCGCTTCTGCTCGCGCAACAGGTCGTTCAACACGAAGGTCGCCGCGGCCCGCGGGTTGCCGGCCGCCCCGGCGACCTGCTCGTAGTAGTCCGCCAGCGCGGGCTCGAGCGTCAGCAGCCCGGCGTCGCTCTCCGACAACCCGCACTCGGCGATCAGGCGGCGCTTGCGGGCGGCGGGCAGCTCCGGCAGCTCGTCGCGCAAGCGCTCGATCCGGCGCGGTTCCAGCACCAGCGGCAGCAAGTCGGGCTCCGGAAAGTAGCGGTAATCCTGCGCCTCCTCCTTGCCCCGCATCGGCCGCGTCACGCCGGCCGACTCGTCCCACAACACCGTTTGCTGCTCGATCTCGCCGCCGGCCGAGCGGAGGCCGATCTGGCGTTCGATCTCGTGCCGCAGCGCACGCTCGACGTTGCGAAACGAGTTGAGGTTCTTCAGCTCGGTGCGCGTGCCGAGCGCTCGCGTGCCCGGGGGCCGGATCGAGACGTTGGCATCGCAGCGCAGCGACCCCTGCTCCATGTTGCCGTCACAGACGTCGGTGTAGCGCAGGATGCTGCGCAGCCGTTGGAGAAACAGGTACGCCTCCTCGGGCGAGCGGATCTCGGGCCGCGAGACGATCTCGACCAGCGGCACGCCGGTACGGTTGAGGTCGACGTAGGAGTACCGGTCGGAGTCCGGCATCCCGTCGTGGATCGATTTGCCCGCGTCCTCCTCGAGGTGCAGCCGGATCAGGCCGATCGAGCGCGATACCGTCTCCGTCTCGATCTCGACGGCGCCACCCTCGGCCAGCGGCCGGTCGGACTGCGAGATCTGGTATCCCTTGGGCAGGTCGGGATAGAAGTAGTTCTTACGCGCAA
Organism: Candidatus Polarisedimenticolaceae bacterium; assembly: GCA_041629655.1. Lineage (GTDB taxonomy): Bacteria > Acidobacteriota > Polarisedimenticolia > Polarisedimenticolales > Polarisedimenticolaceae > JBFKMV01. Next base: position 34,163 of record JBFKMV010000021.1, read on the forward strand.
AGACGCTGGTTTCGCGCACGGTGCAGCCGAGCGCCAGCGCGGCGCGCAGCGCCAGCGCGACGGCGCGCTCGTTGAGCACCGGCAGCGCGCCGGGATGCCCGAGACACACCGGGCAGGTCTGCGAGTTGGGCGGGGCGCCGAACTCCGTCGGGCAGCCGCAGAAGATCTTGGTCGCGGTCTGGAGCTGCGCGTGCACCTCCAGACCGATCACCGCCTCCCAGTTTGCTACCAGGACTTGTTGACCACCACGGCGTGCGACAGGATGTCTCCGTTCTTGTCCAGGATCACGTCCAGCGGCCGTTCGGGCACCTTGAGCCGGAACGGCGTCTCCGCGCCCTCGATCAGCAGCCGGCTCTGGAACTCCTGCTTGCCGGCGATCACGGTGATCGGCACCACGCCACGGTAGTACTGGCCGTCGACGACGTGCTTCTTGTACTGGTTGCCGATCACGATCCGCTGCTGCACCGTGCCCTCGACGAGCCAGTTGCCGTCCTCGGTCTGGCGGACGTCGTACAGGAAGCGATACTCCGGCAGCCCCACGCCGCGGATCCACTGGTCGAAAAACCACTCCAGGTCCACGTTGTACGGATTGCCGTTTTCGTCCACACCGCCCAGCGCCCGCTCTGCGGTCATCTGGATGTCGCGGGTGACGATCTCGCCCTTCTGGGCCAGCTCCTGCGTGAACTGCTTGAGGAACGGGAAGAACTTCTCGTCACCGAAGGTCTTGCGCAGGATGTGGAACGCGTAGGGCCCCTTGTTGTAGACCGCGGCTTGGTACGAGCCGCCGCCGTCGGTGCCGGGGAACAGCGCGCTGGCGTTCTGCACGCTCGACTTGGCGTCGCGCTCCAGCACGGTCCGCCGCCACTGGTCGACCTGCTTCTGGTACTCGCCCGGGCCGAACACCCGCTCCAGGTAGATCGCCGAGAAGTACTCGGCCAGCGTCTCGACGAACCAGTAGTTGCGCTGGTTGGCGTTGGCGATGCGCGAGCCCCACCACTGGTGTCCGACCTCGTGCGCCACCACCGACTTGAGGAACGCGGCGGTGTCGGTGCCGTCGGCGCGGCCGCTGGTGCCGAAGCCGAAGCCGCCCTCGGAGACCATCGTCCCCTCGCCGCGGAACACGAACGACCCGAGGTAGATCAGCGAGCTCGGCGCCTGGCCGTACAGCGCGGGCGCCGGGTCGTTGACCAGGTTCAGCTCGCCGTACGGATAGTCGATGCCGGACAGCTCGTTGAACAGGTTGATCGCCACCGCGGCCTGGGTCGCGATCGGCCGCAGCTGCTTGCCGCGGATGCCGCGCGCGCCGGCGCTGGCCGCTTCGACCTGCTGGCCGGCCTTGATCGCGGTGCCGCCCGCGGCGGCCGCGATGTTGAGCTGCCCCATCGACACCTCGTCGACGTGCACCTCGACGGGAATCAGCGTGCCGTCGAGCTTCTTGGCCTGGTAGTCCCCGGGGGTGTCGGACTGGTACTTGCCGAAGATGATCGTCGGGAAGACCACCGGGCTCTCGGACTTCCAGTGCGAGACCAGCACGTCGCCTTCACGCTTCTCGGAGGTCTTGTGGCCGATCCCCAGCACCTCGTACTTCGACGGCGCGCGGATCGTCAGCTCGAAGTCGTCGATGAAGTCCCCGAAGCGCACGAACGGCATCCAGCCGAAACGGGCCATCGCCGAGAAGGCGTGGTTGACCTTGTAGATCGCCCGCGTGGCGAAGTCCATCCGGATGTTGAGCTGCGTTCCGGCGGGAACCGGCTCGGGCAGGATCACCAGCCCCGACGTGCTGCCGGTCCTGACGTACGTCAGGTCCTGGCCGTCCAGCTGGACCTGGTTGACGTACAGCGGCGGTGGCTTGTAGCCGCCGCCGGCCCCCTGCTGGGGAATGCTGGCGATCGTGAACGGCAGCACGGTCAGCTGCTGCTTGGCGGTGATGCCGAACTCGATATCCGCCTCAAGCATCTCCGGATCCTCGAGCGCCGCCGCGACCTCGCCGTTGAGGCTGTGCACGTGGAACCAGCGGTTGGTCAGCGGCACCCCGCCGGCCAGCCAGGCGCCCCGCTCGGGGACGTGATCGTCACGCAGCTCCAGCTCGTAGGGGTCGGTCGTGGCCAGCGTCTCGTCGGTGTAGTAGCCGTACAGCGAGAACGCGCCGTCGCCCAGGGTCGGGTCCTTGATCAGGATCGAGTAGGTGACCTCGAAACCGCCCCAGTTGTCGTAGAGCAGCACCTCGCCCTCGTCGTCGTTCTTCAGCGCCGCGGCGATGAAGAAGCAGTTGCCGGCCCAGTCCGGCGGCCGGAACCCCGAGAACGGGTCGTCCTTGCGCGCCTTGGTCGCCTCGTCGAACTCCTTCTGCACGTGCGCGGCCAGCTCCGCGGGAATGCCGCTGCCGGTGTCGAGGCCTTCGCCCTCGCGCGGGGCGGCGGGCGCGAGCCCGCTGAAGCAGGAGGCGAGCAGCTCCTCGCAGGTTTCCGTGTCGCATACGAACTCGAACCGGTTCGCCGTGAAATCCGGGTCGAAGTTGACCATCGTGCGCAGCTCGATGTCGTTGATCTGCTGCAGGGTGTAGAAGTCGCCCTGTACCGGCGCCGTGTAGTCGTGGCTCATCGCCTGGCCGATGACGATCAGGCCCTCGACCTCGTTCTCGTAGAACGACTCACAGACGCCCCCGGGGCCGGTGCTCATCTTCATGCCGTAGCGGTCGAAGCTGAACGAGTCGTAGGGGCGGCAGCGCATCCCGAGCTGTCGCCGCAACCCGTCGTAGGTGTCCTCGAGCGTCTCCTCGGCGATGACCCACTTGTTGGCCTTGGCCGGGTCGGGCTTGAGGGTCAGGGTGTGGCGCTCGACGACCTGTCGCGTATCCTCGGCGGTCCGCTTGATGAAGGTCACCGTGTAGGTCGAGTCGTCGACCTTGCGGAAGCCGCGCGACGAGAAGCTGCCGCGCTTGTTCTTGACGCCCTGCTCGTTCTTCTCCTCCCCGAGGGCCTTGGCCTTCTCGCGCACCGGTTCGGCGAGCGCCTGGCGCAGGCTCGGTGAGATGTCGCCGCCTCCGGCCGGAGGCGCCGCCACGGCCGCGACGGTGGCCAGCAGGCCGACGACGAGAGCCAGCGCGAGCGACACACGGGTAGTGTTGTAACGACGTGTCATGTTGGTCGTCTCCAATCGGTTTCCCCGGTTCTTTCGACGGGTTATACGCGGGAATTCTACTACGGGTTTCCCCGCGACGCGAAGGCGCCCCGCGGGCCCGGTTCAGGAATAGAACCGCCGCTGGCCGCGGACCATTTCCCCCAGCATCCCCGCGGGCCGGAAGCGCTCCCCCTGGGAATCCGCCAAGCGCGACAGCCGGTCGGTGACGATCGGGATGCCCAGCGAATCGGCGTGACGGAGCAGCCCCCCGCGAAACGGCGGGAACCCCGTGCCCATCACCATCGCCACGTCGATCTCGCGGGGCTCGCGCACCACGCGGTCCTCGAGGCAGACGGCGGCCTCGTTGACCATCGCCAGCACCATCCGCTCCTGCAGCGTCTCGGCGGGCAGCTCCCGGGGCGCCGGGGAGCCCGCGAGGGCGTAGATCTCCGGGTCCGGGGTGGTGCGCTTGCCGTCACGGTAGCGGTAGAACCCCTTGCCGTTCTTGACGCCGAGCCGGCCGGCCCCGGTCACCGCGCGCAGCAGCGAGCCCTCGGAGCCGACGCGGTCCCCGAAGGCCTGCCGCAGCACCTCCCCGACGTGCGCGGCCGTGTCGAGCCCCACGGCGTCGAGCAGCTCCAGCGGCCCCATCGGCATCCCGAACCCGCGCATCGCGCGGTCGGCGGCCTCGATCCGCACGCCCTCCGCAACGAGCTGCAGCGCCTCGTTCATGTAGAACGTCAGGATCCGGTTGACCAGGAAGCCGGGGCTGTCCCGGACCACCACCGGCACTTTGCCCAGCTCGCGGGCGAACTTGTGCACGGTCACGACCGCCTCGGGCGACGTGCGCTCGCCGGGGATCACCTCGACCAGCGGCATGCGGTGCACGGGGTTGAAGAAGTGCAGGCCGACCACGCGCTCCGGGTGCAGCGCGCGGGCCGCGATGTCGGTGATCGGCAGCGACGAGGTGTTGGAGGCGAACACGGTCCGTTCGTCGAGCTGTTTCTCGATCGAGGCCAGAAGCTTCTGCTTGACCCCGAGATCCTCGACGACCGCCTCGACGACCAGGTCGACGTGGCGCAGTCCGCTGTCGTCCAGCGTCGGCGCGATGCCGGCCAGCTTGCGCCGCAACCCACCCGGCGTGAGGCGCTTCCGCCGGACCTGCTTGCTCCACAGGCCGTGGGCCGTCTGCAGCGCCTGCAGGATCGCCTCGTAACGGATGTCCTTCAGGCGCACCGGGATGCCGCGGTCCGCGACGAGCTGGCTGATCCCCCCGCCCATGATGCCCGCCCCGAGCACCGCCGCGCGCCGCACCCGGCGCGGCGCCGCCTGGATGCCGCCGGGGTTCTTCTTCAGCGTGGACTGGCTCTTGAACAGCCAGATCAGGTTCTTGGAGGTCGAGGTCGGAACGAGCTCGCCGAGAATCCGCGCCTCGTGGTCGAGCCCCTGCGGGAGCTCCTGGGTGTAGGCGGCGTCGATCGACTCGATCGCGCGGAACGGCGCCGGGTAGTTGTCGGGGTTGACCTTGGCGGCGGTGCGCTTGCGCGCCTGCTCGAGCACGAAGCGCCGGGCGGGAGCGATCCGCTCCGTCGCGCGCCCCAGCAGCGAGCGGCCGCGGCGCAACCGGCCCGCGGTCCGGGCCACGCCGTCGGCCGCCGCCCGCTGCAGCAGCTCGACCGCCTCGCGCTCCAGGTACGCCGCCGGGACGAGCAGGTCGACCAGCCCGACCCGCCGGGCCCGGCCGGCGTCGAGGGCGCGGCCGGTCAGGATCAGGTCCAGCGCGCTGGTCAGGCCGACCAGCCGGGGCAGCCGCTGGGTCCCGCCGAAGCCCGGGATGATCCCGAGCTTGACTTCCGGCAGCCCGATCCGCACGGCCGGATCGTCGGCGGCGACGCGGAAGCTGCAGGCCAGCGCCATCTCGGTGCCGCCGCCCATGCACGGGCCGCCGATCGCGCAAACCGTGGGGACCGACAGCTCCGCGATGCGCTGGAACACCGCCTGGCCGAAGCGCGCGCCCTCGGAGGCGCGGTAGTTGTCGGTGACGTCGCCGATCTCCTCGACGTTCATACCGGCGATGAACGTCCCCGGCTTCCCGCTCGCGAGCAACACGCCGCGCAGGTCGCTGCGGCCCCGGAACTCGGTCAGGATCCGGTTGAGCTGCTCCAGCACCGCGCGCCCGAGCAGGTTGACCCGCGCCCCGGGCGTATCGAAGATGACGCGGGCGATCCCGTCGGCGTCGATTTCGTGACGGACCCCCGACTGCTCGGACATGCTCAGCTCCGCTCGAAGACCAGGGCCCCGCCCTGGCCGCCGCCGACGCACAGCGTGGCCAGCCCCAGCGAGACGTCGCGGCGGGCCATCTCCAGCAACAGCGTCAAGGCCAGCCGCCCGCCGCTCGCCCCGACGGGATGCCCCAGCGCGATCGCGCCGCCGTTGACGTTGACCCGCTCGGGATCGGGCGCGCCGATCGGCCCGCTGCCCAGGTGCCGTTCGCAGAACCCCCGCGAGTCGAAAGCCTTGAAGCAGGCCAGCACCTGGGCCGCGAACGCCTCGTTGAGCTCGATCAGCTCGATCTGCTCCAGGCTCAGGCCCCCGGCGCGCCGCAGGGCGAGCGGCGTCGCCAGCACCGGCCCGAGTCCCATCCGTTCCGGGTCGCAGCCGACGAAGGCCCACGAGCGCAGCTTGCCCAGCACCGGCAGGTTCAGCTCGCGCGCGCGCCGCGCCGACGCCAGCACCAGCGCCGCGGCGCCGTCGGTGATCTGCGACGCGTTGCCGGCGGTCACCGTGCCGTAGCGGCGGTCGAACACCGGGCGCAGCCGGGCCAGCGCCTCCATCGACTGGTTCTCTCGAATCCCGTTGTCGCGCTCGGCGGCGCCGCTGTAGCGCGGCGGCAACGGCACCGGCAGCACCTCGCGCTCCATCCGGCCCTCGCTCCACGCCGCGGCCGCGCGCTGGTGGCTGCGCAGGGCGAAGCGGTCCTGTTCCTCCCTGCCGATCGCGAACTCCCGCGCCAGCACCTCCGCGGTCTCGCCCATGTTGAGCTCGGAGACCGGATCGGTCAGACCCAGCTGCAGCGCGATCACCGGCTTGAAGTGGCGTGGGCGGAAGCGGGCGAACGTTCCGAGCCGGGACAGCAGTCCGCGTGCGCGGGCCACGTCGGTCCACAGGTCCTGCGCCTCGTCCCCGAACAGCAACGGGATGCGCGACATCGATTCCACGGCGCCCGCCAGCACCAGGTCGGCGTGTCCGGCCCGGATCCGGTAGGCCCCCTCGACCAGGCTCGAAAGCCCCGAGGCGCAGTTGCGGGCCACGGTGAACGCCGGCACGTGCCGCGGCACCTGGGCCAGCAGCGCGGCCACGCGGGCGATGTTGGCGGCGTCGGCCGGTCCGGCGATGTTGCCGACGATCACCTCGTCCAGCTCGGCCGGGTCGATCTCGGCCCGCTCCACCGCCTCGCGCAGCACCGTCCGCGCCAGCTCGACCGCCGGGACGTGGCGCAGCACGGTGTTGGCCTTGACGAACGGCGTCCGCACGCCGGCGACGACCACGACGTCTCGATCCCCGTTCACGTCCCCCCTCTCCGTCGCTCTCAGGCGCCGTCCTTCTCGCGCTCGATCCCGTAGGCCTCCAGCTTCTTGTACAGGTTCGAGCGCGGGGTCTCGATCGCCTTGGCCGTGGCGGCGATGTTCCAGTCGTTCTCGCGCAGCTTGGACACGATGAACGAGCGCTCCGCCTCGTCCTTGAACCTCTGCAGCGTCGCGCCGGCGTGCCGGATCGCGAGCGCGCCCTCGGGGCCGACGGCCTCCGGGCGGTCGAGCGCCAGTCCCAGGCCGGCCGGAATGTCCTCGACGCGGACCGTGTCGTTGGGCGTCATGATGATCAGCCGTTCGACGGCGTTGCGCAGCTCTCGCGCGTTGCCGCGCCAGGGTAGCTTGCTCAGCTCGGCGATGACTTTTTCGCTGACCTTCTTGCGCTTGTAGTTGTTCTCTTTGGAAAACGTCTCGACGAAGTACTCGACCAGCTCCGCGATATCCTCGCGCCGTTCGCGCAGCGGCGGGAGCTCGATCGGCACGACGTTGAGCCGGAAGTACAGGTCCTCGCGGAACCGTCCCTGCTCGATCTCCTCGGGCAGCGCCTTGTTGGTCGCGGCGATCACGCGCACGTCGACGGTGATCGACTTGGCGGCCCCGACCGGCTCGACGTCGCCGTCCTGCAGCACGCGCAGCACCTTGGACTGCGTCTTGAGGCTCATGTCGCCGATCTCGTCGAGGAAGATCGTCCCGCCGTCGGCCTGGACGAACTTGCCGACCTGGTCGCGGGTCGCGCCG
>JBFKMV010000022.1:0-41577 GCA_041629655.1 Candidatus Polarisedimenticolaceae bacterium
ACACCGGATTGCTGGCCGAATGGCCCGCGGGCGGTCCGCCGCTGGTCTTCCGGGCCGCCGGGCTGGGCACCGGCTACTCGAGCCTCTCGGTCGCCGGCAACCGCATCTACACGATGGGCGACTTGGCGGACGGCCAGTACGTGATGGCGCTGGACCGCAAGGGCGGCAAGCTGCTCTGGAAGACCCTCGTCGGCGAGCGCCACGAGGACGACTACCCCGGCCCGCGCTCCACGCCGACCGTCGACGGCAACCGCGTCTACGCGCTCGGCACCGGCGGCAAGCTGGTCTGTCTCAACGCCGCCAACGGCGCCGAGGTCTGGTCGAGAAGCCTGCCCGAGGACTTCGGCGGCGCGCTGATGATGGCGATGGGCAAGTGGAACTGGCGCTACGCCGAGTCGCCGCTGGTGGACGGCGACCGCGTGGTCGTGACGCCCGGCGGCCCGCAGGCCGCCCTGGTCGCCCTGGACAAGAAGAGCGGCGAGGAGATCTGGCGCGCCAAGCTCCCGGCGCTCGGCGAGCGCGGCGCGGACGGCGCCGGGTACTCGTCGGTGGTGGTCTCCGAGGCGGGCGGCGTGCGCCAGTACGTGCAGCTGCTCGGCCGCGGCGTGGTCGGCGTCGAGGCCAAGACCGGCCGGTTCCTCTGGGGCTACAACCGCGTCGCCAACGACGTGGCCAACATCCCGACGCCGCTGATCCACGGCGACTTCGTGTTCGCGTCGAGCGGCTACGGAACCGGGGCGGCGCTGCTCCGGCTGCACCGGGACGGCGACGCGTTCCGCGCCGAGGAGATCTACTTCCTCGAGGCGGACACGATGCAGAACCACCACGGCGGAATCATCCTGCACGACGGCACGATCTACACCGGCACCGGGCACAACAAGGGCTTCCCGCTGGCGGTCGACTTCCAGGGCGGCAAGGTCGCCTGGGGCCCGGTGCGCAACAAGGGCGAGAGCTCGGCCGCGGTCTCCTACGCCGACGGACGCCTGTACTTCCGCTACCAGAACGGGCTGATGGTGCTGGTCGAGGCGAGCTCCGCGGAATACCGCGAGAAGGGCTCGTTCATGATCCCGGACGTCGAGCGCGAGAGCTGGGCGCACCCCGTGATCGCCGGCGGGCTGTTGTACCTGCGCGAGCAGGACAAGCTGTTCGTGTACGACCTGCGGGCCGGCCGCAAGAAACCGGAGCCCAAGCCGGCGGCGAAGCCCGACAAAGCAGGCGCCGCGGATCACGGACAGGCTCCCGGGCTCCCGTAGCCGGACGGACCGTCATTCGACGCGCAGGTCGCCCTCCGCGTTGCCGCTGATCACGTTGTCCTGGTTCAGCGTGTCCGGGGAGGCCTCGATCCGCAGGCCGTAGCCCATGTTGTCGGTGATCGTGTTCCCGACCACGCGCACGCCCGTGGACTCGCGGACCTGGACCCCGTCGTCGCCGTTGCCGCGCGAGGTGCTCCCGAGCAGCTCGACCGCGGAGGAGCTCCGGATCCGGACCCCGCGGTCGACGTTGGTCTCGGCGGTGCTGCCGTCGATCACCACCCTGGCCGAGCCGTCGCGGACCTGGACGCCCTGGTCGCCGTTGCCGCTGAACACGCCGGAGATCGACACGTCGCTGGAGCTGCGCACGTCGACGCCGTCGTCGCCGTTGCCCGAGGCCTCCACCCCGCGGATCACCACACGGCGCGAGTTTCTGACCTGGATGCCGTCCTCCGGACCGGTCAGCATCACGTTCTCGATCACGACGTCGCTCGTTCCGCTGACGATCAGCACGGCGGAGCTGCCGGGGCCCGACTCGTCCGAGATCGGGTTCGGCGCTCCGGCCATCCGCAGCTCGGTCGCCGCGCCCGAACCGGTCAGCGTGACCGACTTGAACACGGTCACCCGCTCCACGTAGGTGCCGGGCTGGATCACGATCCGGGTCCCGATCGTGGCGCTGTCCACCGCGGCCTGGATCGTGGTGAAATCGCCGGTTCCCGCGGCGCTGACGGTGATCGTCCCGCTCCCCGAGCCGACGGGATCGTCGCTGGAGCAGCCGACGGAGAGCAGCAGCAACCCGGCCAGCAGCGCCGCCGGAACGTGGAACCGCGAGAATCTCGTGGCGTTCATGTTCGACTCCATACACCTCCCCCCGGGCATCAGAGGAGGTTCCCACGGTCCTGATACGCGGACCGCGCTGCCGGCGCAACGGAACCAGGGTAGAACGGGGTTTCGGCCCCGTCGAGGCCGGGACGGGGGGCCGCAGGACCTCAGCGCGCGGCGCCGCGCGTGATCGCCGGGGGCAGCGCCGGGAGCAGCGACCCGTTGTAGGCGTGGCTGACCTCACCCTCGACCTCGATCCGGCTGACGGAGGCGAAGATGCCGATCAGCCGGCCGGAAGCGTCGAACACCGGGCCGCCGCTCATGCCCCCGATCGGGATCGACCCGGCGCGCGGGATCAGCCGCAGCGGCCGCACGCTGTCGACCTCGGCCATCAGGGTCAGCGGCTCGCGGTAGACCCGCCCGCTCCCCGGGCAGTAGGCGACGCGGCCCGCGGCGTCGACGCCGATCCGGTCCGGGTAGCCGAGCACGAACACCAGGTCGCCCTTGCGGACCCGGCGGTGGTCGCCCTGGGCGACGGACGGGGTGGCCGCGCCGAGCAGCTCCAGCACCGCCCAGTCCTCGTCCCGCTCCGGGCGATAGCGGTGCTCGACGAGCCGGGCGGGGCGGGTGTCCCCGGTGGGCAGCGTCACCACGACCAAGGCGTCGGTGGCGCCCTCGAAGCTGTGCCCGGCCGTCAGCAGGCGCCGTCCCGCGTCCACGACGACGCCGCTGGCGATCACCGACGCGAAGCTCCCGCCGTGGCCCGCGTCGCGCATCTCGATCCGCACGCAGGCCGGCTTGGCCTGCCGGATCGCCTCGGCCAGGCGCGGGGCGCTGCCGGCCCGGTCGCAGGCGCGCACGTAATCCGTCACCGCCCGCTGGCCGTGCTCGAAGTAGTCCAGCAGCGTGAAGACCTGCTGCGGGGCCCGCTCGGCGGCCACCGAGAGCCCGAGGCCCGCCAGGACCGCCGCGAGTACCGGGAGCACACCGTTGCGACGTACGACCTGCATGACGTGCAACAAATATAGGATCGCCTTACCTCGCGGCAAGGCGGCCCGGTTTCGAAAACGTCATCGGGGACGCCGCGGGTCGACGACGCCCTGTGCGGTCAATCCTCGACCTGCCAGGCCGTGTCGATGACGGTGCCGTCGACCCACTTGATCGCGGCCACGGGGCGGTCGGTCAGCCGCGCCCGTTGCGGTTTGCCGCCGCACAGCCGCTCGACGTCGCGCTGGATCTCCTCGATCGGCCGGATCGGCAGGTCCGACCCACGCAACGCGTCGAGCAGGTCCCGGCGGCGCGGGTTGATCGCGATCCCGCGCTCGGTGGCCACCACGTCGATCAGCTCGCCGGGACCGACCACGGTCGTCACCTCGTCCACGATCACCGGGATGCGGTCGCGGAACGACGGCAACGCCAGGATCGTGCATCCCGCGGTGAGACAGTTCTGCCAGCCGCCGATCCCGTGCAGCAGCCGCCCGTCGGAGTGGGTCACGACGTTGGCGTTGAAGTTGACGTCGACCTCGGTCGCGCCCAGCACCACGGCGTCGACCATCGAGGCGAAGTTGCCCTTGCCGTGGAAGTTGTACGAGGTGAACGGCGAGGTGGCGACGTGGCGCGGGTTCTCGCCGATCGACTTCACCGCGTCGAGGTCGAAGGTCTGCCCGTCGAGGATGTAGCGGGTCAACCCCTGTTCCAGCAGCTCGACGAGGTACTTGGTCGAGCCGCCGCGGACGAAGCCCGCGGTGACGCCGGCCGCTCGCATCATCCCGGCCAGATAGCCCACGAACGCCAACGCGATCCCGCCCGCCCCGGCCTGGAACGAGAAGCCGTCGCGCATGATCCCGGCGTCCCGGATCAGTTTGGCCACGTTCTCGGCGATCTTCAGCCGCTCCGGGCTGCGGGTGATCTGCGTCGTGCCGGAGACGATCTGGCTCGCGTCGCCGATCGAGTCGATCTCGACGACGAAGTCGACGTTGTTGCCCTGGATCTGCCACGGGATGCAGGGGAACGGGACCAGGTTGTCGGTGACCGCGATCACGTGGTCGGCGTACATCGAGTCGGCCAGCGCGAAGCCCAGCGACCCGCAGGCGGTCGGCCCGTGCGAGCCGTCGCAGTTGCCGAACGCGTCGGCCGTCGGGGCGGCGACGATCGCGATGTCGATCTTGACCTCGCCGTCCTGGATCGCCTGCCAGCGTCCGCCGTGGGAGCGCAGCACGCCCAGGCCGCGCATCTTGCCGCGCGAGCAGTACTCCCCGAGCGGCCCGTTCATGCTGCCCTCGATGTGGTGCACGACGCCGCGGTCCATCAGCTCGATCACGGGCTCGTGGCACGGGAACGAGGCGCTGGGGAACCACATCAGGTCCTTGACGCCCATCCGCGCCGCGGTCTCCAGCACGCGCAGCGCGACGCGGTCGCCGTTGCGCAGGTGGTGGTGCGACGAGACGGTCATCCCGTCGCGCAGCCCGCAGCGCTCGAGCGCCTGCTCGAGGCTGGCGACCCGCTTGTCGCCGTCCGGGGGATAGTCGCGGCAGCTACGGACCGGGGGGCCGTGACGGCTGCCGTCGGGGTCGCGGCTGCCCACTCCCGCGAAGGGTCGCTGCTCGCGCCCGTTGACCTCCGTGGGGACGCGCCGCCCCACGGCGTTGGTGACCAGTTCCGACAAGGGCTCGCCCCCCGACGCTCAACTCTGGCTCTCCCCCTCGGGGGGTAGGATACCCAGTTTTTCGGCCTGCTCAACCAATCGTTGCGCTTGGCGGACCACCGGGGGGTCGATCATCTTCGAGCCCAGGCTGACCACTCCCCGGCCCGCGGCGGCGGCCTCCGCGGCGGCGCTCACGATCGCCCGGGCCCGCGCGAGCTGCTCCGGCAAAGGGCTGAACGCCTCGTGGATCACCGCGATCTGGCGCGGGTGGACGCAACCCATGCCGGTGAAGCCGAGCTGCCGGGATTCCTCGGCCCACTCGCGGAGCCCGTCCAGGTCGTCGACCTGCCCGAACACCGAGTCGATCGCCTGGACCCGGGCCGCGCGGGCGGCGTTGACCAGCCGGGTCCGCGCGTAGGCCGACTCGATCCCGTCCTCGGACTTGGGCACCCCGAGGTCGGCGGCGTAGTCCTCCAGCCCGATCGTCAGCGCCACCACGTTCTCTCCGGCACTGGCGATCTCGAACGCGTGCTCGACGCCCAGCGCGGTCTCCACGATCGGCATCAACCACAGCGGCCGCGCGCGGCGGGACTCGCCGAGCAGCCGGTCGATCGCCGCGTCCACCTCCCGGACCTGCTCGGCGGACTCGGTCTTGGGGATCAGCACCAGCTCGGGGCGCTCCGGCACCACGGCCGCGAGGTCCTCGAGCCCCAGCGGAAGCTGGTTGATCCGCACCATCCGCTCGGCGCCCTTGAAATCGACGCAACGCAGCGTGTTGCGGACCAACAGGCGCGCCGCGCCCTTGTGGTCGGGGTGCACCGAGTCCTCGAGATCGAGGATGATCCCGTCCGGTTCGTAGAGCACCGCGGTGACGAAGTACTTCGGCTCGTTCCCCGGCAGGTAGAGCCGCGAGCGGCGCGGCCGATGGCGCTCCGAGGGCGGGTGCTCCGGAGCCGTCGCCTGCGGCCGCAGGTCGGCCCGCGACTCGATGCCGGCGGCCCGCACCGCCGCCTCGACCCGGGCCGCGATCACGAACGGCAGCGCCCCCTTGTCGTCGATCTCGATGCGGGCGTGCGTGACGTCCATCGCGGTCAAGATGCCGCGCACCTGCTCCCGGATCGCGTCGCCGTAGTACGGCTCCACGCGCGAGGTCAGCACGAGCTCCACCCCCCCGCGCTCCCTGGGGTCGAAGGCGACCCACAGGTCCGATCTGACATCGGCTTCCCGGCGTCCTGCCTCTCCGCGGGCCCGTCCCTGTGGCCCGCCCGAGTCGGTCATCCGTTCGGTCATCTCCGTAGCTCTCCCCTTCTACGGCCGGCGACCGCACGCCGGTGCGCGTCGTCTATTCGAGCTTGTCGATGATCGCGTCCGCCATCTGCGAGGTCGCGGCCGCCCCGCGCCGGATGACGTCCGCGCCACCGGGTATGCGCATCATGTCGTAGGTCCGGACCTTGCCCTCCGCCACCACCGCCGCCACGGCGTCCCGGACGCGCTTGGCCCGGGCGGTCTCGTCGACGTGGTCCAGCATCATCGCCGCCGCCAGGATCATCGCGATCGGGTTGGCGATCGGCGGATCGAGCTCGGCGTACTTCGGGGCCGATCCGTGGGTCGGCTCGAACACCGCGACCTCATCGCCGATGTTGCCGGACGCGGCGAAGCCCAGTCCCCCCACCAGGCCGGCAAAGGCGTCGGAGGTGATGTCACCGAACAGGTTTTCCGCCACGAGGACACCGTAGTGCTCCGGGTTCTTCGTGAGCCACATCATCTGCGCGTCGATGTTGGTCGACCATAGGTCGATGCCGGAATAGCCAGCGGCGATCTTCCGGGCTTCTTCCTCCATCATACCCGAAGTCTCGCGGAGCACGTTCGGCTTCTCGCACACCGTCACCGACCGGTAGCCGTGCTTCTTGGCGTAGTCGAATGCCGCCGTGATGATGCGCCGGCAGGCCTGGCGGGTCATGATCCGGGTGCTGATCGCCAGGTCCGGGCCCGGAACTTCGGCAAAACGCTTGAATTTGGGGTGTGTCCCGAGCGCCTCGCGGACCTGCGCCGGTGGCGCGGTCCACTCGACGCCGGCATACATCCCCTCGGTGTTCTGGCGGAAGATCACGGCGTCCACCACCGGCTCATCGATCTTGTCGTCCGGACCGCGGCGGATGAAGTTGAGCGGATTGCCGGGAAAGGAGCGACACGGTCGCAGGCAGACGTCGAGGTTGAAGCGCTGCCGCATCGCCACGATCGGGCTGAAGTACTCGTGGCCCTTGCCGCGCAGCTCGGGCGACAGCTCCTTGGCCGCCTCGGGCTTGGGTTTCGAGGTGATCGCCCCGAACAGGCCCAGCTTGTGGCGGGCCAGCAGCTCCACCGTCCGCGCCGGAAGCGCGTTGCCTTCCTTGATCCAGAACTCCCAGCCGATGTCGGCGGGCACGTACTCGGCGTCGAAACCGACGGCGTCGAGGACCCGGATCGCCTCCGGGAGCACGGTCTGCCCGATGCCGTCTCCGGGCATGCTGACTACGGTGTACCTGGCCATGTCTCTCCCCGTTCTCTCTCGGCGCGCCACCGCGGGCGCCGCCGGTTATGGAAGGTCGATGCCGAGCTGCCGGCGGACCTGGTTTTCGACCCCGCCCGCGACGACCAGCGCCTGGGGCACCGTGCCGAGGGTCGGGAAGCGGAAGGTGTTCTTGCGGAACGTGATCGTGCCGCGCGCGAAATCGACGTCGAGGTCGTCGCCGGGAATCACGGTCTTGCTCCCGGCGTCGACCTGCTTCGCCATCAGCTCGCGCACGCGGCCGAGCAGCTCCGGGCACTCGACGCAGGGGAAGCCGTTGTTGAAGGCGTTCCTCAGATAGGTCTGCGAGAAGCTGCCCGCCACGACCAGCGCGATGCCCGCCGCCTGCAGCGAGGTCACCGCCTGCTCGCGGCTCGAGCCGGTGCCGAAGTTCCATCCGCCGAGCAGCACGTCTCCCCGGCGGGCCTGCCCGGCCAGCGCCGGGTCGTAGTTCTCGAAGATCACCCGGGCCATCATCTCGGGCGTCATGTTGTCGCGGTAGGTGTAGTCCTTGCCGTAGATGCCGTCGGTGTTGAGATTGTCCTGCGGCAGGAACACCAGGCGACCGGTGACGCGCTCGGGAAAACCGGGCAGGATCTCGACGGTCTCGTCCGCCGCGGCCGGGGCCTCCAGGGAGGCGAAGCGCAGCTCGAGGCGGCGCCCCTCGGTCGGCTGCGGCCCGCGGATGTAGCCGGCGGCGGCCGAGGCCGCCACGACGGCCGGGCTGGCCAGGTAGCAGCGCGCCTCGCGCGAGCCCATGCGGCCCTTGAAGTTGCGGTTGGTGGCGGAGATACCCGCCTCCCCCGGCTCCAGCAGGCCCGCGCCGAGGCCGATGCAGGGGCCGCAGCCGGGCGGGAGCGGATGCGCCCCGGCCTCGAGCAGCGCCGGCCACGAGCCGTTCCGCTCCGCTTCCTGCTGGACCTCGGCGCTGGCCGCCGCGATGTACAGCTCCACGCCCGCGGCGACGCGCTTGCCGCGCAGCACGTCGGCGGCCGCGGCGATGTCCTCGACCCGGGAGTTGACGCACGACACGAGGTACGCCTTGTGGATCGCGATCCGCTGCGCCTCGATCTCCTGCAACGGCGTGGCGACCTGGACGGTGTCGGGCCCCGAGACGTGCGGGGTCACCTCGGCCAGGTCGAGCTCGATCCGGCCGGCGTACGCGGCGTCGGGGTCGGCGGCGAGCGGCTGCGCGGCCCAGCGCTCGAGATCCTCGTCCGTGACCCGCCGGACGTCGCGGCCAGCGAGCACCTCGCGCCGCCAGCGCAGGTACCCGAGCGTGGTCTCGTCGGCCGGGAACCAGCCCACCAGCGCCCCCCACTCGGTGGTCATGTTGGCGACGGCGAGCCGCTCCTCCATCGTCAGCGCGGCCACACCGGGCCCGGTGAACTCGATCGCCGCGTTGAGCACCTCGCCCTTGTTGTACAACCCGCACAGCGCGATGATCACGTCCTTGCCCGTGGCGCCGGCGGGCAGCTTGCCGGTCAGCCGCACCTCCACGGTGCGCGGGATCTGCCACCAGAAGGTCTCCGTGGCCCAGATCGCCGCGGCGTCGGTGCGCACCACCGGCGTGCCGATCGCGCCCATGCCGCCGTACATGTTGGAGTGCGAATCGGAGGCGACCACGAACGCCCCGGGCACCACGTACTGCTGCTCGACCATCACCTGGTGTCCGATCCCGGAGCCCGCCGGATAGAAGTCGACGCCCTGGTCGCGCGCGAACTGCTCGATCGCGCGGTACTTGGCCAGGTTCTCCTCGGAGCGGTTCTGGATGTCGTGGTCGAGCACGAACACCGGCTGCTTGGGATCGCGAATTCGCGGCGCGCCGATGGCCTTGAACTTCTGCATCACCGGCGCGGTGTTGTCGTGGGTCATCACGTGCCGCGGCCGGATCGACAGGAAGTCCCCGGCGCGCAGCGGCCGCTGCGGCCCCTCCGCCAGGTGTGTCTGCGCCACCTTCTCGACGACCGTCTGTCCCATTGTCGCCTCTCGCCCGGGACGCCCCGGGTCAACCCGTTTTGGTCAGCTCCAGCAACGAGGTGATCGAGTCCTGCCGGTCCAGCTCCCACACGGCTTGCTTGATCCGGGCGCGCCGGTCGGCGTCGAGGATCGGCTCGGCGAGCGCGTCGAACTTCTCCTCGATCTCCTCGTCGCTGAGCGGGTTGCGCGGGTCGCCCTTGGGGTAGTCGATCTGTTTTTCGAACTCGCGCCCGCCGGTCGCGTGGATGCGCACGATCACGCGCTGGAGCTTCGGGAACAGCGCCTCGATCTCGGGGTCCGCGACCACCTCGACCTTGTGCAGCTGGGCGCGGATCCTGGGGTCCATGATCTTCTCGTCGGTGAACTGCAGCGGCGTGACCTGCCGGTCGGCGACCGCCGCCGCGATCACGTAGGGCAGGCTGTGGTCGGCGGTCTCCTTGTTCCGCGGGTCGTACTTCGAGGGATCGGCCAGGATGTCCGCCGCGCGGGCCAGCGAGCGGATGTGCACCTTCTCGATCTCGTCCGCCGACAGGTCGTGCTGCTTGATCAGGTCGAGCGTGCAGGAGATCGGCGCGTGGGTCAGCGCCTCGGTGGGAAACGCCTTCATCCCGCACTGGGTGATGCGGAAACCGTCGCCCAGCCCCTGCTCCAGCAGCTCCAGCTTCCACTCCGGCCCCATGCAGTGCACCAGGCCTTCCTTGCCGTCGATCACGTGCTCGGGGCCGCTGTAGCCGTTTTCGGCGAACAGCGCCGCCAGCACGCCGCTCTGGGTGGCCAGCGGGTCGACGGTGTTCTTCATCATCGTCAGCTTGCCCGCCGTCACCGCGCCCAGCGTGGCCATCCGCGAGCCCGAGATGCCGATCGCGTGCTGCATCTGCTCCCAGCTCAGGTCGAGCATCCGGGCCGCGACGATCGGCGAGACGAAGGCGGTCAGCGTGGCGTGGTGCCAGCCGCGCTCGCGGATTCCCGGGAACGCGGCCTCGCACAGCCGCATCTCGAACTCGTGTCCCAGCACGATGCCCACGATCAGGTCGCGGCCGTTCTTGCCGGTGCGCTCGCCGCAGGCCATCGCCGCGGGGATGATGTCCGAGGGGTGCGAGGGGTCCTGCTTCCAGTAGATGTCGTTGTAGTCCATCACGCGCACCATCAGCGCGTTGAGCAGCGACGCCGAGATCGGATCCATCCGCCGCCCGGTGCCGATCACCGTGGCGGGTCCGCCGCCCCCGTGCTCCTCCAGCACCTCCAGCGCGATCTTCACGTCGTGCTGCTGGTAACCGCCCAGCGCGCAACCTAGCGAGTCCAGTAGGTAACGCTTGGCCTCGCGGATCGCCGCGTCGTCGAGCTGCTCGTAGTCCAGTTGGCAGGCCCAGCGCGAGATGCGCGCCGTGATCGTTCCGTTGTTGTCGCTCACCGGGATTCCTCGTCTTGATTCGGGATCGGGGTCATTTCAGGTTCTTGAACGGTTCGTAGCTCATGAAATCGGCGTGGTGCACGATGAACGCCTCGGTGCTGCGCTTGACCAGGTCGCCCTCGGCCGCGTGCGTGGCCACGATGTGGCACACCGCGTCGGGCACGCCGCAGCTCAGCGCCAGGTGCACGCCGGTGAAGGGATGCCGCAGCGCCTTGCCGCGGTCGCTCTGCACCGCCTTGCCGCCGCGCTTTTCGTACTCCAGCAGCTTGCCCACGTCGGCCAGGATCGCTCCCGCCACCACCACGTCGTGGTCGATCGGCAGTACCTGGCCCAGGAACTCCTCCATCGCCTCGGCGGAGCGGCGCGCGATGTGCACGACGCAGCGCTTGTGCTCCATGAACGTCGCCGGGCAGTTCGGGATCAGCAGCGTGAACGGGATCTGCTCCAGGTCCCCGGGCGTCAACGGGCTGGCCTCGAACGCCTTGATCCAGGTCTGGAGCGTCGCCTCGCGCAGCTCCGGGTCCTTGATCCATTCGAGCTCCGGCCACAGTTTTTCCACGGCCTCGCGCATTGTCGACTCCTCGTTGTCCCCGTCCCTGGGGGCGGTCGCGCGGCGTCAAGCTTCCGCCGGCGCCCGCATACCGGACTGGTGGGACAGAGGTTATCCGACGCGCCCGAACCCGTCCAGAGCCGTTCAGAACGCCGAGAATCCGGTAAGCTCCCGCCCGACCACCAGCTCGTGGACCGTTTCGGTCCCCTCGTAGGTGATCACGCTCTCCAGGTTCATGGCGTGGCGCAGCGGGGAGTGGTCGAGGTTGATCCCGCCGGCGCCGAGCAGGTCCCGGGCGTCCCGGGCCACGTCGAGCGCCATCCTGACGTTGTTCCACTTGGCCAGCGAAACCTGGGCCGGCCGGAGCCGCCCCGCATCCTTGAGCTGCCCCAGCCGGAGCGCCAGGAGCTGCCCGGTGGCGATCCGGCGCGCCATCTCGGCCAGCCGCCGCTGGACGGTCTGGGTGTGGGCCAGCGGCCGGCCGAACAGCTTGCGGCCGCGGGTGAACTCGAGCGCGGTGCCGAAGCAGTCCAGCGCCGCGCCGACCGCGCCCCAGGCGATGCCGTAACGGGCCTGGTTCAGGCAGCCCAGGGGCGCGCCCAGCCCCTCCGCCCCCGGCAGCCGCGCCGCCTCGGGGACCCGCGCGCCCTCCAGGGTCAGCTCGGCGGTGCTGGAGGCCCGTAGCGAGTACTTGCGCTCCAGCGTCCGCGCGCCGTAGCCCGGGGTGCCGCGCTCGACCAGGAAGCCGCGGATCCCCTGCTCGGTCCGGGCGTAGACCACGGCCAGCTCGGCCAGCGAGCCGTTGGTGATCCACATCTTCGATCCGTCGAGCACCCAGTCGTCCCCGTGGCGTTTGGCCGTGGTCCGCATTGCGGCCGGGTCGGAGCCGCCGTGCCGCTCGCTGAGCCCGAAGCACCCGACGGCCTCGCCACCGGCCATCGGCGGAAGCCAGCGCTGCTTCTGCTCCTCGCTGCCGTAGGCGTGGATCGAGTACATCGCGAGGCTGGTCTGGACCGAGACGAAGCTGCGGATCGCGCTGTCCACCGCCTCCAGCTCCTGGCAGATCACCCCGTAGGCGGTGTGGCCGAGACCGGGGCAGCCGTAGCCCTCGAGATTGCAGCCCAGCGCGCCGAGTGCGGCCAGTCCGGGCACCAGCTCCCGGGGAAAGCGATGCTCGTCGAACGCCCGCGCGATCACGGGGCGCGCCTGCTCGTCCATCACGCGTCGCGCGCGCTGCGCGAGCTCCAGCTCGTGCTGGCCGAGCAGCGAGCGCACGTCGAGGAAGTCGTTCGGATCGAGTGGGTTCATGGTCCGGCCCTCCCGGCGAGGGCCGTTACAATAGCATCGAAGGGAGTCGCATGGAGTCTCGTCGGCCGGAACCGGGCCGGGCCGTGGCGCTCGGTGTCGCGGCGTTGCTGCTCGCGGCGTTCGTGGCCCAGGCGGTCGGCAGCATGCGGCTGCTCACGGCCAGCGGAGACGAGACGGTCCACCTGCCGGCCGGCTACAGCTACCTGGCCACCGGCCGGCTGCGTCTGAACCCCGAGCACCCCCCGCTGATCAAGCAGCTGTGCGCGCTGCCGCTGCTGCTGCTGCGCCCGCAGCTCGACCTCGACGATCCGGCCTGGCGCGCGGAGCCGCCGGACCAGGCCGCGTTCGGCTACCGCTTCCTCTACGGCAACGACGCCGACCGGCTGCTGTTCTGGGGCCGCCTGCCGACGGTGCTGCTGGCCGTGCTGCTGGGCGCGCTGGTCGCCTGCTGGGCCGCCGAGCTGTTCGGGCGCGCCGCGGGCCTGCTGGCGCTGGGCCTGTACGTCTTCTGCCCCAACGTGATCGCGCACGCGCGCTACGTGACGATGGACCTCGGGCTGGCCTGCTTCTTCACGGCCTGTCTGTACCTGACCTGGCGCTACGTGCGGCACGGCGGGCGGGCCAACCTGGCCCTGGCCGGGGTGACGCTGGGCCTGGCGTTGGGCGCCAAGTTCTCGGCGGTGATCCTGCTCCCGGCGCTCGCGCTGCTGCTGGCGCTGGCGGCCCTGAGCGGCCGCGGCGGATGGCGCGCCTGGGCGCTGGCCGGCGCGGCGATGCTGGCGCTGGCCGGGCTCGTGGTGTGGGCAGTCTACCTGTTCCCGCTCGATCCTTCGTTCTACCTGGACGGCATGCGCGAGGTCAACCGCAACCACCGCCCCGACTATGCCGAGTATCTGATGGGCCAGTTCGCCATCGACGGGTGGTGGCACTACTTCATCGTGGCGTTCCTGGTCAAGACGCCGCTGCCCACGCTGGTGTTGCTCGCCGCCGCGGCGGCGACGTTGCGGCGCCGGCGCGGCGGGCACTGGCTCGACGAGGCGTTCCTGCTCTTGCCGGCGGGGCTGTTCTTCGTGGTCACCTCGGCGCTGGCGGACGACATCGGCGTGCGCTACCTGCTGCCGGTCTACCCGCTGGCGTTCGTGTTCGCCGGTCGGCTCGCCCCGTGGGCGCTCGGATCGCGGCGGCGCGCGGGGGCGCTGGCGCTGCTCGGGCTGTGGCTCGTCTTCGGTACGGTGCGCAGCTATCCCGACCAGCTG
The DNA here is from genome assembly GCA_041629655.1 of Candidatus Polarisedimenticolaceae bacterium. Lineage (GTDB taxonomy): Bacteria > Acidobacteriota > Polarisedimenticolia > Polarisedimenticolales > Polarisedimenticolaceae > JBFKMV01. Next base: position 13,770 of record JBFKMV010000022.1, read on the forward strand.
GCCTACTTCAACGAGCTGGCCGGAGGACCGCGCAACGGCCACCGCTGGCTCGACGACTCCAACATCGACTGGGGACAGGACCTCAAGCGCCTGCGGTCCTGGATGGACCGGCAGGGGGTCGAGCGGGTGCGGCTGATCCAGGGCCCCTGGAACGGCAACCCCGACTACTACGGCGTCCGCTGGGAGCCGGTGCGGCGCTCCGAATGGCGCGAGAGCCCCGAACCCGGCGCGACCTACGTCGTGAGCACGCACATGCTGATCCGCGGCGAGCTGGTGGCCCGGCGGCAGGGCACGCGCAACAACTGGCTCAGCCTGTACGAGCCCGTGGACCGCATCGGCTGGTCGTTCTACGTGTTCCGCTTCGACTAGGGAGAGGCCCGCATGCTGTTCGAGATCCTGCTGGTGCTGCTGGCGCTGGTCGTGCTGGGGTTGCTGGCGGTGGCGGCGCTGGTGGCGCTGTCGACCCTGCCGCTGTCCGATCTCGGCAACCGCCTGCTGCGGCAGTTGGGATTGTCCGGACCGTCGCCGGGCACCCGCGCGCCGGGCATGCGCGCCACCGGCCGCGTGGTACGCGGGTTCCGGGCCCGCCCGGGCGAGCCGGCCGCTCGCGGGAAGGTGTTCGCCAACGGCGAGACCTGGGATGCGGTCGCCGATCCCGCGCTGGCGGCGGAGCTGGCCGAGGGGGACGCGGTGGAGATCGTCTACGGCGGGGAGCTCCAGGTTACCGTGGTCGGCCGCGGCCCCGGGGAGCCTCCCCGGTCATGACCCGCGCTGCAGCTCCTCGGCGACCCGATCGACTTCCGACCACACCCGCAGCAGGTTGGCGCCGGCGAGCTTCTCGATGTCCTGGTCCGTGTAGCCGCGGCGCAGCAGCGCGGCGATCAGGTTGGGGTACTTCGAGACGTCCTCCAGCCCGGTGGGCAACGAATCGCCGACCCCGTCGTAGTCCGAGCCGATTCCGACGTGGTCCACCCCGACCAGCTGCACCACGTGGTCGAAGTGGTCGGCCACGTCGGACAGCGTCGCCACCTGCAGTGGATGGTCCGTGGCGTATTGCTCGGCGAGCCGGCGGCCCTCCGCGTCCTCGCGGGTCAGCCCGTGCTCCTCGAGCAGCTTGCCCACGGCGAACCAGCGCGCGATGCTCTCGCGGTTGTACTGCTCCTCGATGAACGTCGAGCCGAAGTTGATCTGGATCACGCCCCCGCGCTCGGCCAGCTTGACGATCATCTCGTCGCTCATGTTGCGCTCGAACCCGGGCGTGAAGCGCCGGCACGAGGAGTGCGAGGCGATCACGGGCGCGCGACTGACCTCCATCACCTGCCAGAACGCCTCGTCGGAGACGTGCGACACGTCGACCATCACGCCGAGCCGGTTCATCTCCAGCACGACCTCGCGGCCGAACGGGCTCAGCCCGTTCCACGTGCGCTGCTCGGCGTACGACGAGTCGCAGATCGCGTTGTTCGCCGAGTGCGTCAACGTGATGTAGCGGATCCCGCGCCGGTGGAAGTGGGCCAGGTTGGCCAGATCGCCCTCCAGCGGCGCGCCGTTCTCCATCCCCAACGGCAGCGACAGCAGGCCCTGGGCGAAGTGCCGGCGCACCTCGGCCGGCGAGCGGGCGATGGCGAACTTGTCGGGATGGGCCGCGGCGATGCCCTCGACCATCGTGATCAGCTCCTCGGCCAGCGCCCTGGCTCCGCCCTGCTCCTGGGTGCTCGCCGGGACGTAGATCGACATGAACGCGGCGTTGAGCCCGCCCTCGACGGCGCGCGGGTAGTCGAAGTCTCCGCCGTCGGTGCGGGTGGAGACGTCCTGCATCCGCTCCGTCAAGCGGTACGGAACGTCGATGTGCGTATCGACGATGATCAGCTCCCGGGCCAGCTCGATCGCGCGGGCCTGCACCTCGTCACCTCCTGCGGCGTTGCCACGCGCCGCGTCGCCGCCTCCGGCGCAGCCCGCCGCGAGCAGCAGCGCCAGCACGATCGCCACTGTCGCCGCTCCGCTCGTGATCCGATCTCGCTCGCTCATGGCTCCTCCGCAGCACACTATAAACCGCGGCGGCGCCCGTGTCTGCTAGGATAGCGGTCCATCGATCGACCTTCCGCGCTGGACGAGCCCATGAGCGACTGCCCGATCCGCGACTTCATCGAACGCCACTACCGGCACTTCAACGCGGCCGCGCTGCGCGACGCGGCGGAGGCCTACGAGCGTCACCTCCAGGCCGGCGGCAAGATGTTCGTGACCCTGGCCGGCGCGATGAGCACCGCCGAGCTGGGCCTCTCGCTGGCCGAGATGATCCGGCAGGACAAGGTCCACGCCATCGCCTGCACCGGCGCCAACCTCGAGGAGGACGCGTTCAACCTGGTGGCCCACGAGCACTACAAACGCGTTCCGGGCTATCGCAACCTGACCGAGCAGGACGAGCAGCGGCTGCTCGAGCAACACCTCAACCGCGTCACCGACACCTGTATTCCCGAGGAAGAGGCGATGCGGCGCATCGAGCGGCGGGTGCTGGAGGAATGGAACTCGGCCGAGGATGAAGGGCGACGCCACTTCCCGCACGAGTTCCTGTACCGGGTGCTGGCGAGCGACGAGCTGCGGCCGAAATTCCAGATCGACCCCCGGGACAGCTGGCTGCACGCGGCGATGCTGAAGCAGCTTCCGCTGTACGTGCCGGGCTGGGAGGACTCGACGCTGGGGAACGTGTTCGCGGGACACCTCATCAAGGGCACGCTGCGGAAGGCCGACACGGTCAAGAGCGGGATCGAGTACATGGTCGATCTGGCGCAGTGGTACGAGCGGGAAAGCGCCCGGCACTCGATCGGCTTCTTCCAGATCGGCGGAGGCATCGCGGGCGACTTCCCGATCTGCGTCGTGCCGATGCTGGCCCAGGACGTCAAGCGCGCCGACGTGCCGCTGTGGGGCTACTTTTGCCAGATCAGCGATTCGACGACCAGCTACGGCTCCTACTCCGGCGCGGTGCCCAACGAGAAGATCACCTGGGGCAAGCTGGGCGTCGGCACGCCCAAGTTCGTCATCGAGTCGGACGCCACGATCGTGGCGCCGCTGATCTTCGCCTGGCTGCTGCGCTGGTAGCCGCTCACCCCCCGGGCGGCGCGGGCGGCGCCGCGGCGGCGGTTCCGCAAAACGGGCAGACCTTCCACCCCGGCTCGAGCGGGCGGTCGCACTCCCGGCAGGCGCTCTGCGTCGGGGTCCCGCACTCGGGGCAAGCCCTGAAATCCGCGCGCAGCGGCGTCCCGCAGCGACCGCAACAGTCCGGAGCCGGAGCCGGGGCCGGCGCCGCGGGCGGCGGCTCCGCGGCCCCCGCCCCGGCGGCGCGGCCGTTACGCTGGCTTTCGAGGGTCGGCGCGACGAGCAGGTAGACGATCAGGCCGACCACGCTGGTGAACAGCACCAACAGGCCCCACAGCACGCCGTTGATCCCGCGGCGGTTGGCGTCGACGCCGACCCACAGCGCGAGTGCGACCTGGATCAGGCCCCAGATGCCGAACAACGGGTACAACGGTCCGAACAGACCGGTCCGCCAGGACGTCGGATCCCAGGGCCAGGCGTGCCCGCCCCAGGGCCACCAGCGGCGGAACCCGAACGTGCCCGCGACGCAGCCCTGCGTCCACAGCGTCAGGAACACCAGGCCGACCAGCGCCAGCCCGATCAGCAGCGGGACGTTGACTCCCTTGCGGTTGCCCGGATCCGTCATCGCACCACGCCTCCGCCGGCGACCGCACGCCGCCGCCGCGCGCCGAGCAGCAGCGGCAGCGCCGCCGCCGAGCTCAGCGCGAGATAGATCGCCACCACCAGCAACGCCACCAGCGGCCCCGCTTCGGCCGCGCCGGCCTCGGCGAACAGCGCCGCCAGCGCCGAGGTCAGCGCCGCCAGCGCGGCGACGGCAAGACCCGCGGCCAGTTCCGGACGCAGCAACGCTCGCGACGCCACGACCGCGTCGCGCAGCAGGGCCCGCACCGCGGCGTCGACGGCGGGAGACGGCTCCGCCTCCGCATCCCGCGCCAGCGCGCGCCGCAGCATCGCCTCGGTCACCCGGCTCAGGTCTTCCATGCTTCGAGCCTCTCGCGCAGCGTCTTCACGCCGCGGTGCACCAGCGTCTTGGCGGTGCCCTCCGGCGCGCCGAGCGCCGCGGCCAGCTCGGCGTAGCTCATCCCCTGCTGGTGCCGCAGCAGCACCGCGGCCCGCTGGCGCTCCGGCAACGCGCGCAGCTCCTCGGCCAGCCGCTGGCCGAACATCCGGCCCGCGCCGACGCGGTCCGGGCCGGGGCGCTCCGAGGGCACCCGGTCGATCCCACGCTCACCGGTCTCGCCGTCCGGGGCGTCCAGCGCGGGGCCCGCCCGCCGGCCCTCGCGACGCAGCCGGTCCACTGCCGCGTTGCCGGCCACGCGGAACAGCCACGCCCGGAAGGTGCCGCGGCCCTCGCGGTAGCGGCCGAGACCCTCGATCACCTTCACCCACACCTCCTGGAACACGTCCTCGGCCAGCGGGCGGCTGCCGACCAGCCGGAGCAGGTACCCGAGCAGGCGCTTGTGGTGCGTCTCATACAGCTCCGTCAGGGCTCGGCGATCGCCGCGCCGCGCCCGCCTGACCCGCGCCCGGTCGGGATCGGTCATCGCTGGCGGCTCGCCTCCCCGGGGGCTTGAACGCACGGCCGGCGGATTCCGTTTCACGCTCCCGCATTCGCCGGCCCCATGGTCGCACGGACGGCCCCCGATCTGGACGGATCCGACCCCGGCGGCTACCCTGCCGCTCCATGACCCCGGACGACGTCAGGGCCTTCTTCGACGCGCTCCAGCGCGGCGATTTCGGGTCGATCGAGCAGCGTCTCGACGAGCGGGTGGAGCTCGAGTTCCCGGGGCGGCGCTTCGGCGGGCGCTTCGAGGGCCGCCGGCGCGTGCTGGTGTTCCTGAAGTCGAACCAGCGGCTGTTCCGCGACGGGCTGCGCTTCACGGTGAGCTGGACCGGGGTGGCCGGGGACCACGCCGTGGCCCGGTGGACCAACGCGGGCACCACGCGCGACGGCCGCCCGTACACCAACCGGGGCGTGACGCTGTTCCGCCTGCACGAGGGTCGCATCGTGGAGATCCAGGACTACCTCGACACCGAGCGGATCGCGGAGACGTGGCCCCGATGAGCGGGCTGCTGCCCGCGGTCGAGATCGAGCCCTCCGCTCCCGCGCGGCACGCGGTGATCTGGCTGCACGGGCTCGGCGCCGACGGCCACGACTTCGAGCCGATCGTCCCCGAGCTGGGGCTGGACCGCGCGCTCGCGGTGCGGTTCGTGTTCCCGCACGCGCCGAAGATCCCGGTGACGATCAACATGGGCCTGATCATGCCCGCCTGGTACGACGTGCGGGCGCTCGACCTGCGCCGCGACCAGGACGAGCGCGGGATCCTGCGCTCGGTGGAGCAGGTCCGCGCGCTGATCGGGCGCGAGATCGAGCGCGGTGTGCCCGCCGAGCGGATCGTGCTGGCCGGCTTCTCCCAGGGCGGCGCCATCGCGCTCCACGTCGGGCTGCGCTACGAGCGGCGGCTGGCCGGCCTGCTGGTGCTGTCGACCTACCTGCTGTTCGAGGACCGGCTGGAACGGGAACGCGGCGAGGCCAACCGCAAGACGCCGATCTTCCAGGCCCACGGCGAGCACGACCCGATGGTGCCCCACGACCGCGGCGTGGCCACGCACCGCAAGCTGGTCGAGCTGGGGTACGAGGCCGAGTTCCGGAGCTACCCGATGCAGCACCAGGTGTGTCTCGAGGAGATCCGGGAGGTCGGCGCCTGGCTCCGGGCGCGCTTCGACGGCGCGCAGGGCGGCGGCTAACGCCGGAAGTGGCCCAGCGGCCCCGCGCCGCCGCGCCGGGCCACCGAGATCACCAGGTAGCCCAGCTGCTCCCCGGGGCCGGTCCAGTCGGTGTCGGTGGCGCGGTTGTCCTCGTCCTGGTCGCTGAGGTCGACCAGCCGCGCGAAGCAGCCGCCGGCGTCGGCCGGCACGCCGTAGACGCGGTACTCGCGGTGGCAGGGGTCGGTCACGGGTTGCCAGGTCAGCCGCAGGCGCACCGTGTCGAGCCGCTCGACGCGCAGGTCCTCGACCTCGACCACCGGCCGCACGCAGGAGGTGGTGGTGCGCCCGCGCAGCGCGTAGATCGTGGACACGTCCATCACCCCGGCCAGCACGTCGGGCAGCCCGTCGCCGTCCAGGTCGTCGATGGCGGCCACGCTGGCCACGTTGTCCGGCGCGGCCCAGGTCCACAGCACCTCACCGGTGGCGCCGCCGACCACGTTCACCGTGCCGTCGTTCCAGGTCCCGGCGATCAGGTCCCACTGCTGGTCGCCGTCGAGGTCGGGCGCGATCGCGATGGTCGCCACCTGCATCCCGGGCTCGCCCAGCGAGACCGGCGCCCACAGCGGCTGCCCGGTGGCGCCCGACAGCACGCGGATGCTCCGGACGTAGGAGCCGATGGCGACGTCGTCGACGCAGTCGCCGTCGACGTCGGGCATGCGCAGCGTGTGGGTCACGTCGTCGAACAGCGCCTGGGTGATCTCGTGCTCCCACAGCGGGGCGCCGATCGCGCCCGCGCTGGCCCCGTCCAGCGCGCGCACGTAGCCGTCCCACGAGCCGAACACCGCGTCCGGGACGCCGTCGCCGGTGATGTCGTCGATCGGCGTCACGGTCGAGGCCATCGCCCCGGCGGTGAACTCCCACACCGCGCGCGGGTCGCCGCCCGGGTCGACGCGCCCGTCGAGCAGGAAGGCCCGGTTGTCGTCGTTGTTCGAGCCGCACCCGGCCAGGACGTCGGGCCGGCCGTCCCCGGTCAGGTCCCCGGCCGCCGCCACGGCCCAGAAGCCGTCGAACGCCGCCTGCTCCCACAGCAGGGCGCCGGTCTGTCCCGACAGCGCCAGCACCTTGCGGCACGGGTAGCCCACCGCCGCCGCCGCATCCGTGACTCCGTCACCGTCGAGATCGCCAACGGGCCGCGGCTGGTAGACCGTGGCCAGGTCGGGGCAGCCGCTGTCGCGCACGTCGAAGCTCCACAGCCCCGCCCCGTCGCTCGAGCGGATCAGGTGCACCGAGCGGTCGTTGGCCCCCGTGGCGAACAGCACCTCGGGCAGCCCGTCCCCGCTCCGGTCGGGGAACAGCGCCAGCGTGCGGTCGTCCGGCGGCCGCTCGTCGGTCCCGCCGAAGCTCCACAACAGCGCCGGCGTGCCCGTCCCGTCCGGCCGCCCGCTCAGCGCACGCACCGTGTAGTCCTCGCACGCCGCCAGCGCCTCGGCCACCCCGTCGCCGTCGATGTCCGGCCCGCCGAGCACGGTCGCCACGTCGTTGTTGACCGGCGAAAGCGGGTCGAAGCTCCAGGTCCAGAGCAGCTCGGGATCGTCGGCGTGGACCGGAACGACGGCGAGCGCGAGCACGGCGAGGGCGGCGCCCGCGACCGCGCGCGCCTGCCGGTAGCCGATGCCGTTTCCGCGCCCCCTCATCGTCCCCCCGGGGAGCATACGACGAAACGCGCGGCGGGGCTCTCCGTGAAAGCGGACTCCTCAGCTCACGGCGAAGCTGACCTCGGTGACCTGCGGCCCATCGCCGCCGCGGATGTGACCGGTAACGTCGGCGGTCACCCGCACCTCGTGCGTTCCGGCCTTGACGGGCGTGAACGGCACCTGGATCAGGCGATGGTCCTGAGGCTCGATGCTGTCCAGCTCGCGGTCGATCCGGACCAGCCAGGGAAGGGTGATCATCAACGGGGCGCCGGCGGGCTGGAACGGTAACCGCCTCACATCGATCGGGCCCAGCCAGTCCAGGAGCAACAAGTGGCTGGCATAGAACTTCTTCGGTACGAGCCACTCCAGGGTCAGGACCCCGAGCGTGCTGCGCGAGACCGTGACCACGACGCGCGTCCCCTGCGGCGACGCCGCCCCGCCGACGTTCCGGATCTTGACCTGAACTTCGGCGGGTTGATTGACGCTCGGGGACGGAGCGGGCAAGTCGATCGTCGCCTCGAGGAACCGCCCCAGCTTGTAGTCCAGCGTGGCGCGCGCGTTGATGACATGCGCCCGGAGTGGAGGATCCGGGTGCGACGCCTGCTCGAGGATCCCGTCCAGCCGCGCGAGGTGGGCCTCGGCGGCATCGTACCGGCCCTCGTTCTGCGCGCAGATCGACAGGTCGATCAGCGGCTTGGCCAGGGCGGGGCTGTCGGGACCCTCGATCAGCTCCATGATCGACAGCGCCCGCTCGAACTGCACCCGGGCCTCGGCGTAGCGATCCTGCTGGAGGTGCACCCCGCCCAGCATTCGCGCGTAGTACTCAAGCTTCGGATCGTCGGTGCCGCGCGCCGTCTCGACGATCGGGATCAGGCGCTCGTAGATCGCCCGCGCCTCGTCGTAGCGGTGGGCCTGGTAGTGGATGTAGCCGAGGTTCATCAGCGCCATCTCGAGGTCGGCGTGCCGCTCGCCGGCCCAGCGCTCGCGCACGCGCAGCGCGCGGTCGGCCAGGTCCGGCGTCTCCGGCTCGCCCTGGCGACCCGAGCGCAGCAAGGTCTCCACCAGCAGGTCGAGCGCGTCGGCCTCCTCGACGGTTCCGTCCGCGGAACGGGCGCGGATGTCCTCGAGCAGCGCGCGCGCCGCGCGCGCCGCCTCGGCCAGCTCGTGATCTTCGATCAGCGCCCGGATCTGCTGCGGTTCCGGCGCCTCCGCCGGGAGAGCCAGCGTCGTCGCGAGGACCGCCATCGCCGACGCGAGTCGGCCGATCGACGCTCGATGTCGGTGCCTGCCGTCCATGGCCCCCCTCAGGGATTGCTCAGCCGGATCTCCCACATCCACACGTCGCGCGACATCCCGGCGCGGATCGAAACCTCGTCGAGGGCCTCGCCCAGCGGCGAGCCTGACCCGAGGCCCGGGCTCGGGTCCGGCGCCAGCCCGCCGATCCCGCGCAGCGTGCCGATCAGGCCGGGGGCGTCGAGGCGCACCGGCACGCCGGGCGCCGAGCGCGGCACGTCGGCCAGCGCGCGCTCGAGCTCGGCCAGCGGCTGGCGCGAGGCGGCGACGAGCAGGAACTCCTCGCCGCCCGCGCTGGTCACCTGCCACGTAAACGGCTCGCCGCCGAGCGTGCCGGGCAGGCGCAGGCGCCGGCCGGCGGGCAACGGGTTCTGCCGCTCGAGATCCGGCAGCGGGAACAGCACGTAGGTTTCGCCCAGCGCGTCGCGGTTGAGCACGTAGACGTGGAGCGGCCGCGTTCCCTCGACCTCCAGGAACAGCTTGTCGCCGGGAACGATGCGGGCGCTGTCGCGCAACCGCTGCTCGAAGCCGTCGCTGCTGCGGAACAGCTCGGCCTCGACCCGGAAGCGCGCCGGCCACAGTCCCACCACGAGCGCGACCGCCGCGACCAGCGCCGTGAACGCCGGGACCAGCACTCGCGGCCGCGTCCACCACACCGGGCCGGCGGCCGGCGAGTCCCCGCCCCGCAGCCCGCCGATGCACTCGGCCAGTGCGCGTTCCATCTCCCCCGCCCCGCGGTAGCGCGCTTCGAAGTCGACCGACAGCGCCCGCTCGATCACGCGCACGAAGGCCAGCGGGACGTCCGCTCGGCGGTCGCGCAGCGGCACGTACTCGCCGCGGCGGTCGTACGGCAGGTCCGGCGGCGCCGGGTACAGCCCCGTCACCAGGCGGTACAGCAGCACCCCCATGGCGTAGACGTCGACGCGCCGCCCGGAATCGGTGCCGCGGAACAGCTCCGGCGCCATGTAGGCCGGCGTTCCCGACAGGCGCCGCAGGTCGAGCCGCGAGGTCTCGGGCTTCCGCTCGGCGGAGGAGCCGAAGTCCATCAGCACGATGCGGCCGCCGGTCTCGCGGAACACGTTGGAGGTCTTGACGTCGCGGTGCACCAGACCCTCGGCGTGCACCGCCGCCAGCGCCCGGCACAGGTCGATCCCGACCAGCGCCGCCTGCTCGGCGGAGAGCGGACCCTGGAGGTCCAGCCATTCCTCGAGCGTCATGCCCTCCAAGAGGTCCATCCACAGGCCGATCCGGCCGTCGTGCTCCTCGACGCCGTGCACGGTGATCACGTTGGCGTGGCGAACGCGGGCCAGCCGGCGCGCCTCGGAGAGGAAGACCGCGCGGGCGTCGTCGTTGCCCTCGTAGATCTCCGGGTTGAGCAGCTTCAGCGCCACGTCCTGGTCCAGGTCCGGATCGTAGGCGCGGTACACCGTGGCGAATCCGCCGGCGCCGATCTGCTCGCGCAGCTCCAGCTTGCCCCAGCGCTCGGGGATCTCGGGCGGCGCGGGCCGCCGGTCCAGGGCCGACGAGCCGGCCGTGGCCGGCGGGTTGCCGTAGGCCGCGCTGATCTCGTCGACCAGCTTCAGGTGCCGGATCTTCCGCGCGGACTCGCCGTCGACCGTGCCCAGGCGGTCCCAGGCCACGGTCGTGCGGTCCGCCACCGCCTTGGCGATGCGGAACAGCTCAGGATCGGTTCGCTCGCTCATCCATCACCTCGGAGAGCCGCACCAGGGCGCGGGCGACCATCATCCGGGCCGCGTTGGGCGACGGGCAGCCGACCGCATTCGCGACCTCGGCGTGCGTGAAACCCATCTCGACCCTCAGCACCACGGCCTCCTGCTGCGTCTCGGGCAGCGTCGCCAGCGCCTCCTCGTACGCCTCGAGCCGCTCCCGGCCGATGGCCCGCTCCAGGGGCGACGGTCCCGGCAGCGGGAGATCGGTCGGCAGTTCCTCGGCTTGCGGCCGGCGACGCGCGGCCCGGATCCAGTCGTTCCTCCGGTTGATCAGGCTCTTCCGCACGTACGCCATGAACGACCCCGGACCGCGTGGCTCGAAGCCGCTCATCTTGTCCAACGCCTTCAGCAGGGTGACCTGCACGAGGTCCTCGGTATCGCCGATACCGCGGGCCATGGCGGGCAGCCGGCCGCGGGCCCAGCGCCGCAACGCGGGCCAGTAACGGGCGAGGAGTTGCTCGCGGGCCGCGGCGTCCCCGCGGCGGATGCGGGCGAGGAGTTGCTCCGTCGTCTCCGCAGTGATCGGGGTGCGCTCGCCGTGGTCCATCCTGGCCACTCCCGGGACAGCGGGACGCCGCTGCCGCTTCGGCAGGACGGAAGGCGCTTGGCTAGAAGCTTTTCAGTTTCCGATCCGCCGCTGTCTCGATCCTAAGCCGGTCGCGGCGAGGGTGTCAATCGGCAGCCGCCGCCTACGGGAACGGCAGCACCGATCCGGGATCGCTCCAGATCTTCTTCGGGTTGGCGAAGGTCCTGGCCGACTTCCACAGCACCTCGCCCCAGCCGAAGCTGCGGTAGGGGTAACCGTTGCGCTCGCACATCGCGCGCAGCTGGGCGGCGAGCTTGGGGTAGTGGGGATGGCTGATGCGCGGGAACAGGTGGTGCTCGATGTGGAACTCGAGCCCCGAGCAGAGCAGCCTCCCGTAGGGGCCGGTGCGGAAGTTGATCGTGGTGATGGTCTGCAGCTGCAGGAACGACAGCCGCGAGCGGTCCCGCGGGTCCAGCGCCACCGCCTCCTCGGGATAGTGGCCGGGGGCCAGCACGGCGAACAGCGCGTAGCCCATGAGCGCGGCGCGGGCGAAGTAGAACGCGAACGCCGGGCCGGGGCCGAAGACCAGCGAGGGGATGACCAGGTACAGCGTCAGGTGCAGGATCGTCACGCCCAGGTCGATCCAGTGGTCCGGGGTGCGTCGCTCGGGGTCGGCGAGGGCCTGGGCCAGGAACGTCCAGCCGCGACGCAGCATGTTCACGCCGTTGAGCCCCAGCGCGAGCGGAAGCAGGATCCACTGCAGACCGAAGTAGAACCGGTGCAGCGGGCGTGCCGCGTCGAGATCCCGCTCGGTGTAGGCGAAGTACGGTGACAGTTCCACGTCGGCGTCGACGCCGATCACGTTCGGGGCGGGGTGGTGCACCACGTGGTGCTTGTGCCACCAGTACGTCGCCGAGAAGCCGAGCACCAGCGGGTAGCCGAAATAGGTCAGCGCCTTGTTGACCCAGGGCTTGTCGGAGGTCGCGAAGTGGGCCGAGGTGTGGGTGTTGGTGGCGATCCCCAGGCAGCCCAGGGTGACCACGAACAGGCCGAGCACCGAGAGCGCGAGGTGCGAGGACGCGATCACGATCGCCAGGCCGCCGGCGAGGATCGTGACGTGCAGGGCCAGCTCGGCGAGGATCCGCGCGGTGGGACGACGGTAGAAGCCCTGCTGCTTCAGCATCGTCTTCAGACGGGTGAAGTCCTCGAAACCGGGATCGCGCCGGCGCGCCTCGCCGCGTTTCGCCGTTCCGTCGTCCTGTCCGTCTTTCAATTCCCCCCCGTCTCGATCCGGATCATGCAGAGTTCAAGATACCCAAAAAACGCGACCGGGGCACATCCCTCGTGGATCGGGGCGGTGCGCTTGCGGTTGCCCGGCCCGAAACGGTTGCGTATACTCGCACATCCCCCCGTCTCGCAGCGACTGCGTGGGAGTGCGCCGTATCGCCAGGCAGCGACGCCCCGGAGCCTCACCAGCGGCGGAACCCCGCCCGCGGGTCACGGCGCGGACCCTCGCGGCGGGCCTCGGAGCGGCGGTGCTGTGCGGCGGCGGGCTGGTGCTGGCCTACCCCCCCTACGACAACGGATGGCTGGCCTGGGTGTCGTTCGTGCCGCTGCTGCTGTACGTCCACGCCCAGCGCGACGCGGGCGTCCGGCCGACGCTGCTGGCGGGGACCGTGGCCGGGCTGGTCTACTTCGGCGGCGTGATGGTCTGGAGCCTGAACATCCTGTTCAGCTTCGTCCGTGACGCGACGCTCTCCAGCGTGCTGGTGTACCTGATGCTGTCCGGCTACCTGGGTACGCTTTACGTGGGCGGCTTCGCGCTGCTGGCGCGGCGGCTGTTCCGGCGCTGGGGCGCCCTGGGCTGGCTGGGCGTGCCCGTCCTGTGGGCGGCGCTGGAATTGATGCGGACCCACTTCTTCATCCCCTTCCCGTGGGGCCTGCTGGGCCCGACGCAGTACCGCTGGCTGGCGGTGCTGCAGAGCGCCTCGGTCTGGGGCGTCTACGGTCTGGGGTTCCTCGTCGTCGCCGTCAACGCCGCGCTGGCCGCGATGCTGAGCCGTCAGCGCGCCACCCGCACGGTGCGCGGGTTCGTCGCCGGAACCGCGGCGCTGCTCACGATCTGCTGGCTCGGCGGGTGGCTGGCGCTGCGCGGCGATCCTCCTCGCGGCACCGCCCTGACGGTGGGTGTGGTCCAGCCCAGCGTGGCCCAGGACCAGCGCTGGAACCCCGAGCGAGCGCTCGAGATCCTCAGCCGGTACGGTCGGGCGTCCGAGACGCTGGTGCAGGGCGGCGCGGAGCTGGTGTTCTGGCCGGAGACCGCGACCCCGCTGCTGCTCACCGACCCGCGCGTGCTGCCGGGGATGCGGGAGTTCGTCGCGCGGCACGACGTGGAGCTGATCGCCGGCAGCCTGCGCAAGACGCGCTCCACCGACGGGGTCGAGCGCATCCACAACAGCACGTACCTGTTCCGACGCGACGGCAGCATCGGCGAGATCTACGACAAGGTGCTGTTGACGCCGTTCGGGGAGTACGTCCCGTACCGGCGCGTGTGGCCCTTCATGCCCCAGCTCGCCGGCGCGATGGGCGAGATGGCCCCGGTGGCCGAGCCGGTCCTGCTCGAGACCGCGGCCGGACCGGCCGGCGTCCTGACCTGCTACGAGGGCCTGTTCCCCCACCTGGCGAGCGGCGTCACGCGCAAGGGCGCGGCGTTCCTGTTCAACCCCTCCAACGAGGCGTGGCACAAGCAGGGTCGCGGGCGCGTGCAGCTGATGGCCGGAACGCTGGTCCGCGCGGTGGAGCAGCGGCGCTACCTGCTGCGGGCGGTCAACACGGGCATCTCGGCCGTGATCGATCCGTACGGCCGGATCGTCGCCCGCGCCGCCGAGAACGAGGATGCGGTGCTGCTGGAGACGATCCACGCCCGGGACGACCGCACGATCTACGACCGGGCGGGCTGGCTGTTCCCGTGGGTCTGCGCGGCGCTCGGCGTGGCGGCGCTCCTCGGCCGCCGCCGGGGCGACGCCGCCTGATCGCCGTCAGGGGCAGGTGCTCTCCGCCGGATCCCGCTCCTGCCCGTCCGAACGGAAGCCCGCCGCGCCCTCGACGCCGTCGACCACCGGAGTGACCAGGAAGTAGGTGTCCCCTGCGGGGACCGCGGCCCCGCTCAACGTCGTCCCGACCCGGTCGGGCGCGACGAGCACCGTCGCGGGGTCGCAGACCTGCAGCGTGCCCGGTCCGCCGCCGTGGCTGAACACTCCATGGCTACGCAACAGCGACAAGTCGCCGGCGTACACGTGGTACGCCGTGGCGTCGGGGCGATCGCGCCAGGACAGCACGACCTCGCCGCCGGGGTTCCGCGCCAGGCGCAGCTCGTGGACCTCGCTCCCCCCGCCGACGCTCTCGCCCCACAGGATCCCGTCCGCCCACAGGATGCCGTCGGCCCACAGGATCCCCTCGCCGATCAGCAGCCCGTCGGCCCACAGGATCGCCTCGCCCTGGAAGATGCCGTCGGGCGCCAGGAAGCCGTCGCTCCACAGCACGCCCTCGCCCCACAGGACGCCGTCGCCGAACACGGTCCCCTCACCCCACAGGATCCCGTCGGCCCACAGGACGCCCTCGGGGCCGAGCGTCGCGGCCTCGTCGAGCAGGCCGTCCGGACCGATCGCGGCGTCGGCCCACAGGATGCCGTCCGCCCACAGGATGCCGTCGGCCCCGACGTTGCCCTGGCCCCAGGCGATCTGGTCGGTGTAGAGCACGCCGTTGCCCCACGCCAGCTCCTTGCCCGAGGGATCCACCCAGCGCAGGCCCAGCGTGCGGTACAGCCGGTCGCCGAAGTAGTACCCGTCCCAGTAGACGATCCGCCGCCCCCAGGCCATGCTCTCGCCGGCGATCTGCTCGACCAGCCCGGGATCGGTCAGGTCGAGACCCGGCGCGACCTCCCCGCCCCACGGCACGTCGTCGATGGCCGGGACGTGGGTCAGGTGCTCGGCGAGCCGGAACGCCGCCCGGGCGTTGACCAGCCCGGCGCCCTGCTCGAGGTAGCCGGCGCCGGGGATCGGCTGGGCGGTGTACATCAGCATCGCCTTCATCAGCTCGCCCTCGATGTCGCGCTGCTCGTCGTACAGCAGCGCGGCGATGCCGGCGACGATCGGCGCCGACATCGAGGTGCCGGACAGCTCGAAGTAATCGTTGCCGACGAGCAGGTCGGGGTTCTCGACGGCCAGCGTCGAGCCGTGCGAGCGCACCGAGACCAGGCGGTTGCCGGGCGCCACCAGGTCGGGCTTGATCAGGTTGTCGTAGCGCCACTCCTCCGGCGAGGCGATCCCGTCGCCGTCCAGGTCGCGCTTGGTGAACGAGCGCGTCGGCCCGCGCGAGGAGAACGTGGTCATGACGTCGTCGGAGCGGAAGTCGGTGGCCAGCGTGTTCGCCGCCCCGACCGTGATCGCCGACGGGCAGATCGCCGGGGACAGGATGCCCCCGTAGACGGGGTTGCCGTCCTGGTCCTTGCCCACGTTGCCCGCGGCCACGACGACGGTGAGGGCGCCGTTGACCAGGATGCGGATCGATTCGCACAGCGGGTCCCGCTCCCACGACTCCTGCGGCACGGTCCCCACGGAGATGTTCACCACGTCGATGTTGTGCGTGTTGCGGTTGCGCCGCACCCAGTCCAGCGCCTCGAGCAGGCCGGCCAGGTCGCCGGTGCCGTCCGAGCGCAGCACGCGCAGGTCGACCAGCGTCGCCCCGGGCGCCACTCCGGCGTACGGTCCGCCGGGCTCGCCGACGGACATGGTGCCGTTGCCGGCGATCAGGCCGGCCACGTGCGTGCCGTGCCCGTAGGGGTCGAAGTCAGGGCCGACCACCGGCTCGCCGGTAAAGTTCTCGCGATGCAGGATGCGGCTCGCTCCCGCCGCGTCGTCGAAGTCGGGATGGTCCGCGATGCCGGAGTCGATCACGGCCACCGAGATCCCGGCGCCGTGGAGCGGCTTGACCTGCTGGATCGCCGAGACGCCCGTGGTGATCCGGACGTGACCGCCTTCGACGACCGAGGTCATCGGGCTGACCGGTCCCGCCGTGCTCTGGAGCTTCCGGTTCGGCCGGACGTAGTCCGTCTTGGCGTGGTTCAGGACGTCCTGGAGCTGCTGCTCGACGTCGGCCGCCTGGAGCTCCATCACGGCCCGGGTCTGGGTCGAATAGTCCTTCACCAGCACGGCGCCGGTGTCCTGGGCGATCGTCGAGGCTCCGTTACCGCCGGTGTAGTCAACGATGACGGTGAAGGGCTCGGAGGTCGCCGCCGCCGCCAGCTCCGACATCAGGTCCGGAGCGGACCGGTCGTCGGTTTGGGCGAATCCCGGCAGGGCAACGATCAAGCACAGTGTCAGAGGGATCCAGCGCCCGCTTCGCAAGTCGACCTCTTCCCCGGTTTTCTTAGGAGGCGTTGTTCATTCGTCGATCCGGCGCGGTGTGGAGCAACGGTCGTGCCACCCCGGAAGGTCTGCTTCCAGCCTGCGCTGCTCACCGGAGCGCTGCTATTCCGGCGAACCAGCCGCACGCAGGCACCGTATCTTCGGTGGCGAGCAAGGAACGGCGCTCCGTTCCTTCTCGCCGGCCATGGGGCCGCGGTACGATCCCGCGAACGGGGGCAACATCCGATGCCGATCCCCACCACCCGCGCCGAGCTGACCGATCTCGTCACGACGAGCTTCACGAGACTGCGCCGCGAGCTGGACCAGGCCGGTCATGGCGTGGCGAAGCTCCCCTGCGTCGACGACTGGAGCGTCAAGGACCTGCTGGCCGTCCGCGCCTGGTGGACGGAGAGCGTCGTGGAGTGGATCGAGGCGGGACGACGCGGCGAGCGCCCGGTCACCCCGGCCCCGGGCTACCGCTGGCGCGAGACCCCGCGGCTCAACGCCGATCTGGTGCGGGCCGCACGGAAGCAGTCCTACCGCAAGATCCGCGAGCGCCTGGAGCGCGGCCAGGAACGCGTGCTGGCCGTGATCGAAGCGCTCGACGACCGGGAGCTCCTGGAGCCGCACGTCTTCGAGTGGGCGGGCAAGTGGCCGATCGCGCGCTGGATCTCGATCAACACCGCGCGGCAGTACACGACGGCGCGAACGTTCGTGCGGCGGGCGTTGCGGGAGAGCCGGGGCGGGTAGCGGGGGCCACCGCTCAGCGGGTGAGCGCCAGCTCCTCGGCCGTCCCGGCCTGCCACGGCCGGACCACCACCTCGACCTTGCGCTCCAGCTCCAGCTCGCTCAGCTCGCGCTCCAGCGCGGTCGTGGAGCGGGAGGACGGGACCGAGATGCGGGCCCTGATGTGGAACGTGAGCTGGCTGGTCCACGAGGAGGCGTACGTTTCGGTTTCGAGGTCCTCGATGTTGATGTCGTGGCGCTTGAGGATCGCGGTGACCGCGTGCAGGCCCGAAGGGCCCCGCGAGTAGGCTTCCACGAGCAGCCTGCGCGTTCCCTCGGCGGGGCGGATCGTCTCCAGCTGCAGCTGGAACCCGAGGCTTCCTCCGAGACGCGACAGATCACGCTCCAGCGTGCCGAGGCCCTCCGGTTCCCCGGAGACCTGTACGACCAGCGCGAAGCGGCCGCCCAGCGCGGTCATCCGGCTGTGGTCGATGTCGATGCTCCGGACGTTGAGCGCGGAGGCGAGATCGTCGGCCACGCCGACCCGATCGCGGCCGAGCGCGTACAGCACCGCGTGCGTTTTCATCGGTTTCCCCTCGACGACGACGTGACGTCGCTGCCCCGGTTTCTCCATCCGCAGCATACCCACCCGCGCCTCGGGGAAAAAACGACAATCCACACCAAGCGGGTTGCGTTTCCCCGGGTGGCCGCGCTTCGACTTTTCGAGCCATTCCTCTCCAACACCATCGGATCGGTCCACGACGCCGGACCGGCCGGGATTCGCCGGCGCTACAATCGGGGGAGGTTCCGGGTGCGCCGATGGACAAGCAGGTCAACCTGAAGGACGGCAGCACGGTCGTGATCCGGCCGATGGCCGAGAACGATCTGGACCGTTCCTTCGCGTTCTTCCGGGCCCTGGCCGAGCAGGACCGCAACTACCTCCGCCGCGACGTGACGCAGCGCGAGGTGGTGGAGGAGCGGATCGGGGCCATGCAGTCGGGACGGGTCAAGCGGATCGTCGCGCTGGACGGGGACCAAATCGTCGCGGACGCCGCGCTGGAGCTGGAGAGCCGGGGCTGGAAACAGCACGTCGCCGAGCTGCGGCTGGTCGTGGCGCGGGAGTACCGGCGCAAGGGACTGGGGCTGTTGATGGCGCGCGAGCTGTACTCGATCGCCGCCGGGGCGCAGGTCGAGGAGGTCGTGGTCACGATGATGCGGCCCCAGATCGCGGCGCGCAGCATCTTCCGCAAGCTCGGCTTCCACGAGGAGACGCTGCTGGCGGATTACGTGAAGGACGTCACCGGGCGCAAGCAGGACCTGATCCTGATGCGCTGCGACCTCGCGGCGCTGTGGAGCGAGCTGGAGGACTTCATGGCGACCTGGGACTGGCAGCGCACGCGCTGACCGGTTCAGCCCGCGCGGGGAGCCTCGACCGCCGAGCGCAGCAGCTCCACCAGGTGGCGCGCCGGCCGGCCGGCCAGCTGCTCGATCTGCTTGCGGCAGGAGATGCCCATCACCGCCAGCCGGGCCTCGGGGCGCTCCCGCAGCGCCGGTCCCAGCGCGCGCTCGAAGGCGGCCCGCGAAGCCTCGTAGTGCTCGCGCTCGAAACCGAACGCGCCGGCCATCCCGCAGCAGGGCGCCTGGACCATCTCGGCCCGGAAGCCCATCAGCCGCAGCAGCTCCAGCGAGCGGGCCGGGTCCGCCTCGGCCTTCTGCTGGCAGTGGCCGTGGAACAGCACGTCCCGGGTGTCGGCCTGCCGG
Source organism: Candidatus Polarisedimenticolaceae bacterium (assembly GCA_041629655.1). Classification (GTDB taxonomy): domain Bacteria; phylum Acidobacteriota; class Polarisedimenticolia; order Polarisedimenticolales; family Polarisedimenticolaceae; genus JBFKMV01. The sequence continues at coordinate 32,704 of JBFKMV010000022.1, forward strand.
AGCGGCAGCCCGAGCGGCTCGCGGCCGTGCTCCAGCGCCAGGAACTCGTCGATCAGCAGGCAGCGCGCGGCGACCTCCCGCGCGACGGGCTCGAGCTCCTCCCCCGCCAGCAGCCGCGGGTACTCGTGTCGCACGGTCAACAGGCACGAGGGCTCGCAACCGACGATCCAGCGCTGCCCGTCGAGCTGGCGCCGCAGACGCATCACGTTGGTGCGGGCCTGCTCCCTGGCGCGCGCCGTGTAGCCCTTGGAGATCATCGGCCGCCCGCAGCAGACCGTGTCCGACAACCCGACGCCGAAGCCCGCCAGCTCCAGCAGCTCGGTCACTGCGACGCCGATCTGCGGCGCGTCGTAGTCCATGAACGTGTCGTGGAACAGCACCACCGCGCCGCGGTGCGCGTCGCCCAGCGGCCGGCGGCGCTCGAACCACTCGGGGAACGCGGGGCGCGCGAACTCGGGCAGCGGCCGCCGCTTGTGGATCCCCAGCAGGTGGTGCGCCAGCAACCGCGAGCCCGGCAGCCTCCCGGCCCAGTTGCTCACGGGCGCCAGCCGGCTGCCCCGCCGCGAGATGTCGTGGATGTTGGCGAAGAAATACGCGCGCAGCGGATGGCTGTGCCGCCGGTACTGCTCGGCGGCCAGCTCGGTCAGCTCGCGGCGGTCGCCGCCGTCGCGCTCCGGCGTCGGTTCCTCGCGCAGCAGTCCGCGGCGCACCTCGCGCAGCGCCCGCAGCACGCCGGCCGGGTCGTTGTCCTTGGGGCAGACCCGGGTGCAGGTCATGCAGCTCGCACAGGACCACGTGGTGTCCATCGCCAGCGCGCGCTCGATCTGGCCCAGCTGGAGGTAGCGCATCACGCGCTGGGGCTGGAACGAGAACGGGCAGGCCGCGGTGCACTTGCCGCACTGGTAGCAGCCGTAGACGTTGCGCTCGCACTCCCGCTCGAGCGCCAGCAGCAGCTCCCGTTGCAGCGGACCGCGCTGGAGTTCCGTGCCCATGGTCGCTTCGTCTCCGCGTTCTCAGAAGTCGGCGGGCAACGCCTGCATCCGCTCCCAGCTCACCACGGGGCCGTCCCGGCAGACGTAGAACGACCCCACGTTGCAGCGGCCGCACTGGCCGAAGCCGCACTTCATCTTGTTCTCCAGCGTGGTGATCACCTGTCCGGGCGAGTAGCCGAGCTTCCCCAGCGCCTCGAACAGGAAATGCAGCATCACCGGCGGGCCGCAGGCGACCACGATCCGCCCGTCCGGCGCCAGCCCGAGCCGCTCGAACACCTCCGGGATCAGCCCGACCTCGCCGTCCCAGTCCGCGGTCTCGCCGCCGGGGTCCACGGCCCGCACCACGCGCACGCCGTCGAGGCCGGCCCAGGCCGGCATCTCCTCCTGGTAGACCAGGTCGGCCACGCTCCGCGCGCCGTTGAGCACCAGCACCTCGCCGTAATCCGAGCGGTGCCGCAGCACCGCGCACAGCGCCGCCCGCAGCGCGGCCATGCCGATGCCGCCGCCGAGGAACGCCAGGTCGTGCCCGCGCCACTCGGCCAGCGGGAACGCGTTGCCGTAGGGGCCGCGGAAGCCGATCACGCTGCCCGCGCCGAGCCCGCGCAGGGCGGTGGTCACCTTGCCCACCGAGCGGAAGGTGCACTCGACCCGCGGCGGCTCCCCGCCGTCGTCGTCGGGAGCGGCGTTGGCGATCGCGAACACGCACTCCCCCGCCCCGAACACCGTGTACTCGCCGAACTGCCCCGGCTCCCAGCCGCCGAGCCGCCGGCCCTCCTGCTCGTCGACGAAGCACAGCCCCAGTGTGCGCACGTCGGGGGTCTCGTCGCGCAGCGTCTCGATGCGCAGCAGGCCGGGACGGTACGGGTTGCGCAGAGGTCCGACTTCAGGCATCGGCGCCCTCCCCCTCCGCGCCCGCAGCGGTCCGTGTGACGGTGTCGTGGATGTCGATGCCGGCCGGGCACAGCGCGATGCAACGGCCGCAGCCGACGCAGCGCGTGGTGCGCTCCGCGTCGGGCAGCAGGTAGGCGAACTTGTGCAGGGCGCGCTGGCGGTAGCGCGCATCGGAGCCGCCGCGCGGGTTGTGGCCCGAGGCGTGCCGGGTGAACAGCGGGAAGGTGCACGCGTCCCAGCAGCGGATCTCGCGCCCGCCCCAGGCGTCGCCCTCGTGGTGCACGTCGAAGCACGAGCACGACGGGCAGACGTAGGCGCAGATGCTGCAGCTCACGCAGCGCCGCGCCGTCTGCTGCCAGACGGGATCCTCGAACCGGCGCTCCAGCACCGCGGCGACGTCGCCCGCAACCGGCGCCCGGGCGATCCGCTGCTCGACCCGACGCACCTGGTCGGCGGCCAGCGACCACTGCCCTGCGTGGGCCCGCGTCCATGACTCCGCGGCCAGCGCGCGCCCCTTGTCGGTCACCGCCCGCACCAGCCAGTCGGCCCCGAACGGCAGCACCAGCACGTCGACGCCCTCGGTCCCCATCGGGGAGCCGCCGACGGCGGTGCAGAAGCACTCGGGGCCGGCCTCCTGGCAGGCCAGGGCCACCACGGTCGTCAGCTCGCGCCGCCGGGCGTAGAGCGGGTCCTGGACCGGGCCGTCCAGGAACACCTCGTCGAGGCGCACCAGTCCCGCCGCGTCGCAGGGGCGCACCCCGAACAGCACCCGCTCGCGCTCGGCGAGCGGCGGGTCGTGAAGCTCCGGGCCGTCCGCGCGCAACCGGTAGTGGTACAGCGTCTCGGTTCGGGGGAACAGGAACTCCTTCGGCGACCAGCGTGTCTTGCCCGGGTCGAGACAGGCTTCGGCGGCGCAGCCCAGCGGGCGGAACACGCGCGGCCCGCGGCCCTCGACGGGGGCGATCACCTCGCGGCCCTCGGCGATCAGCCGGTCGACCCACGTTCGCACGTCCTCGGCGCTCAGACGCCAGCCGCGCTGTTCCATGTCCGGCTTCCTCACAGGATGAACTCCTCGGCGTCGTCGTCCCGGAACTCGGTCAGCGGCGGCGCCTGCGCGGGATCGGTCCCGGGCCGGTAGTCGAAGCGGTCCTCGACCACGCGCGCCAGCTTGCGGTTGAGCAGGTCGAGGCGGATCTCGGCCGGGCAGGCCCGCGCGCAGGCGTCGCAACCGGTGCAGCGCCCGGCGAGGTGGAACGCCCGCACCAGGTTCCAGGCCGTGTTGCCGGTCGCGTCGATCGCGGGCGAGATCCACTGCGGGCGGTGCTTCTCCGCGATGCAGGTCTCGCAGTAGCACAGCGGGCAGACGGCACGGCAGGCGTAGCAGCGGATGCAGCGCTCGAACTCGCCCTGCCAGTATTCCCGGCGGGCGTCGGGGGACAGCGTCTCGAGGTGCGCGATCGCGGCGTCGCGCGGATCCGGCTCGACGGCGACCTGCTGCGCCCGCGCGCCTTCCGCGGCGACGGCGACGTCGCACAGCGCGGGTACCGTGCCGTCGCAGGCGCGGCACCTGGCGGCCAGCCGGTCCCCCTCCCAGACCCCGTCGCACTGCACGCCGATCAGGTGCAGCTCGTCCCGGCGCAGCTGACGTTCCTGCAACAGGCCGACCACGGTGGCGACGTCGCACCGCTTCACCACCGCGGCCACCTTGCCCTCGCCCCCGCGGGTCCGCGGCAGGTAGACCGACAGGTTGTGGTGGCAGCCGGAGTCCCAGACCAGCTGCTGCGCCTGCTCGGGCCGCGTGATGAAGCCGGGCACCGCCCGGTCCGGCAGCGTGCCGCGAGTGTAGCCGAGCACGATCGACGCCGTCTGCTGTTCCAGCAGCTCTCCCGCCACCCGGCGCAGCCGCTCGGCCAACGCCTGCAGCTCCTCCGCCGAGGCCGGGCGGCGCGCGGTCTCCGCGTCGGCCGGTGGTGCGCTGTCCGGACCTCCGGCGGGCGGCCGCGCGGGGCCGGCCTCCCGCACCGCCGCGGTGACCTGCTCGACGACGCGGACCCACTTGGTGCCCTCGGAGGCGGAGACCCAGGAGAAGTGGAGCCGCCGCGGGTCCACGCCGACGAACTCCATCAAGGCCTTGAAGGTCGCGAACCGCCGCCGCGCGTGCAGGTTGCCCTGCACGTAGTGGCAGTCGCCGGGATGGCAGCCCGACACCAGCACGCCGTCGGCGCCCTGCTCGAAGGCCTTGACCACGAACATCGGGTTCATCCGGCCGGTGCAGGGAAAGCGCAGCAACCGCACCGCGGCGGGATAGGTCAGCCGGCTCGTGCCGGCGAGGTCGGCCCCGGCGTAGGTGCACCAGCGGCACACCATCGCCACGACGTTCGGCTGCCAGCCGGGCTGCGGGGCCGCGGGGCCCGCGTCAGACGCGGTCGGCCGCTCGGGCAGGGGCTCCCTCATCGGTCTCCTCGATCGTGTCCCGGCCGGGCGGCGCCGGCCCCAGCGCGGCGAGCTGCGCGAAGATCTGCTCCTCGGTGCAGCCCGCCAGGTCGATGTTTCCGTTGCGGCAGGTCACGCTGCACACGCCGCAGCCCTCGCAGACCGCCGGGTTGACCCGGGCCACGACGCGCGTGATCTCGCCCCGGCGGTCGCGGATCTCGTTGCGCTCGATCGCCCCGTAGGCGCACACCGCCAGGCACTCGAAACAGCCCGAGCAGTGCGTGTCGTCGATCACGGCGGTGGTCGGCTCGCGCTGCAGCATCGGCTGCGAGAGCAGCTCGACGCTCTTGCTCGCGGCGGCGGAGGCCTGGCACACCGCGTCCGGAATGTCCTTGGGCGCCTGCGCGGCGCCGGCCAGGTAGATCCCCGCGGTCAGCGTCTCCACCGGCCGCAGCTTGGGGTGCAGCTCCTGGAAGAACCCGTGGGCGTCGGTGGGGATGCGCAGCGCGGCCGACAGCCGCTCGTTCCTGATCGGCCCCGTGGGCAGCGCCACGACCACCAGGTCCGCCGGCAGCTCCACCGCCTGGCCCGACAGGGTATCGACGCCGTGGACGACCAGCTTGCCGTTGCGCTTGACGACCTGGCTGACCTGGCCGCGCAGATACAGCACGCGCTCCTCCTTGGCCACGCGCTGCACGAACTCCTCGTACCCCTTGCCCCCGGCCCGCACGTCCATGAAGAACACGGTCGCCCGCACGTCGTGCAGCTTGTGCTTGAGCAGCGCGACGTGCTTGGCCGTGTACATGCAGCAGATCCGCGAACAGTACGGGACGCCGCGCTTGGGGTCGCGCGAGCCCACGCACTGGATGAACACCACGTCCTCGGGAGTCTTGCCGTCGGAGGGCCGGCGGACCTCGCCCCCGGTGGGTCCGGACGCGGAGAGCAGGCGCTCGAATTCCAGCCCGTCCACCACGTCGGGGTGGATGCCGTAGCCGCACTCCGCCGCCGGCTCTCCGGCCAGCAGCTTGTAGCCGGTGGCGACGACGATCGCGCCGACCTCGCGTTCCACGACCTCGTCCGGCATGTCGTAGTCGATCGCCCGGGGCTTGCAGACCTCGGAGCAGCGCACGCAGGCCAGCAACCGGAAGCCGGTCTCGGAATCCAGCCGCGCGTTGAGGCAGCGGTCGGCGTCGAGCGTGTACGTCGACGGGACGGCCTGCGGGAACGGGATGTAGATCGCCTTGCGCCAGGCCAGGCCCATGTCGAACTCGTTGGGCACCGCCTCGGGGCAGGCCGCCACGCAGTCGCCGCAGGCCGTGCAGTCCTCCGCGCGCACGAAAGAAGCTTTCTTGCGGATCTTGACCTTGAAGTTGCCGACGAAGCCCTTGACCTCCTCGACCTCGGACAGCGTCAGCACCTCGATCTGCGGGTGCCGCGAGACCTCGACCATCAGCGGCGTCAGGATGCACTGCGAGCAGTCGAGGGTCGGGAAGGTCTCCGACAGCCGCGCCATGTTGCCGCCGAGCGACGGCTCGCGCTCCACCAGCACCACCGGGGACCCGGTGTTGGCCACGTCGAGCGCCGCCCGGATCCCGGCGACCCCGCCGCCGATCACCAGCGCGCGCCGCGTCACCGGCACCTGGACGGGCGTCAGCGCCTGCGCCCGCTTGACCCGCTCCACCGTGGCCGCGACGATGCGGCAGGCCTTGGCGGTCGCCTCGTCCCGGTCGGGATGGACCCACGAGCACTGCTCGCGGATGTTGGCCATCTCGCACTGGAACGGGTTGAGCCCGGCCTGGCAGGCGGCGCCGCGGAACGTCGGCTCGTGGAGCTGCGGCGAGCAGGCGGCGACGACCACCCCGGTCAGCTCGTGCTCCCGGATCGCCTCGGCCAGGATCTTCTGTCCCGGCGCGGAGCAGAAGTACGGGTAGTCCGCGGAGTAGACCGTGCCCGGGATGCGCTTGGCGAACTCGGCCACCTCGTCGGCGCGCACCGTGCGGCCGATGTTCTCGCCGCAGTGGCAGACGAAGACGCCGATCCTGGCCACGGCTCAGGCTCCTCCGTCGCGGGCGCCGGTCGCGCCGACCGGACGCTCGCCGTAGTCCTGCTCGAAGGCGGCCCAGCCGGCGTCGAAGGCCCGCAGGTTCAGCTCCTCGGTACCGGGCGGCACCGCGGCCTTGACCGCCTTGCGCATCGCCTCGCGCGGCACGATCCCGGTGGCCGCCGCAAAGAAACCGACCATCACGATGTTCTGCACGATCGAGCGGCCCTGCTCCTCGGCGATCCGCGTCGAGGACACGCCGAACGCGCGCTGCCCGGGACCCGGTCGGGCCTCGACGAGGTCCTTCTCGTAGATCAGCACGCCGTCGTCCTCGAGTTCGTCGGCGTGCCGCTCGTAGCCCTCGGCGGACATCGCCACGAACACATCGGGCCGCTGGATGTAGGGGTAGAGCACCTCGCGGTCCGACAGCACCAGCGTCGCGCTGCAGGCCGACCCCCGCGCCTCGGGGCCGAAGCTCTGGATCATCGTCGCGTGCCGGCCGGCCTCCACGGCGCAGGCGCGCCCGATGATGTGGCCGGCCAGGATCACCCCTTGCCCGCCGAAGCCGGTAATGCGGATCTCAGTCCTGCTCACCGAGCCATCCCCCTTCCGGCGGCAGCGGCCGGTAGCGCTCCCCCAGGACCTTCGCGTAGTGGGCGTCCATCATCGCGGAGAACCCGGGCCGGTCTTGGTCGACGAAGCGGCCGCAGACGATCCGGCCCTGGAAGTCGATCTCGAGGTCGCGGGTGTCCGCGTCGTGCCGGATCTCGGCGTTGTCGTGGTAGAAGCGGATCAGGTCGAGCCCGGTGCCGAGCTTGTTCAGCCGCGAGTAGAGCGTCGAGCACGGCGCGATGACCTCGATGAACCGGAAGCCCTTGCGCGCCAGGGCCTCCTCGAACGCGGCGGTCAGGCGCCGGATGTCGAGGCAGGTCCAGCGGGCGACGTAGTTGGCGCCGCAGCTGGCGACCAGGTGGGGCAGGTTGAACGGCCGCTCGAAGTTGCCGAACGGCATCGTCGACGAGCGCGCGGTCTCGGGCGTGGTGGGCGCGTTCTGGCCGCCGGTCATGCCGTAGATGAAGTTGTTGACCATCACGACCAGCAGGTCGATGTTGCGCCGCGCGGCGTGGATCAGGTGGTTGCCGCCGATCCCGCTCAGGTCGCCGTCGCCGGAGAACACGGTCACGTTCAGCTCCGGGCGCCCCAGCTTGAGCCCCGTGGCGAAGGGGATCGCCCGGCCGTGGGTGGCGTGGAACCCGTCGAGCTTCATGTAGCCGGCGACCCGGCCGGTGCAGCCGATGCCGGAAACCACCGAGACCTTGTCCAGGTCGAGACCGCTGTGCTCGAGCGCCGTGGCGTAGCACTTGACCACGGTGCCGATGCCGCAGGTCGGACACCAGATGTGCGGGATGCGGTCCATGCGCAGGAACGGCGCGATCGGGTGCTCCTGCTCGGCCGCGTCCTCGCGGATCAGCTTCGAGGGCGTTTCCGTGCTCATCTCACCGCTCCCAGGATCGCGTCCCGGATCGCGACCGGATCGTGCACGCCGCCGCCGGGGTGCGACACCGGCACGGCCGCCGCGCGGCCCGCCGCGCAGCGCTCGACCTCCAGCACCAGCTGGCCGAGATTGATCTCGGGGACGACGAACGCCCGCACCTGCCCGGCCAGCTCGCGGATCCGCCGTTCCGGAAACGGCCAGATCACGATCGGGCGGAGCAGGCCGACCTTGACGCCCTCGGCGCGCGCCAGCTCGATGCCCATCCGGGCCACGCGGGCGGTGATGCCGTAGGCCACCACGACCACGTCCGCCCCGTCGACGTCGTGCTCCTCGAAGCGCACGATGCGCTCGGCGTTGTGCCGGATCTTGTTCACCAGGTGTCCGACGTTCTCGGCCTGGCACTTGGCGCTCATGATCGGGTAGCCGCGCTCGTCGTGGGTCAGACCGGTGGCGTGGAAGCGGTAGCCGTCGCCGGCGCGGGCGAACTCCGGGGCCGGCCCCCCGTTGCGCCGGTACGGCAGGTACTCGCCGGGCGGCCGCTGCGTCAGCTTGCGCGGTACCACGTCGATCGCGCCGGCGGGCGGGATCGTGACCTTCTCGGTCATGTGGCCGACGCACTCGTCCATCATGAACATCACCGGCACGCGGTAGGCCTCCGCGAGGTCGAAGGCGTCGATGGTCAGATCGAACGCCTCCTGGGGCGACTGCGGGCTGAGCGAGATCAGCTCGTAGTCGCCGTGCGAGCCCCAGCGCGCCTGCATCACGTCGGCCTGGCCGACCATCGTCGGCAGGCCCGTCGAAGGTCCGCCGCGCTGCACGTTGACCACCACGCAGGGGATCTCCATCATCGCGGCCAGCCCGATGTTCTCCATCATCAGGCTGAAGCCGGGGCCGGAGGTGACGGTCATCGACTTGGTGCCGGTCCACGACGACCCCACCACCGCGGCCATGCTGGCCAACTCGTCTTCCATCTGGATGAACGTGCCACCCATGGTGGGGAACCGCTGGGCGATGCGCTCCAC
>JBFKMV010000023.1:0-40807 GCA_041629655.1 Candidatus Polarisedimenticolaceae bacterium
CAGCGCCTCCACCGCGTCGTCCGAGGCGAGCGCGTCCGCGAGGCTCCCCACCACCGTCCCGAACACCGTCGTCTCGCTCTCCGGGTAGGCGTCCGTGTGCGGATGACCCTGGCAGGCGAGGGGGTCGAGGTTGAGGCGCTCCTCCTCGCCCGAATCGAACCCCAGCGGCCCCAGCCCGCAGTCGAAGCTCTGCGCCTGGACCAGGTAGAAGAACCCCGTCCCCGCCGCCGGCATCTCGGGATCTTCCAGGCTCGTCCCTTGGATTCCCTCCGACAAACAGTTCCCGTGCATCCCCGCCACCAGCCCATCGAGGCCGCCCCGGGTCACCGAGTAGACGTCGGCGCCGGGGGCCGGATCCCATTTCAACTTCGGCGTGCCCGCCGGCGTCTCGTAGACGATCAGCGCCCCGACCTCGCCCGGCTGCCGGTCGTTGCCGTCGCCCGGCTGGCAGTCGCAGGCGTCGCCCGCGCCGTCACCGTCGGAGTCGGCCTGGGCCAGATCGAAGGCCTCCGGGCAGACGTCGCAGCGATCCCCGACGCCGTCGCCGTCCTGGTCCCGCTGCACGGGATTGAAGCTCAGCGGGCAGTTGTCCACGAGGGCGCACAGCCCGTCCCCCTCGGGATCGTTGACCGTTTCGCCGGGGCAGGGGTCGCAGGCGTCGCCGATCCCGTCGGCGTCGGCGTCGCCCTGGCCAGGGTTCGCGGCGAGCGGGCAGTTGTCGGTGCAGTTGGTCACCCCGTCGCCGTCGGGATCGGAGGCGTCCCCGCCGGGCTGGCCGGGGCACTGATCGCACGGGTCGCCGACGCCGTCCAGGTCTGAGTCGGTCTGATCCACGTTGGCAAGCTGCGGGCAGTTGTCGCAGGCGTCCCCGACGAGGTCGCCGTCGGCGTCGCCCTGGGCGGGGTTGAAGATCAGGGCGCAGTTGTCGGGGAGGTTGGTCAGGCCGTCCTCGTCGGTGTCGACGGGACTGATCAGCCAGAGCGAAGGAAGGCGGGACGCATGATCCACAGAAGCGCTGGCGACGATCTCGTCCAGGCCGTCTCCGTTCATGTCCGCAAGCGCGGAGACATAGGTGACGTCCGAAGCCTGAGCCCCGTAGATGATCACGTCTTCCTCGTCGAAGGCGAGATCCACGTCGGGGGGGAAGGCGGCCGAGCCGAAAACGACGGTGATCTCACCGGCCTCGTTACGGCTTTCGCCTGGACCATCAGCCCTGGCAGACCCGCATACGAGATCTTCAATGCCGTCCCCGTCGATCTCTCCGACCCGAACCCACGCCGCGTATTGATCACCAGCATCGGCTCCGAAGATGATCGAGTCGTACTCGGTGGCCAGGTCAACTTCGGGCGGCCACACGGCACCAGGTTCGTAACGACGCAACTCGCCGGTGAAGTCGGCTGTATTCTCCCGGCCGTCCCCCCGGCGGATCCCGATCTCCATCTCAGGCACCCCATCGTGGTCCACGTCTCCGACCTGAAGCCCGAGGACATCGCCAGCGCGATCTCCGACATCCGCCCCGTATACCAGCATGTCCGCCGACTCGGTGGCCAGGTCGATGACGCCGGGCCAGACAGGACGACCACGGAACGCATAGATGTCACCGGCTTGATCCCTGGCGTCGTTCGCTCCATCGGCTTCAGAGGCGACGATCAGAACATCGTCGATTCCGTCTCCGTCCAAATCCGCCGATTCGAGGTTCTCACCGAGAAAATCTCCGAACTTGCCGCCGTAGATCGTCACATCACTCCCGATCAGCAAGTCGATCGAGCCCGGCCAGTTCTCCCGGCCGAAGACGATGTACACACGCCCGTAACTCTTCGACGCACTCATCAGGCCGCTAGCGTTTTTTGCATCCAGCAGGATGTCCGTCAGCCCGTCGCCGTTGACGTCACCGACCATCGGTTTCAAGCCGGTGTTGTCGTCCTCCTCCGCGCCGTAGAGCACGATGCCAGGATCGACGAGCAGGTCGATGGTTGCCGGGAGCGCTGAACCACCGAGCACGACATGAACCTGGCCTGCCGTGCTTCTGGAATTGCCCAGGCTGTCCGCCATGCTGGCTCCCAGAATGAGATCCCCGAACGAGTCGCCGTTGACGTCACCGCAAGCCACACCCCAACCGAGACTGTCGAAGGTCTCCTGCCCGAAGATGTGGACGTCGTGTTCCGCTCCGATCTCCAGCAGTCCGCTCCAACCGCCGTGACGACCGTACAGGACGTAGACCTCTCCGGCTGCTCCACGCATGTTGTCCGGGCCGTCGGCGCGGTAGGCGCCCACCACCAGGTCGTCGACACCATCCCCGTTGACGTCGCACGCGGCAACCCGGATCCCGGTCCAATCCCCGATCTCTTCTCCGTCGATTCGAACCGCGTCGGCAGCGGTCAGAAGGTCGATTTCGAGTGGGGCGGCAAGCACCGGCGTGAGCACCGCCGTTACGGCCGCGATGACGAGACGTATGAGGTTTCTGCTCACCGGCTGGATCGTCGAGAAAGCGAGGGGTTACGGACCGAATGGGTCGCTGCCGGCACGGAAGAAATCGAGATAATACGCTTTGTCGTGGACCCAGAAGCCCCACAGGCCCTTGACCAGCAGCATGTCACTACTGACGTTGTCGGTTCGCGTCAGCTTGCACACGTTTCCGCAGTTGCCAATGACCTGGTTGTCGGGGCAATTCCACGCGACCGTGGCAGTGATTATCGGGTCACCCTCAACACTCTGATCCGCCTCGATCCTCAGCCACACGGGCTGACTTCGCTTCGGGGTGAACGTGTCGGCACCGTTCTCCACGTCGAGCGGCGGTCGCGCGTTGCACTTCGGCTGACTCGGATCCGGAATGACGAGCGCCGCATCGGGCGGGAGATTCGGGTTCGGTAGGCCGGCCTGATCGCAGGTCGAAGAACCTGATTCCTCGACGGCCCGCAGCAGGAACAGCGTCGGGTTCGTGTCGCAGCCGCGGGTGAGGTAGGCCAGTTTCAAGACGTAGCTGTTCATGACCATCGGCATCTGGCTCACCACGTGTTCCTTCGTGAACAGGTCGATGTTGTAGAAGCCCGGCTGCGCCGTCCTGAACAGGCCCTCGGCATAGGTGTGCGGGTTGGAGGCTTCCGCCGCGTAACGTTCGAGCACCGAGGGATTGAGCAGGGCCGAAAACTCCGGGGCTTGCTCGTCTCCGTCCGAGGCGATCCTGGCGGTGGTGAGCGACTCTTGCCAGACCACGGCCGGTCCCAGCCCGTCCCCGGCGTTGCTCCGGAAGTCGGTCTCGGGCCTGCGGAAGTCGTCCTCCACCTCGACGGTCACCGGCGGCGTGGGGCCGAAGGTCGAGAAGGCGGTGGTGCTCTTCTCGGGGGTACGGATCGACAGGCACAGCCAGTAATCGTCGCTGTCGCGGCGGAACGACACACGGAACCGGTGCCCGGTATTCTCCAGCAGCCCGGGAGCACCCAAGCGGATCGTGTACGGGCCCGCGATCGGGTTTCCCGCGCCGTCCTTCCGGATGCCCTGCTCGGACTCGTCGGCCCACAGCGGCAGGATGGCGCCTCCTGCGCCGACGTACTCCACCTGTCGCTTGACCCTGTCCGCGACGAAACCGGCCGGGACCGTCGCCTCGAAAGACAGTTCCTGCGGGCGTACGAAGTCGTCCGCCGGATCGTCGAGCACGACCGGCGGGGCCGGGGCGGAGCAACTGGGCGGCTTCGACAGGCAGATGTCCTGGTAGATCGGATCGTTGTCGACGACCTCCCGCTCCATCGGGAAGCCGGGACAGGCCGAAAACGTCTCGGCGGAGGTCGTTGACGAGGACACGGCGGCCACCACAAGGGCCAGCAGTGCGGCTAAGTCACTGAGAGAGAGAGAGACTTACGCTCGCGAGGAATGAACATCGCGCACAATCCTCCAAGGAAGGGAGAGGCTCTTGATTCCCCTTATACGGCGCTTGCCGGACCCCGTCAATTCGAGTACCTCTTATGGGCCAGTGGCCGGGCGGGCTTCACCGAGTGCCTCTCACGGAATCCCGCGCACGAACAGCTCGTCGACCGACAGCGTGTCCAGGTCCCGGTTTCCCGGCTCGCGGTCGGTGTCCACGACCCGGAAGATCACCGGACCGCTCAGCGTCGCCGGCAGCAGGGCGACCCGGTCGGTGTCGTCGTCCCCGAGCGGCAGCTCCTGGAGCAGCACCGCCGTGAAGCTGCCCCCACCGTCCGTCGAGTACTCGAAGCGGAACGTGTCGGAGTCGGGGCTCGCCGTCCGGAACCCCTCGACGTGGAGCTCCAGCCGGCCGCCCGCGGGCACCGTGACCGTCCAGCGGTGCTCCAGCCGGCTGAACCGGCTCGCCGGGTTCCCCGACGACTCCTCCTCGGTCAGCGCCTCCACCGCGTCGTCCGAAGAGAGCGTGTCCGTGAGGCTCCCCACCACCGTCCCGAACACCGTCGTCTCGCTCTCCGGGTAGGCGTCCGTGTGTGGGTGACCCTGGCAGGCGAGGGGGTCGAGGTTGAGGCGCTCCTCCTCGGCCGAATCGAACCCCAGCGGCCCCAGGGCGCAGTCGAAGCTCTGCGCCTGGACCAGGTAGAAGAACCCCGTCCCCGCCGCCGGCATCTCGGGATCTTCCAGGCTGGTCCCTCGGATTCCCTCCGACAAACAGTTCCCGTACATCCCCGCCGCCAGCCCATCGAGGCCGCCCCGGGTCACCGAGTAGACGTCGGCGCCGGGAACCGGATCCCACTTCAGCTTCGGCGTGCCCGCCGGGGTCTCGTAGACGATCAGCCCCCGGACCTCGCCGGGCTGCCGGTCGTTGCCGTCGCCCGGCTGGCAGTCGCAGGCGTCGCCCGCGCCGTCGCCGTCGGAGTCGGCCTGGGCCGGATCGAAGGCCTCCGGGCAGACGTCGCAGCGATCGCCGACGCCGTCGCCGTCCTGGTCCCGTTGCACGGGATTGAAGCTCAGCGGGCAGTTGTCCACGAAGGCGCACAGCCCGTCGCCCTCGGGATCGTTGACCGTGTCACCGGGGCAGAGGTCGCAGGCGTCGCCGATTCCGTCCGCGTCGCCGTCGGCCTGGCCGGGGTTCGCGGCGAGCGGGCAGTTGTCGGTGCAGTTCGTCACGCCGTCACCGTCGGGATCGGAGGCGTCCCCGCCGGGCTGGCCGGGGCACTGATCGCACGGGTCGCCGACGCCGTCCTGGTCGGAGTCGGTCTGATCCACATTGGGAAGGGCGGGGCAGTTGTCGCAGGCGTCCCCGACGAGGTCGCCGTCCGCGTCCTGCTGGGCGGGGTTGAAGACCCGGGCGCAGTTGTCGGGGAGGTTGGTCAAGCCGTCCTCGTCGGTGTCCAGGGGACTGATCAGCCACACGCTGGCCAGCCGGAGGTCGTGATCCACCGACGAGGCCGCAACGATCTCCGCCACCCCGTCCCCGTTCAGGTCCGGTGCGACCATCGAGGTCAGGTGGTCGTCGGCCTGGGCGCCGTAGACGATCAGGTCGGCGTCGCCAAGGCCGACGTTGAGCTCGGCCGGGAACGGGCTGCGGCCATACACCACGAAGACCTCTCCCGCGGCGTTACGCGCTTCGGCGGGACCATCCGCGTCGTAAGCGTTGCAGATGAGATCCAGCATGCCATCGCCGTTCACATCACCGGTGACGAGGAAGCCGCAGGTATCGTCGCCCGCGTCGTCCCCGTAGATCACCGAGTCGAACTCCACGGCCAAGTCGACGGTTGGCGAAAGCGAAGTCCCGACGTGGTAACGGCGAACCTCGCCGGTTTCCGACTGCAGGTTGTCCACACCGTCGGCCAGTCGGATACCGATCAGCAACTCGTTCCGGCTGTCCTGGTCCAGGTCGCCCACGCCAAGGCCGAGCACACTGCCCGCCTGGTCTCCCACGTCCGGACCGAAGATCAGCGAATCCGCGGCGTCGACCGCCAGATCGAACTCCGCGGGCCAGACCGGGCGCCCGAGGAACAGATGGATGTCGCCGGCGTCCATGCGCACGTCGCCGGGTCCGTCCCCGAGGCGGTTACCGGCCAGCAGCTCGTCGATTCCGTCGCCGTCGGCGTCTCCCGCCGCCACGTTGCTGCCCATGGCGTCGCTCGTTCTCTCGCCGTAGATCGCTACGTCCGAGTCGACCGGCAGGTCGAGCGACGCCGGCCAGCTCGTGCGGCCGAACACCACGTGCACCTGTCCGGAGAACGGATCGCTACCGCTCTTGTTCGAGGCTTGTCGGGCCGGGGCTGCGATGTCCTGGATACCGTCGCCGTTCAGATCGCCTAGGGCAACGACGGTGCCACCGAGCTGAGCCGGCGACTCGGGCCCGTAGATCACCGTGTGGGGGTCGATAGTCAGATCGATCGTAGCCGGCATGTCGGGGCCGCCGAAGACGAGGTGCAGATCGCCCGCCTCGTTCCGGGTGTCTCCCGCACCGTCACCGAACGGCGCGGCGAGGACCAGGTCGCCGTAGCCGTCGCCGTTCACGTCGCCGCAAGCAACCCCCCGACCAAGTCCGTCCAGCCAATCGGCGTAGAGCATGACGCTCCTCACTCCTTGGAGCGCCAGTGGTCCGGTCCATGCACCGCGCCGGCCGTAAACCACATAAACCTCGCCGCACGCAACCCGAGAATTGGAGGGGCCGTCCGCCTCGTCGGCTCCGATCAGCAGGTCATCCAGGCCATCGCCGTTGATGTCGCACGCCGCCATGCGGATTCCGGTCTTGTCACGCAGGTCGTCACCGTCCATCCGAACCACGTCCGTGTCGGTCAGTAGATCCACCATGTCCGTCGCCTGGCACATGCTGCCCAAGCACCACGCACAGGCCAGCCAGACAAGCCACAGTCGAAGGCGGAGTGCCTCCTTGCGTCGCATGACCGCGCGACTACGGCTGTGCCGGGTCCTCGTTCCCGGCGCGGAAAATGTCGACCAGGTGCCCGATATCGTGGGACTCGAGCGCCCAGCGGCCGGTCAGACCGGCCATTCCTTCCGGGTCGCCGGTTTCTGTTCGCGTCTGTTGGAACAGACCCGAGCATTCCTCGATCGCGACGCCATTGCCACAGTTCCACGCCATCGTACCGACAATGACGGGCTCGTCCTGCGCGTTGTCGTCCACCTCGATGCGGAGCCAGATCGGGTCGGATGGCAGGTTGGGCTCGGGGTCCCCGCTTTGCATCTGCTTGCACGCGTCGGAGGGCAGGAACGCGAAGTCCGCGCACGTGCGACAAGTCTGCGTCTCGGGGTCGAGCGGCGGCATTTGCTCGAAAGCTTCCAGTTCGGACAGTTTCAGGATGAACAGCGTTGGGAAGCAGACGTCGAGGTGTTGCTTGACCAGTTTCGCCTGGTAGAAGTTCATCGACATCCCCTGCTGGATCACTCGGGCCATCACCGCGAAGTTGTACGAGGTCGCCCCCCAGCCGGGATGAACTGCACTTCGGCGTAGCTGTGTGGGTGTGTCGCCTGCAGTCGCTCGTAGTAGGCGACCGATGCGGGCATCAGCAGGTGCTCTTCGTCGGCGTCGATCCGGGGCTGGTTGCCGGCGGGGACTCCCGGGAAGTTGTCCATCCACACGGCGTCGGGACCCATCCCGTCGCCGCCCGCCTTCTTGGGCTGCGTGGCCGGTCTCCGGAACTGGTCCTCGACGGTGAGCAGGGCCTGAGACGGTGCATTGGGGCCGAGCGTGGGGAACGCCGGGGTCTGGAAGGCCGTTCCGCGCTGGGACCAGCAGAGCCATTTCTGGTCACTCGCCCGCCGGAACGAGACACGAATCCAGGTGTCGTACAGCTCGATCAGCCCGGGCGCCCCGAACCGTACCGTGTACGGCCCCGCGGTACCGGGGTCGATCCCCACTGCCGACTCGTGCTGCCAGAGCGGCTGGATCGGGGCCTGCGGATCGTTGGGATCCTGGGACTCCACCAGCCATCTGACCCGGTCGGCGGTGAAGCCGCTGGGGACCGTGGCCTCGACGACAAGCCCCTGCGCCCGCACGTAGTCGTCCGCGGGATCACCGAGCACCGCGGGGGGAGCCGCTTTTCCGCAGGGGGGGAAGGAGTGCAGAGGTTGAAGTAGATGGGATCGTTGTTGACGATCAGCTCTTCTTCGGGTTGACCCGGGCACGAGGAGAGCGGCGTCTGGGAGAGCACGGCCGGAGCGGCGAGTGCCGAGATCACGAGATACGTGAGGAGTAGGCGATGTGGTGAACGGCGGTGTGCAAGTTGCATCGGGAGCCTCCTTGCTTGGGGAGACGAGGGCAAGGGGGATATACGCCGACCCGAAAGCGCGAGCAACGCGCAAACCACCGCCCGCGGCGGGAGAGCCGGAAGACGGGCCGGGGTCACGCCTCCCGCATCGACCGATGAAGCCCCGCCGCAGCCTCCCGCGCGACCCGCCGGCCCTCCTCCACGTCGACGCGCGTCAACAGCAGGCCGCCGACGAGGAAGAACGCGGCGATGGCGCCGACGGCGTTGCGGCTGGAGCCGGTGAGGCCGGTGATCCAGGCGAACACCAGGGGACCCAGGATCGCGGAGAAGCGCTCGGCGACGCCGAAGAAGCCGAAGAACTCCGAGGACTTGTGCGGCGGGACCATGCTCGCGAACAGCGAGCGGCTGAGGGCCTGGCAGCCGCCCTGGACCATCGCGACCAGGAACGCCAGCGCGAAGAAGTGCGCCGGCGTCTGGACGAAGAAGCCGAGCAGGCTGATGCCGAGATAGACCGCCAGGCCGACCAGGATCGAGCGCTTGGCGCCGATGCGCGCCGCCAGCGCGCCGAAGCCGAAGGCGAACGGGACGCCGACGAACTGCACCATCAGGATCGCGCCGATCAGCGCGGGTTGGGGCAGGCCGATCTCGCTGCCGAACACCGTGGCCATGCGGTAGATCGTGGTGATGCCGTCGTTGTAGACCAGCACGGCCACCAGCAGCAGAAAGGCCTGGCGGTAGCCGCGCAGCTCGCCGAGCGTCTCGCGCAGCCGGCCGAAGGCGACGCGCAGCGGGTTCTCGTCGCCCCGCTCGTCGCGCTCCAGCCGGCGCGGGGGCTCGGGCACGCCGCGCAGCACCGGCAGCGCGAACAGCGCCCACCACACCGCCACGGTCACGAAGGCGATGCGCGTGGCCGCGCCGCGGTCCGGGATCCCGAACAGCGCGTGCTTTTCGATCAGCACGATGTCCAGCGCCAGCAGCAGACCGCCGCCCACGTAGCCCAGCGCGTAGCCGGCCGCCGAGACGCGATCGATCTCGGACTCGCGGGCGATGTGCGGCAGCAGCGAGTCGTAGAAGGTGATGCTGAGCAGCACGCCGATGTTGCCGAGCGCGAACAGCGTCGAGCCGAGCACCCAGTCGCCCGCGCCGACGAAGTACAGCGCCCCCGTGCTGAGGACTCCCATCGACAGCGAGACGGCGAGCAGCTTCTTGCGGATGCCCGCGAAGTCGGCCAGCGCGCCGAGCACCGGGGACAGCACGGCCACGAAGGCCAGCGCCAGCGCCGTGGTCCAGGCGTGCCGCGCCGAGCCGACCGCCGGGTCGACGCCGGCGCAGGCCACACGCTGGTAATAGATCGGGTAGACGGCGGTGATGACCACCGTGATGAAGGCGGAGTTGGCCCAGTCGTACGTCGCCCAGGCGCGCAGCTCGGGGCGGTCCAGCCCCAGTTTCCCGAGGACACCCATCAGCGGCTCAGCGCGCGCCCCAGCCGAGCTTGCGCCGCAGCACGTCGAAGAAGCTGCGCCCGGGCATCCGCACCAGGCGCACCGGCTCGGCGTACTGCGTCACCACGATCGAGTCCCCGGCGCGGACCGGGAAGCCGACCTGGCCGTCCAGGGTCAGGTAGACCTCGTCGTGGGTCTCGCGCAGGGTGACCTCCACCTGCACCGAGCCCGGCACCACCAGCGGGCGGTGGGTCATGCTGTGGGGGCAGATCGGCGCGATCACGAACGCGCTCATCCGCGGGTCGAGGATCGGCCCGCCGGCCGAGAGGTTGTAGGCCGTCGAGCCGGTGGGCGTGGAGACGATCAATCCGTCGCTGGTGTAGGTCGCGACCTGCTGATCGTCGATCTTCATGTCCAGCGTGATCATGCGCGCCAGCGCGCTCTTGGTGATCACCGCGTCGTTCAAGAGCGCGTGCTCGCTGAGCACCCGCTCGCCGTGGGTGTGGCGGACGTTCAGGGCGTGGCGCTCGTCGATCTCGTACTCGCCGCGCGTGATTCGCTCCAGCCCCGGTTGCAGCTCGTCGGGCTGCAGCTCGGTCAAGAAGCCCAGGCTGCCCAGGTTGACGCCGAGGATCGGGATCTTGAGCGGAACGGCCGAGCGGGCCACGGAGAGCAGGGTCCCGTCGCCGCCGGTGACGATCGCCATGTCGCAATCCTCCGGCAGCGTCTCGCGCGAGAAGCCGTCGTGGCGTCCCATCGCGGCCGAGGTGCGCCGGTCGAAGCGAACCTCGACGCCGTTGTCGGCGAGCCAGGCGCCGAGCCGCGCGGCGAGCTTGACGCCTTCCGGCGGCCCGACCTTGGCCACGATGGCGACCCGCTCGAGCGCGCGCGGGTGCGTCACGTCGCTTCCTCCTCCGTCGCCTCGGCGACGGCGGCCTCGATCGCCCGGGCGGTGCGGGCGGGATCGAGCCCGGGGCCGGTCGGGGCGAGGTGCAGGAAGAACTCGCGGTTGCCCTCGGCGCCGGGAAGGCACGACGGGACGACCGCGCGCAGCGAGCCCAGCCCGTCGGCGAGGAACGCGGCCAGGCGTTCGAGCACCGCGACGTGCAGCTCGGGACGGCGCACGATGCCGTGCCGCCCGACCTCGCCGCGGCCGACCTCGAACTGCGGCTTGACCAGCGCCACGCAATCTCCCTCGTCCGGCAGGCACCGCAGCACCGGGGGCAGGACCAGCCTCAGCGAGATGAAGGATACATCGATCACGGCCAGGTCCGGCGGGAAGGGGAGCAGCGACGGCTCCAGGTAGCGCGCGTTGACGCCCTCGAGGGGATGGACGGCGGGGTGGTTGCGCAGTCCCCAGTCGAGCTGGCCCTTGCCCACGTCGAGGGCGATCACGCGGGCCGCGCCGCGCTCGAGCAGCACCTCGGTGAACCCGCCCGTGGAGGCGCCGACGTCCAGGGCGTCACGCCCGGCGACCGCCACGCCGAGGCGTTCGAGGGCGCCGTCCAGCTTGTGGCCCCCGCGGCCGACCCAGCGCGGGCCCGGATCGACCACGAGCTCGCTGTCCACCGGAACGCGCACCCCCGGCTTGTCCAGCCGTTGCCCGGCGGCGTGCACGCGACCCGCCAGCACCAGCGCCTGGGCCTTGGCCCGCGTCGCGGCCAGGCCGCGCTCGACCAGCAGCCGGTCCAGGCGCTCGCGGCGCGGGCGGCTGCGCGCGTTCATCTCAAGAGGTCCGGTCCACCGCGTAGCGCGCCAGCGCGTCGAGCAGCGGGGCCTCGAGCTCGACCCGGCGCAGCTCGGCACGCGCGTCGTCGACCAGCGCCAGCGCGCGCCGCCGCGAGTCCTCGACGCCGTAGAGCGCCGGGTAGGTCGCTTTCCCCGCGGCCTCGTCCTTGCCCGGCGTCTTGCCCAGCCGCTCGGCGCTGGCGGTGCGGTCGAGCACGTCATCGGTGATCTGGAACGCCAGCCCCAGCGCCGCGCCGTAGGCGGCCAGCGCCCGCCGCGTCTCGACGGGCGCACCGGCGTGGATCGCGCCGACCTCGGCGCTGGCCGCGAGCAGGCTGCCGGTCTTGTGCCGGTGGATCCACTCCAGGCGTTGCGGGTCCGCCGGCCGTCCCTCGGCCTCCAGGTCGGCGATCTGGCCGCCGACCATCCCGGCCACACCGGCCCCCGCCGCGGCCACGGCCACCGCCTCGGCCCGCCGCGCCGCGCGCTCGGCGCCCGCCGGCCGCGTGCCCAGGATGCCGAACGCCAGCGTCAGCAAGGCGTCCCCGGCCAGGATCGCCACCGCCTCGTCGAAAGCGCGGTGCACCGTCGGGCGCCCGCGCCGCAGGTCGTCGTCGTCCATCGCCGGCAGGTCGTCGTGGATCAGCGAGTAGGTGTGGAGCAGCTCCAGGGCGGCCGCGGGCTCGAGCGCCTCGTCGGCGCTCCCGCCGCACGCCTCGCACGCCGCCAGGGTCAGGATCGGGCGCAGCCGCTTGCCGCCGCCGAACACCGCGTAACGCATGGCGCGGGCCACCGTCGCGGCGGGTCCGCGCTCGGCGGGGAGCAGCTCCTGGAGCGCCGCGTCGACGCGTTGCCGCCGCTGCTTGAGCTCGCGCTCGAGATCCACGCGGCCCTCGCCGCTCAGACCGCGAAGCGCACCGCGCGGGTTTCCCGCACGACGCTGACCTTGATCTGGCCCGGATAGGACAGCTGCCTCTCGATCGCGCGCGCGATCTCCTTGGACAGCTTGTGCACCGCGTTGTCCGGAACCGTGTCGGTGTCCACGATCACCCGAATCTCCTTGCCCGCCTTGACCGCGTAGGCCCGTTTGACGCCGTCGAACTTCACGGCCAGTGTCTCGAGCCGCCGCAAGCGCTCGATGAAGATCTCCAGGTTGTCCTTGTGCGCCCCCGGACGGTTGTCCGACATCCGGTTGGCGGTCTTGAGCAGGATCGACTCCAGGCTCCGGCTGTCGTGGTCCGGGTGCAGGCTGCGGATCGCGTCCACCACCGGCGCCGGCTCGCCGTACTTCGCGGCCAGCTCGGCCGAGGCCAGCACGCTGTGGCCGCTTACCGTCTCGTCCACGCGGCCGATCTCGTGCAGCAGGCCGGCGCGATGGGTGACGTCGACGCGCGCGCCGACCTGCTCGGCCATGTGCCCGGCCAGCAGCGCCACCTCGACACAGTGCCGCAGCAGGTTCTGACCGCGGCTGGTGCCGAACTTCAGCCGACCGACGAGTCGCGCCAGGCGGGCGTGCAGCCCGGAGATGCCGAGGCCGAAGGCCGCCTGGTTGCCCTCCTCCTCGATCAGCGTATCGATCTCCTCGCGCACGCGCTCCACGACCTCCTCGATGCGGGCCGGGTGGATCCGTCCGTCCTCGACCAACCGCTCGATCGCCACCCGCGCGACCTCGCGCCGCAGCGGGTCGAACGAGGAGATCAGGATCGCGTGCGGCGTGTCGTCGACGATCAGGTCGATGCCGGTGGCCATCTCCAGCGCCCGGATGTTGCGGCCTTCGCGGCCGATGATGCGGCCCTTCATCTCGTCGCTGGGCAGCTCGATGAAGCTCACCGTCGACTCGACGGCGCCGCGCAGGTTCAGCCGCTGTGTCGCCTGGACCACCAGGTGCAACGCCTCGCGCTCGGCGCGTTCCCGCGCCTCGTCCTCGATGCGTCGCGCCAGCAGCGCTCCTTCGCGCCGGGCCTCCTCCTCCACGCTGGAGAGGATCTGGGCCCGCGCCTGGTCGGCGGTCATGCCGGCCACGCGCTCCAGGGTCTCGCGGGCGGCATCGCGGTCGGCGCGTGCCGCGGCCCGCTGCTCGTCGGCCTCGCGGGCGGCTCGCTCGATCTTCGCCGCGCGCCGCCCGAGCTCGTCCTGCCGGTCCTGGAGCGCCCCGCTCTCCCGCTCCAGCTCGCGGGTCCGGGCGTCGAGGGCGGTCTCGCGGGCTTCCAGGTCACGCTCGCGCTGGTCGGCCTCTTCCTCGAGCGCCAGCGTCTTCTCCTCGACGGCCACCAGGAGCTCGCGCTTCTGGTTGTCGAGGTCCTGCCGGGATTCGTCCAGCAGCCGCGCCGCCTGTTGGCGGGCCCGGCCCAGCACGCGGCGCGACCCGTACACGGCGAGACCGACGATCAGCGCCGCGGCGGCCAGCCCCAGCAGCAGCGGCGTCAGGAACGCGGTGGAGGCGGTCAGCACCTGGTAGCCCCTCGAGGCCCCCGCGAGCGGGGGCGTTGCCCGGGAACCGGTGCTGCCGGAAAGCTGATGGACGCCCGGTGGCGCTGGATTGAACTCCCCCGCGAGAGCCGTGTGGGCCTGTCAGGTCGAACCGACCTGCCAGGTGGGCACCCTAGCTCCGCGTCAGGCGTCCTCTTGCGAGAGAGGCTTGCTCACGGCGAAGCGGTATTCGGGCTCCCGTTCTTCGGACGTTGGCTCGAGCCATGCAGCCCATCACGCACTCCGCAGGGAAAGATCCTCGAATTGTCGGTTCCAGCTCCCATCGGTCGAATCGGAGTTCACGTCCTCGCGGACCGCTGAGCATCGCGGGAGGCGGATCACTCGGCGAGTGCCTCGTCGAGCAGGGTCACCATGCGGGCCAGCCGTTTCTCGGTCTCGCGGTCCTTGCGGTCGTCGATCCCGTCGCGGGCCTGCATGTAGTCGTCGGCGATGTTCAGTGCGGCCATGATGGCGACCTTGAGGGTGTCGGCCGTGCCCGTGGTCTGCGCCACGTCCCGCATCGTCTCGTCCACCAGCGCCGCCAGGCGGGCCAGATCCTTCGGATCCCCCTCGCCGCGCAGTTGGTAGGTCCGCCCGTAGATCGTCACCGGGGTCGGGCCTCCGCCCTCGTGTCTTCCGTCGGCCATCCGTCTCACAGCTTTCCGGCCGTTTCACCGGCCTCGAACGGTGTTGTTATCCTTCTTTCAGCTCTTCGACCGCCAGCTTCAGCACGCGGGCTATCTCGTCGGCCCGTGCTACCCGGCCTCCCCCGGGCGGGTCGCCCCCCTCGCGCGCGTCGGACAGGCGGGTTTTCAACTCCTGCAGATCCTGTCGCAGCCGATCCCGTTCGGCCGAGAGCGCGCGCAGACGCTCCACCGTCTGCACCACGCGCTCTTCAAGAAGTTTAATATTCGGTTCCATGCGGTGTCAATTTTAGCCAATGCCGGCGGCGAGGTCGACGGGAATGTTCGGGTCCCGCGATTCAGCCCCGCAGCCCCACGTGCAGGTCGCGGCGCAGCGCCTCGATCACCGCGGTCCGGTAACCCTCGGTCTCTTCGTCGCGCAACGTGCGCTCCTGCGGCGACAGGGTCAGCCGGACGGTCAGGGAGACGCGGTCGGCGCCGAGCGGCTGCCCCTCGTAGCGGTCGATGACCTCGACCTCGACCGGGGCGGGGCAGGGGACGGCGCGAATCACGTCGCGCACCTCGGCGAACGTGCGCTCGCGGCCCAGGATCAGCGACAGGTCACGGGTCACCGCGGGTACCCGCGGCAACGGCCGGTACATCGCCGGCCGCGCCCGCTGCGCCACCAGCCGCTCCAGGTCGATCTCCGCCATCAGCAGGTCGCGGTCCAGGTCGTGCTTGGCGCGGAGCTCGGGATGCAGCGCGCCGCCCCAGGCGAGCTCCTCTCCGGACGGCAGCCGCCAGCTCGCCGCGCGACCGGGATGCAGGGCGGACGGGCCTTCGGCACGCCGCTCGGTCTCGAGTCCCGGCCGCAGGGTCTCGATCAACAGCTCGACGACCCCCGCCACGTCGTGCAGTCCGGCCTCGCGGGACGGCGCGCCCCAGTGCGGGGGGGCCGCGGTGCCCGACCAGACCACGCCGGCGCGCAGACGCTCGTCGGGGAACTCGCCCTCGCCGCGGGGCAGGAACACGCGGCCGACCTCGTACAGGCGCACGTCCCCGGCTCCGCGCCGCAGGTTGTAGTCCGCGGACCGCACCAGTCCGGGCAGCAACGAGCGCCGCAGGTGCGACAACGGCTCTGCGATCGGGTTCTCGAGCGGCAGAGCCGGCCGGGCCGACTCCGCGACGAACCCGACGTCCTCGTCGGCGCCGATCATCGCGTAGTTGAACGCCTCGAGAAACCCCTGGTGGGCCAGCACGTCGCGCGCCCGCTCCTCGACGCTCAGCGACTCGCGGGCGGGCTGATCCTGGAGCGGCACCGCCGAGGCGCCGACCGTCGAGGGGATGCGCTCGTAGCCGAGGTGGCGGGCGACCTCCTCGACCAGGTCGGCCTCGCGCGTCAGGTCCACGCGCCAGCTCGGGATGCCGACGCGGAGCGTCCCGTCGGAGGCGGGGGCCACCTGGAGGCCGAGGGCCTCGAGGGCCGGGCCGATCTCCCCGGCCGCGGGCGCGTAGCCGAGCAGCGCGGCGATGCGGCCCGGCCGGAGGGTCAGCGCCGGGCGCACGACCGGCTCCGGGTACACGTCCACGATTCCGGGGGCGGGAGTCCCGCCGGCCAGCTCCGCCAGCAGCTTGACCGCCAGCTCCTGCGCCAGCGGCACCCCTTCCGGATCGACGCCGCGCTCGAAGCGGTGGCTCGCATCGGTGGCGACGCCGAGCCGGCGCGCGGTGCGCCGGATCGAGGAGGGCTCGAAGTACGCCGCCTCGATCAGCACGTCCCGCGTCTCGCCGCCGATCTCGGTCTCGGCGCCTCCGATCACGCCGGCCAGCGCGATCGCGCGCTCGCGGTCGGCGATCACGAGCATCTCCGGCTCCAGCTTCCGCTCGACGCCGTCCAGCATTCTCAGCCGCTCGCCGTCGCGGGCGCGCCGGACCACGATCGCGGGACCGGGCACGCGGGCCAGGTCGAAGAAGTGGATCGGGTTGGCCAGCTCCAGCATCACCAGGTTCGACGCATCGACCACGTTGCTGACCGAGCGCAGCCCGCAGGCCTCGAGCCTGCGCACCACCCAGTCCGGCGACGGGCCGACGCGTACCCCGCGCACCACGCGCGCGCTGTAGCGCGGGCAGAGCACCGGATCCTCGATCTCGACCCGGACCCGGCCCTCGATCGAGTCGCCGCCAGGCGCCGGGGCCGGGGCGGGCGGCAGCAACGGGCGGCCGAACGCCGCCGCCAGCTCGCGGGCCACGCCGCGGTGCCCCAGGCAGTCGGGGCGGTTGGCCGGGATGTCGAGCTCGAGCGCGGTGTCCCCGGCGGACGGGATCACGGCGTCGACGGTCAGCCCGCGCGCGGTCAGCGCGTTGGCGACCTGCTCGGCGTCCTCCTCGAAGGAGCACAGCGCGCGCAGCCATTGGATCGAGGCCAGCATCCGAGCTCCGCCTACGCCGGGAACTGGCGCAGGAAACGCACGTCGTTTTCCATCAGCAACCGCAGGTCGTCGATGCCGTGGCGCATCATCGCGATGCGGTCGATGCCGAGTCCGAACGCGAAGCCCGTATAGCGCTCGGGGTCGATGCCGACCGCCTCGAACACCGCGGGATGGACCATGCCCGCGCCGCCCAGCTCGATCCAGCCGGTGTCCTTGCAGACGCGGCAGCCGTTGCGCTCGCAGGGGCACGAGATGTCGTACTCGCAGCCGGGCTCGACGAACGGGAAATACCCCGGGCGGAGGCGCGTCACGACTCGCTCGCCGTAGAAGCGCTTCCACAGCACGTCCATCGTGCCCTTGAGGTCGGCCATCGAGATGCCCTCGTCGACGACCAGCGCCTCGAGCTGGTGGAACATCGGCAGGTGGGTCGCGTCGTAGTCGCGGCGGTACACGCGGCCGGGGCAGACCATGCGGATCGGCGGCGGACGTCCCTCCATGGTCCGGATCTGCACCGGCGAGGTGTGGGTCCGCAGCATCAGGCCGCCCTCGACGTAGAACGTGTCCTGGGCGTCGCGGGCCGGGTGGTCGGGGGGCAGGTTCAGGGCCTGGAAGTTGTGGAAGTCGTCCTCGACCTCCGGGCCGCTCTCGACCGTGTAGCCCAGCTCGCGGAAGATCTGCTCCAGCTCGCGGCGCGTCTGGGTCACCGGATGCAGCGAGCCCCGCCAGGGGAGGCGCGGCGGCAGGCTGACGTCCTCGCGCGACCCCGCGACCTCGCGCGCGTGGGATTCGCGCTCGGCCAATTGCGCGGCCGCGGCCAGCCGCTCCTGGATCCGCGACTTGAGGGCGTTGATCGCCTTGCCCGCGGCGGGGCGCTCGTCCGCCGACAGCTTGCCGAGCTGCTTGGACAACCCGGTCAGCTCGCCCTTGCGGCCGAGAAACCGCACCCGGACCGCCTCGACGCCGGCCGGCTCGCCGCCGGCCGCGTCGAGCGCCGCGGTGAACTCCCGCTCGATCCTCTCCAGCGCCTCGCGCACCGTCCGCTCTACGCGGAGGCGGCAGCCTGGCGAGCGGCCTCGACGACCTGCCCGAAGGCCCCCGGGTCCTTGACGGCCAGGTCCGCGAGGATCTTGCGGTCGAGGTCGACCCCGGCCAGCTTCAGGCCGTGGATCAGCTTGGAGTAGGTCATGTCGTGCTGGCGCGCGGCGGCGTTGATGCGGATGATCCACAGCCGGCGGAAATCGCGCTTACGCGCCCGGCGGTCGCGGAAGGCGAAGGCCAGCGAGCGCTCGACCTGCTGCTTGGCGATGCGGTAGAGCTTCGACTTGGCCAGGTAGTAGCCCTTGGCCCGGCGAAGCACCTTCTTGCGTTTCAGGCGTCGTTTGTTGCCACGCTTGACTCTCGGCATCGTGAACTCCTTGCCGGCGCGCCTTCCGGCCCGCACGGCGAAAGCGCCCCGGGGCGCCTTGCTTGCTGTTCGTTCAGTCCCTGCCGTACGGCAGCATGCGCTCGAGCCTTTTCTGGTCCGCCGGCGAGACCAGCGTCGGCGTGTCCAGCTTGCGCTTGCGCTTGGTCGTCTTGTCGGCCAGCAGGTGGCCCTTGTAGGCCTTGGAGCGCTTGAACTTCCCGCTCGCGGTGGACTTGAAGCGTTTGGCCGCTCCGCGATGGGTCTTCATCTTCGGCATCGTGGTCTCCTGCGATCGCCCGGACGCTCGCGCCTCAGGGCTCGTTGCGTTTTTCCTCGACCAGCTTGACCGCGCGCTCGACGAACTCCGCCAGCGGCAGCGCGCCCTGGTCGCCCTCGCGGCGGGACCGCACCGCCACCGTGCCGGCCTCGGCCTCACGGTCTCCCACCACCAGCATGTACGGAACCTTGCCCACCTGGGCCTCGCGGATCTTCGCACCGATCTTCGAATTGCGCTCGTCGACCTCGGCGACCAGCCCGGCCCGGCGCAGCTCGGCGGCGACGTCCCGGGCGTATTCGTTGGCCCGCTCGGTGATCGGCAGCACCCGCACCTGTTCGGGGGCCAGCCACAGCGGGAATGCCCCGCCGACGTGCTCGATCAGGATCCCGAAGAAGCGCTCCAGCGAGCCCAGCATCGCGCGGTGGATCATCACCGGCCGCTGCTCGTTGTCGTCGCGGTCGATGTAGCGCAGGTCGAACCGCTCCGGCAGCACGTAGTCGAGCTGGCACGTGCCGAGCTGGTGCTCGCGCGACAGCGCGTCCTTGACGATGAAATCGATCTTGGGCCCGTAGAACGCGCCCTCGCCCGCGGCGACCGTGTAGGGCTGCCCGGTCCCGTCGAGCGCCGCGCGCAAGTCGGCCTCGGCGCGGTCCCACAGCGCATCGTCGCCCGCGCGGTCCTCGGGGCGGGTCGACAGCACGATCTGGACCTCGAACCCGAACAACCGGTACGACTCCAGGATCATCCCGACCACGCCCGCCACCTCGGCCTCGACCTGCTCCGGCGTGCAGAAGATGTGGGCGTCGTCCTGCGCGAACGAGCGCACGCGCGTCAGGCCCGCGGTGACGCCGGAAAGCTCGTACCGGTGCAGCCGGCCGAAGTCCGCCATGCGCATCGGCAGCTCACGATACGAGTGCCGGCCCTCGCCGAACATCAGGCAGTGCGAGGGACAGTTCATCGGCTTGACCGCGTACTCGCGCTCGTCGACGTGCGTGAAGTACATGTTGTCGCGGTAATGCTCGTAGTGCCCGGAGCGTTTCCACAACGAGGCCTCGAAGATCTGGGGCGTGATCACCTCGTCGTACCCGTAGCGGCGGTACAGTCCGCGGACGTAGTCCACGAGTCGGTTGTACACGGCGGCGCCGCGCGGGTGGAAGAACGGGCTGGCCGGCGCCTCGGGGTGGAACGAGAACAGGCTCAGCTCGCGGCCCAGCCGCCGATGGTCGCGCCGGCGCGCCTCCTCGATCAGCTCGAGGTGCCGTTCGAGCTCCTGGCGCGAGAAGAACGCCGTGCCGTAGATGCGTTGCAGCATCTTGTTGCGCTCGCTGCCGAGCCAGTAGGCGCCGGCGACCGAGAGCAGCTTGAACGCGCCCAACCGCCCGGTGGACCGCACGTGCGGCCCGAGGCAGAAGTCGGTCCACTCGCCCTGGCGGTAGATCGAGACCGTCTCGCCGCCCTTGGTGCGCGCGAAGTAGATCTTGTAGGGCTCGCCTTCCTGCTCGAAGAAGCGGATCGCCTCGTCCCGCGGGAGCTCCTGCCGCTCGATCGGCAGGTCGCGGGCGATGATCTCGGCCACGCGCCGCTCGATCGCCTCGAGGTCGGCCTCGCTGAAGGCCTCGTCGCGGTCGAAGTCGTAGTAGAAGCCGTTGTCGATCACCGGCCCCTGGCCGATCCGGGTCCCGGGAAACAGCTCCTGCACGGCCTGGGCGGTGGCGTGGGCCGTGGAGTGCCGCAGGACGTGCAGGGCCTCCGGGTCGTCCGCGGTCAGCAGCTCGAGCCGCACGTCGCCCGGGAGCGGACGCGCCAGGTCCCACAGCTCGCCGTCGACCCGGGCCACCACGGCGTCCCTGGCCAGACGCCTGCCGCTCCCGGCGGCGACGTCCAGGGGGGTGGTGCCGCGATCGACCTCGCGGGTGCTGCCGTCGGGCAGCGTGACGGTCAGCGTGGCTAACGACTCCGACATCTCTCGCGGTCCCTCGAGCGGCGCGGCGGGCGGCCCGGGGCCCGGCGAGCCAGCGCTCCCGAGGCCGGATACACGACCGCCTTGGTAGGCGCGGGCGGTTTCGAACCGCCGACCTCTACCGTGTCAAGGTAGCGCTCTCCCACTGAGCTACGCGCCTGAACCGGACCCGTCGCACGGGAGTCGAACCGTCCCACGGCCATCGGGGCCAGCGGAAAGTAGCACAGGCCCCAAAGGGTGTCAACGAAGAGGCTTACGGCCGCAAGTCGTTGATGACGCGGAGCATGCTGTTGATTCCGCGGGGTGCTTTCGCTACCATCGGCAGCCGCGTCCGGGGGGTCGTGCGCCCGGGAGTTCCGTCCGGCGCGCCGGAGTGCATTGGTTTCCGAAATGGGGACACCCACGACATGCTGGTGCTGATGAGCCGCGGCGTTGGACGGGACGACGTCCGCCGCGTGGTGGAGCTGTTGCAGCAGCGCGGGCTCGAGGCGGAGCCGGTCGACCTCGGCGAGCGCGCGGCGATCCGGATCGTCGCGGCAGCCGGGGGTCCGCCCGATCCGGGCACGATCGCCGGGCTTCCGGGCGTGGAGCGGGTGATTCCCCTGGGGCGCCCGTTCGGACGGGTCGAGCGCCGCCGTCGGCTGCCGGACACGGTGGTGCGGGTCGGACCGGTCGCGATCGGCAGCGGCGAGCCGGTGCTGATCGCCGGCCCCTGTGCGGTCGAGACCGAGCAGCAGCTGCTGACCGCGGCGCGGCAGGTGCGCCGGGCCGGCGCGCGGCTGCTGCGCGGGGGCGCGTTCAAGCCCCGGACCAGCCCCTACACGTTCCAGGGACTGGGCGAGCCGGGTCTGCGCCTGCTGGCCCGGGCGCGCGAGGAGACCGGGCTGCCGGTGGTGACCGAGGCCGTGGACGAGCGCTCGCTGGAGCTGGTCGAGCGCCATGCCGACATGGTCCAGATCGGGGCGCGCAACATGCAGAACTTCGAGCTGCTGCGCCGCGTGGGCCGCAGCGCCCTGCCGGTGCTGCTCAAGCGCGGCATGTCGGCCTCGCTGGAGGAGCTGCTGCTCGCGGCGGAGTACGTGGTCAGCGAGGGCAACCCGCGCGTGGTGCTGTGCGAGCGCGGGGTGCGCGGCTTCGGGGCCCACGCGCGGTACACGCTGGATCTCAGCATCGTCCCGGCGATTCGCGAGAGCTCGCACCTGCCGGTGATCGTCGACCCGTCCCACGCCACGGGCAAGCGCGCCTTCGTCGCGCCGCTGGCCCGCGCGGCGCTGGCTGCCGGTGCCGACGGCGTGATGATCGAGACGCACCCCGACCCGCAGCAGGCGCTGTGCGACGGACACCAGGCGCTCGACCCGGACGAGTTCGCCGCGCTGGCCGCCGAGCTGCGAGCGTTGGCGGCGCACCTGTCCGCGCGACCGGAGACCGTGACGTGATCCGGCTCGAGTACGATCTCGAGCCGCTGGTGACCCTGGCGACGAAGCAGCGGGTGTTCCCCCGGGCACTCCGCGAGAACTGGTGGATCGTGTTCGAGCACGACGCACGGCAACCGCTCGGACGGCTCGAGGAGCACGAGGGTCGGTTGCGTGCCCGTCCGCTCGAGGTGGAGGCCTAGCGGAGTGGAAGCGATTCTGGCACTCGAGGACGGCCGGGTGTTCCGCGGGCGCTCGCAGGGCGCCGCGGGCGAGGTGACCGGCGAGGTCGTGTTCAACACGGCGATGACCGGTTACCAGGAGGTCCTGACCGACCCCTCGTACCACGGGCAGATCGTCGTGATGACCTGTCCGCACATCGGCAACTACGGGACCAACGCCCTGGACCACGAATCGGTCCGCCCGCAGCTGGCGGGCTTCGTCGTGCGGGAGCTGGCGCGTTACACGTCCAACTGGCGGGCCACGCAGGGTCTGCAGGACTATCTCAAGCGTTACGACGTTCCGTGCATCACCGAGGTCGACACCAGGGCGATCACCCGGCACATCCGCACGCGCGGCGCGCTGCGTGGCGTGTTGAGCACGCTCGACCGCGACCCGTCGTCGCTGGTCGGCAAGGCCGAGCAGGCGCCGCGGCTCGAGGATGCGGACCTGGTGGCCGAGGTGAGCTGCCGGGAGCGCTACGCCTGGACCGAGCCGCGCGATGCGCGCTGGGCCGGCGCTGCGGCTGCGGCGCCGGTCGGGGAGCGCCCGCATTGCGTGGCGCTCGACTTCGGCGCCAAGCGCAACATCCTGCGGCTGCTGCGCGAGACCGGTTTCGAGGTGACGGTGGTTCCCGCGACGACCTCGGCCGAGGCGCTGCTGGCGCTGCGACCCGACGCGGTGTTCCTGTCCAACGGCCCGGGCGATCCGGCCGTGGTGCGCTACGCGGTGGAGTCGGTGAGCCGGCTGATCGGTCGCGTGCCGGTGTTCGGCATCTGCCTCGGTCACCAGATCGCGGCGCTGGCGCTCGGGGCGCGCACCTTCAAGCTCAAGTTCGGCCATCACGGGGCCAACCACCCGGTGAAGGACCTGCGCACCGGCCGCGTCGCCGTGACCTCGCAGAACCATGGCTACGCGGTGGACCCGGACTCGCTGCCCGAGGGCGCCGAGGTCACCCATCTCAACCTCAACGACGGCACCTGCGAGGGCTTCGTGCATCGCGGGTCCCGGTTGATGGCGGTCCAGCACCATCCGGAGTCGTCTCCGGGACCTCACGACGCGCTGGAGCTGTTCCGTGAGTTCCGAGAGCTGGTTGCCGCCTCGAGCGCCACCCCGGCCGCCGGGGAGCGGAAGGATCGCCCATGACCGATTGGAAGTCCGCGCTCCGCGCCGATCCGATCCCGTGGCTGCTGGACAATGCCTGCGCTCCCGTGCGCTACCGCGTGCTGACCGAGCTGCTGGAGCGGGGGCGCGACGATCCGGACGTCCAGCAGGCGCGGCAGGACATGCTGTCCTACCCGCCGGCGACCGCGTTGGTCAAGCGGCAGAAGAAGGACGGCACCTGGGGTACCGCGGTGCACGCCGCCGACCCGCGGAAGTTCCAGCTCTGCGTGGAGAACGCGCTCGGCTCGTTGTTCGAGTACGGCTGGACGCGGGACACCAAGACCGTGCGGGTCGCGGCCAAGACGCTGCGCAGCTTCCTGACCGCCAAACGCGACCTCAAGCTGTACGAGTTCCAGAAGGTCGTCAAGGCCGATCCGCGCCGGGAGCGCTACTACCGCTGGTTCCTGCGCATCCTCGCGCTGGGGCTGTTGATCCGGGCCGGCTACCTGGACGAGCGCAGCCGCCAGGGGATCCTCGAGCTGCTGGAGCTGACCGCCGGCTTCGTCGAGGACCCGATCTCGCGCAACCCGACCGAGGAGATCGGGGCCAAGCACCCGCTGATCCGGCAGGACGCGTGGCGCGAGGGTTACCCGTTCCTGCCCGACATGTACGTGCTGCAGGTGTTCGCCTACTCGCCGTGGCTGCTCGAAGGCGAGCTGGCCAAGGTGCGGATGAAGAAGGTCTTCGACTACGTGATGACCGCGGGCTACCAGGAGCTGGCGCCCGAGCTGGGGCTGGTGCGCACCGCCAAGGGCACGTTCGTCAAGGGGCACGGCGTCCGGTTCCGGCCGCTCGAGTACTACCAGAAGCACGGATCGATCGACGAGCTCCTGGTCGGACTGGAGCTGATGGCCCGGCTGGGGCTGGTCAACCGCTACCCGCTGCTGATCGCGCACCTCGAGTGGCTGCAATCCCAGCAGGGCAAGGACGGCCGCTGGAACCTGCCGACCAAGCTGTGGTCGGACAACAGCCGCTGGACCCACCTGCTGCGGCTGGAGAAGGACTGGCGCAGCCCGGCGCGCAAGGAAGCGGACATGACGTTCCGGGTGCTGCTGATCCTGAAGTACCAGTGGGAGCGGCAGGTCGCGATGCTCGACCGCCGCGACGACGGCTACCCGATCTAGCGGGTCCGCGGCGCCGCCGCCGGGTCGAACACCAGCTCCAGCGCCTCGGCCAGGTCCCGCGCCGCGCGGAGCCGGAGGCCCTCCGTTTCGGCATCGGGCGTGACGCCGTGCGGGACCACCGCGCTCTCGAAACCGAGGCGCGCCGCCTCGCGCAACCGCGCGCCGAGCCGCGAGACGCGGCGGATCTCGCCGGTCAGGCCGAGCTCGCCGATGATCGCCGAGCGCGGGGCCAGCGGCCGGCCCGTCAGGCTCGAGGTCAGCGCGGCGGCCACCGCCAGGTCGGCGGCCGGCTCGACGATCGAGAGCCCGCCGGCGACGTTGACGAACACGTCGCGCTGGGCCAGCTCGACCCCGGCGCGCCGCCCCAGCACCGCCAGCACCAGCGCCACCCGCTGGCCGTCGACGCCGAGGCTGGTGCGCCGCGGAGAGCCCTGGGCCGGCTCGCCGACCAGGGCCTGGATCTCGACCAGCAGCGGACGCGTGCCCTCGATCGCGGCCAGCACCGCGGACCCCGGCGCGTCCTCGCGGCGCTCGGCCAGGAACAGCTCGCTGGGGTCGCCGACGGCGCGCAGGCCCGCGCCGGTCATCGTGAACACTCCGAGCTCGTCCGCCGGGCCGAAGCGGTTCTTCAGCGCGCGCAGGATCCGGTGGGCGTGGTGGCGGTCTCCCTCGAACTGCACCACGGTATCGACCACGTGCGCGAGCGCCCGCGGACCGGCCAGCGAGCCGTCCTTGGTCACGTGCCCCACCAGCAGCATCGGCGTTCCCGTGCCCTTGGCCAGCTCGACCAGCCGCGCCGCACTCTCGCGAACCTGGGCCACCGAGCCGGGGACCGAGCCCAGCTCGGCACACCGCACGGCCTGGATCGAGTCCACGATGACCACCGACGGGCGGGAACGGCGCACGGTCTCGACCACGACGTCCACGTCGGTCTCGGACAGCACCAGCAGCGCCGGCGAGTCGACCGCGAGCCGCTCGGCGCGCAGCCGCAGCTGCCCGGGGCTCTCCTCGCCGCTGACGTACAGCACCGTGCCGCCGGACGCCGCCAGCGCCGCGCCCGCCTGCAGCAGCAGCGTGCTTTTGCCGATTCCCGGTTCGCCGCCGATCAGGACCACCATGCCCGGGACCAGCCCGCCGCCCAGCACCCGGTCGAGCTCGGCGATTCCGGTCGCGGTCCGCGTGCCGGCCGCGGCGTCGAGCTGCGGCAACGGTCGCGGCGTCCCGGCGGCGACGGTGACCCGCTGGCCGGACCCCTCGGCGGCGTGCTCCTCGAGGGCGCCCCAGGCGCCGCAGGACGGGCAGCGGCCGAGCCACTTGCCCGAGCGGTAGTCGCACTGCCGGCAGCGGAAGCCGGACACCTAGTACTCGCGGTACTCCGGGTTCACGAAACGGGTGAAGTCCCGGATGAAGTGCAGGTCGAGCGAGCCGACCGGCCCGTTGCGCTGCTTGCCGATGATCAGCTCGGCCTTTCCCTTCAGGTCGGGATCGTCGCGCTTGTACATCTCCTCGCGGAACAGGAACAGCACCACGTCCGCGTCCTGCTCGATCGCGCCCGACTCGCGCAGGTCCGACAGCTGCGGCCGGTGGTCGCCGCCGCGCTGCTCGGGCGCGCGCGACAGCTGCGACAGCGCGACGAGCGGGATCCGGAGCTCCTTGGCCAGCTCCTTGAGCGAGCGCGAGATGTCCGAGATCTCCTGCTGCCGGCTCTCGTAGCGGCCCCGGCCACGCATCAGCTGCATGTAGTCCACGACCAGCAGGTCGAGCCCGTGCTCGTGCTGCAGGCGGCGCGCCTTGGCGCGCATCTCCATGATCCCGACGCCGGGCGTGTCGTCGATGAAGATCGACGCCTCGGACAGCCGCCCGAACGTCTTGATGATGCGCTGCCAGTCCTCCTTGCCCACGCGACCCGTGCGCAGCCGGTGCGCGTCGACCTGGCCTTCGGAGCACAGCAGGCGAAAGAACAGCTGCTGGTGCGACATCTCCAGCGAGAACACGCCAACCGTCTTGCCGTGCCGGAGCGCCGAGTGCACCGCGATGTTCAGGGCCAGCGCGGTCTTGCCCATCGACGGGCGCGCCGCGAGGATGATCAGGTCGGAGGGCTGGAGCCCGGCGGTCATCTCGTCCAGCTGCGGGAAGCCCGTCGCGACCCCGGTGATCAGCTCCTCTCGCTCGGTCAGCTCCTGGATCTGGCTCAGGCTCTCCTCGGCCACGGCGCGCAACGGCAGAAACCCGCCGCGGAGCTGGTCCTGGGCCACGCGGAAGATCGCCTTCTCGGCGTCGTCCAGGATCTGCTCGGTCGAGCCGCCGGGCTGCATCGCCGACACGGTGATGTGCTGGGCGGAGAGGATCAGCTCGCGCAGGATCTCCTTTTCCTTGACGATCTTGGCGTAGTGCTCGACGTTGCCCGAGCGCGGCACCCCCTCGATCAGCGCGGCCAGGAACGCCGGACCTCCGCAGCTCTCGAGGTCGCCCGAACGGGTCAGCTCGTCCTTGATCGTGACCAGGTCGAGCGCCGCGCCGTTCTCCATCAGCGTCTCGAAGGCCCGGAACACCTTGCGGTGCCGGCCCGAGTAGAACGATTCCTGCGTCAGCAGCTCGCGCGCCTTGTGGTATTGCCGGTTGTCCAGCAGCACCGAGCCGAGCACCGAGCGTTCGGCTTCCTCGGAGTGCGGCAGCGCTTCCGTGATCGTGTCAACGGGCATCGAGGCGGAGTCCTCTCGACCGGGACCGGCGGAGGCCCGGATGGTACCACAGCCGGGCCGGCGCGGGAGGCCGCGCGACGAGGCCGCCGATGCTAAGCTCCGGAGCGGATGGAGCTCCGCAGCATCAGCGCCGGGCTGGTCCTCGCCGCGGCGGTCGCGGCGGCGGCGCAGCAACCGCCGCCGGACGCTCCGGCGCGCGAGCGCGAGCTGGCGGCGATGCGTCAGGAGATCGCGCGGCTGCAAGCGGAGCTGGGCGATCTGCAAGGCCGCGAGCGCGGCGTGCTGGTCGAGCTGGAGCGGGTCGGGGCGCGCCTGCGCCTGCGGCAGGCCGAGCTGGACGAGGTGACGCTGCAGCTCGAGCTGACCGGCTCGGCGGCGGCGCGGGCCGCGACGCGGTTGGAGGCGCTGCGGCGCACCCACGCCGACACGCGGCGCTACCTCGAGTTCCGGCTGCGCGAGATCTACAAGCGCGGACCCGGCTCCGAGCTGCGCCGGCTGGTCGGCGGCGGCGCGGTGGAGGGCTACCTGCGGGCGCTCAACTACGCCTCGTGGCTCAGCGAGCGCGACGCCCGCGCGCTGGTCGCCTACCGCGACGAGACCCGCGCCCTGCGTCGCGAGGCCGAGCTGCTGGCGCGCGAGACGGCACGGCTCGAGAGCCTGCGGGACGAGGCGGCGGCGCGCCGCGATCGCCTGGTCGCGGCGCGGCGCGAGCACGGGGCGATGCTGACCCGGATCCGCCGCGACCGCGACACGCGGCGGGCCGCGCTGGGCGAGCTGGAGTCGGCGGCCGCGCGGCTGGACGAGCTGGCGCAGGGCGGCGAGGCGGCCTCGCCCGGCCTCGAGGTGCGCAAGTTCCGCGGGCTGCTCGATCCGCCCGCCGAGGGCGAGATCTCGGCGCGCTTCGGCCGCGTGGTGCACCCGCGGTTCCGCACCGAGGTCCCGCATCCGGGAATCGACATCGACGCGCCGGCCGGCGCGGATTTCCGCGCCGTCTTCGGGGGCAACGTGCTGTTCGCCTCGTGGCTGCGCGGCTACGGGCTGACCGTGATCGTCGACCACGGGGACGAGTTGCTGTCGATCTACGCTCACGCGTCGGTGCTGCTGGTCGGCAAGGGCGACCGCGTGGCGCAGGGTCAGCCGCTGGGTAAGGTCGGGGACACCGGATCGCTGCGGGGTCCGTACCTGTACTTCGAGCTCCGGGACCGCGGGAAACCGGTCGATCCGGCGACCTGGCTGCGCTCGCGCTAGACCCCGGGGGGCCGGTTGCCAAGCCCCGCGGCCCCGTGTAGCTTTAACTCCGGTCCGTCCCAACCCGAGGAGCTGCCCGATGAAGGGAAGTCGCACCGTCCTGCTGGTCGTATCGGGGATCGTGATGCTGCTGGTCGTCGGTGGCGGTCTCGGCCTCAAGGTCGGCGCGGCCGACAGCTCCTACCGCCAGGTGATCCACTTCTCGGAGGTGTTCTCGCTGGTGCTGGATCACTACGTCGATCCGGTGGAGGCGGAGCGGCTGCTGTCCGGGGCCTACGAGGGGATGCTGGGCGGCCTGGACTCGCAGGGTGCGTACCTCACCCCGGCCGAGGTCACGCGCTGGAAGGCGTCCGCGGGCGGCGCGCCCCAGGCCGGCCCCGGGTTGTCGGTGCTCAAGGCGTTCGGCGCGCTCCAGATCGTCGGGGTCGATCCCGACTCGCCGGCGGCGCGGGCCGGTCTCGCCCCGGGCGACCAGATCCGCAGTATCGACGGCGAGAGCCTGCGCGACCTGTCGATGGAGCAGGCGCTGGGTCTGCTGCGCGGGGCGGCCGGCACGAGCGTGAGCCTGGTCGTGCTCCACCCGCGCGAGGATTTCTCGCGCGAGGAGCTCGAGCTGACGCGGGTCGCGCGCACGGTGCGACCCTACGAGCTGACCGTCCGGCGCGGGATCGCCGTGCTGTCCGTGCACGACCTGGAGCGGATCGATCCCGACGAGCTGGCCGGAGAGCTGGACGACGTGCGCTCGCGCGGCGTCGAACAACTGCTGGTCGACGTGCGCAACGTCGTCGAGCAGGACAGCCGCCGGGTCGCGCCGCTGGCCGGGCTGTTCGTGACCGGGGCGCTGCTCGAGCTGAAGAACCGTGGCGGCGAGGTCCTCGAGGCGCTCGCCTCGACCCGCCCTGCGACCGCCTGGCCGGGCGGGATCGCCGTGCTGGTCAACGGGGCAACGGCCGGAGCGGGCGAGGCCCTGGCGCGGGTGCTCCAGGTGCTTCGGGGCGCCAAGGTGTACGGCGAGTCGACGTTCGGTCTGGGCGCCGAGCCGCGGCTCTACGAGCTGCCCGACGGCTCGGGCATCCTGGTCTCGGCGGCGCGCTGGGAGCTTCCGGCCGGCGAGCGCTGGAACGGCAAGGGGATCGAACCCGACCACGAGGTCCGCGCGCCGGGGCTGGCGCTGGAATTCGACGCCGCGCTGGAGAAGCAGCTCGACGAGACGCTCGACGCGCTGACCGCCACCGCGAGCCGGGACTCCGAGCGCGAGGCCGCCTGATCCGCCGACCCGAGGACGAGGACGCGCCGGCGGCGGCCGGCCGGCTGCTGACCGCCTGGCGCTCCCATCGACAGCTCGCGACCCTGGAGCGCGAAGCGCCGGAATCCGCCGCTCGTGTCCGCGCCGCAGTGACCCCGGCGCCCGGGCCCTTGGAGGAGGCGTTGCCGGAGTTGCTGGCGCCGGGCGCGGTCGCTCCGCTGCTGGCCGCGGCGCGCGGGGCGCCCTTCGACCGCTCGGGCGAGCCCGCGCGGAGGGCGCTGCGACCACGGGCAGAGCCCTACCTCGAGGCCGGGGCCCGGGACGGAGCGCGCGAGCTGGAGCGACGACGGGAGGAGCTGCGCCTGCCGCCGGGCGGGTTCGCGGTGGCGATGGCCACGGCGGTGCCGCCCGAGGAGCGCCGACGCTGGCTCGCGCGCTGGGACGAGTTCGAGCGCGGCGTCACGCGCCTGCGCGAGTCGATCCACGAGGCGCGCGACGCGCGCGCGGTCGCTGCCGGAGCGCCGGGAGCGGGCGCCTTCCTGGCCGCCGCGCATCCGCGGGACCCCGCCTCGCTGATCGAGGAGTTCGAGCGCGGGGTGGTGTCGCCGCTGGACGACGCGGTGGGCCGGGCCGCCCGCGCGCGGGAGTCGCGCTCGGCGTACCCCGCGGAGCTGCAACGCCCGGAGCTGCTGCCGCAACACGCCGAACGGGTGCCGCCGGCCCGGCTGCGCGACATCGCGCGACGGCTCGGCGCCGCGATCGGGTTCGACCCCGACGCCGCGGGGCCCCGCCTGGCCAACGCGCGCTCGGCCTGTCGGGGCGCGACTCTCGATGCGCTTCCCGGCGGCGCCGTGGGGCTCGTCGGGTGCTGGGGGGGACCGGGCGGACTGCGCGATGCGCTGGGCGTCCTCGGTCGCGCGGCGCGTGCCGCCTTCGTCACGCGGCAGCGCGGGATCGACGCGGCGCTGTGGTGCGATCCGGCGTTCGGCCACGCGGCGGAGGTGTTGTTCCGGCGGCTGAGCCTGTCGCCCGCGTTCCTCCGGTGGGCCGGCGTTGCCGCCGGCGAGGACCTGCTCGCCGACCTGCGGCTGGAGGAGGCGCTGGCCCCCCGGACGGCCTGGGCCTACCTTTGCCTTGCCGTCGGCCCGGGACCCCCGGACCGCCTGGCGGCCCGGCGGACGCTGCGACGGGCGCTGGCCCGGGAGGCGGCGCCCGGGGAGCTGTCCGCGGTCTGGAACGCCGATCCGGAGGGAGCGGCGGAGCTGCGCGGCACGATGCTCGGGCTGCTGATCGAGGAGAAACTGCTGCAACGGTTCGGCCGACGCTGGTTCGTGGAACGCGCCGCGGGCCGCTGGATCCGCGATGCGTGGGCGGACGACTGGGACGAGACCGCCGAGAGCCTGTGCGCCGGGCTCGACGTCGGTACAATGGAAGTGGCGCCGGTGCTGGATCGATGCCGGCCCTGACCGCGCCGGGGCAGAGAAAAGGAACCACGTGAGACCAACCGATCGCGCCCTGTGCATCCTCGCCGTCGTGGCGTCGTTGAGCGCGGGGACCGCCCTCGCCCAGCAGCCGCAGGCGCCGGCCGCGGCCCCGGAGACGTCCGGCGGGGAGACGCTCGAACGCGGGGAGGCCTACTACCACCTGATGCGGGCCACGTTCGCGGCACGCAGGGGTGACGTGCGCGAGGCGATGTCCGAGATCCGACGCGCGGTGGAGCTGCGACCCGGGTCTGCCGATCTCCAGGCCGAGAGCGCCAGCCTGTTGTGGGCGATGGGCCGGCGGGCGGAGGCCGAGAAGCTGGCGCGCGGCGCACTCCGACTGGACGAGCAGCAGCCCACGGCGTTGAAGGTGCTCGCCGAGCTGGCGACGTTCCGCGCGATGTCGCGGGCCGGGGACGACAAGAGCCGCGACGAGGCGATCCGGCTCTACGAGATGCTGGCACGCGGCCCGGAGGTCGATGACGAGACGCTCCGCATCCTGGCCAACCTGCGCGTGCAGGCGGGGGACCTCGCTGCGGCCGTGGACACGATGCGGCGGCTGCTGGAGCGCCGGCCCGGGGATCTGCGCGTGGTACGCATGCTGGGCCAGATGCTGCGCGAGGACGGACGCGACGACGAGGCGCTCTCGGTCCTGCTCGGGCACCTGCGGCGCTACGGCGGCGAGCCGACGCTGACCGAGCAGGTCTCCGAGCTGGCGCGCGTCACCGAGCGCTGGGCGGCGGTAGAGGACGCGTGCGCGGCCCGGATGGAGAACCAGCCCGGCGCGTCCGACGTGATCGCGCTGCGCGGCGAAGCGCTGTTGCACCTGGGTCGGTTCGCCGAGGCGGCGGAGATGCTCGAGAGCACCCGGGAGCTGGGGGCGGGCGACCCGGTGCTGCTGTTCCACCTCTACACGGTCTACGACGCGCTGGGACGGCTGGCCGACGCGGCCGACGTGGCGCAGGAGCTGGTGGTCGCGCTGCCCGACAACCCCGGCGCCCTGACGGTGCTCGGCCAGGCGCTGGCGCGGCAACGGCAGCTGGACGACGCGATCGAGGCGCTGCGGTCCGCACTGACCGGTTTCCGCGGCGAGGCCTCGGCCGCGGAGCGTCGCGACCGCATTCGCTGGCGTCTGGCCGAGCTGTATCTGGATCAGCAGCGGATCGACGAGGCCACGCGCACACTGGCCGAGCTGGAGGAGCCCGACCATCCCGAAGCGCTGGAGCTGGTGTTCCGGGCGGCGCTGGAAGCGGATGACGCCGAAGCGGCGCGACGCTCGCTCCAGGCGCTGCGGACCCAGCAGAAGCAGGGCCTGGCCGCGCTGCTCGAGGGCGAGCTCCTGGTGCGCGGCGGCAAGGTGGCCAAGGCCCGCGCGCGCTTCCGCGAGGCCGCATCGCTGCTGGGCAGGCCGACCTGGGCCGCGATCGCGGAGGTCTGGCTCGCCGCGGACCGCGCCGAGGAAGGCGAGCGCGCGGCCCGCGCGTGGGTCGCCGAGGAGCCGGACAGCGCCAACGCCAACTTCGTCCTGGGCAGCTATCTCGATCGCCTGGGTCGCTTCGAGGAGGCCGAGCTGGCCCT
Source organism: Candidatus Polarisedimenticolaceae bacterium (assembly GCA_041629655.1). Classification (GTDB taxonomy): domain Bacteria; phylum Acidobacteriota; class Polarisedimenticolia; order Polarisedimenticolales; family Polarisedimenticolaceae; genus JBFKMV01. The sequence goes on from JBFKMV010000023.1 coordinate 32,670, forward strand.
GGAGCGGACGATCGCGCTCGACCCGGCCCACGCCAACGCGTTGAACTACCTCGGGTACAGCCTGGCCGACCGCGATCGCGAGCTGGAGCGCGCGCTGGGGTTGATCCGTCGCGCGCTGGAGCTCGACCGCCACAACGGCGCCTACCTCGACTCGCTGGGCTGGGTCTACTACCGGATGGGGCGCTACGCGGAGGCGGTGGTGCCGCTGGAGCAGGCGGCGCGCGAGTTGCCGGTGGATCCGACCGTGCTCGATCATCTCGGCGACGTCTACCGCAAGCTCGACCGCGTCGACCTGGCGGTGGCGACCTGGCGGCGCGCGTTGCGGGCCAAGCCCGAGGATCCCGAGCCGATCCGGGCCAAGATCGAGCAGCTGCGGCCGGGCGAGGCGCGGACCCGCCTGCCGCAGAGCGACGCCGACCCCGGCATCCGTTGAGACCGCTCCGGTCCGGCCGCCGGCTCGCCGTGCTGACCGTGGTGGCCGGCCTCGCGGTGCTGGGCGGCTGCGGGCCGCGGCGCGTCGGCACGGTGGGCGCGGGGGCCGCCGCGGGTCACGCCGAGGTCGGCATCTACCGCGGCACGATCAGCGACGAGGCGGCGGGGCGGTCGCGGAAGTTCCGGCTGCTGCTGTACGCCGAGCTGCCGGACCGGATCCACGGGGAGGTGCTCTCGCCGCTGGGTCGCACGGAGCTGATCATCGACGGCGGCTCGGGCCGCATGGCGGTTTCCGTGGTCCGGGAGCGGGTCGCGTTCGTCGGCCGGCCGGAGCCGCGGACCCTGGACGAGCTCGTCGGGGCCCCGATCCTGCTCGAGGATCTGGTGCGTTCGTTGCTCACGGATCCGGCCGCCGACGTCCCCGCGGCGACCGCCTACCGGACGCTGCGGGCCGAGGCCGAGGGGCCCGGGTTGCCCGGGCTGTTCGAGGTCGGGTCCGGCGGGCGGGGGCTGCGCCTGGAGCTGCGTCGCCGCGACCGGATGCCGCGCCCGCCGGGCGGGCTCGGGACGGGAGCGCCGCCTGCCGGCTTCGAGCAGCGCCCGCTGGCCGAGCTGGCCTGGGACTGGTTCGACGACGGTTCCGAGGCCGCCCCCGACGCAGACGGCGGTTGACACCCGGACCGGAATGATGTTAGCTTGTGCCGCTTTTCCCGCATAAGTTGCGGCGGGAAAAGGACTTCGGTTCTGCGGGCAGCGATTCGGTCCGGGTCGCTCCCGGAGTATCGCGCGGCTCGGAGGGTTCCGGGGGAGGCGTCCGTTCGACAAACGGGCCCACCTTCCCGGGTGGTCCGGCCCGCCGGCATCGCTCGGGCAGGGGAGGCGGGTTCCGTTCGTAGCACGGACCGCGGGATTCCCGAGTCCGGCGAAACGGGGGGCTGGAAAACGATGGATGTCACCCAGGTCCGGGTCTTTCCGGTGGAAGAGGAGAAGCTCAAGGCGTTCGTTTCGGTGATCTTCGACGACTGCTTCGTGGTCAGCGACATCAAGATCATCGAGGGAGTCAACGGACTCTTCATCTCCATGCCGAGCAAGAAGCGCCGCAACGGCACCTTCCGTGACATCGCGCACCCGCTCAACAACGACACGCGCCGCGCGATCGAGGAGCGGATCATCGCGAAGTACCGCGAGGTGGTGACCGAGAGCGGGGGAGCGGCGACGACCGAGATGCGGCGTCTCGGACTCGGGGCAGGAGCGGCGGAGATGCGAGCGCCCGCGCCGGAGGGCGTCCGGCACGACTGATGCCGGCTGCGCGGCCGGGGCGGACTGTCGAAACGTCGTTCTGGGGCGTAGCCAAGTGGTAAGGCACGGGTCTTTGGAACCTGCATTCGGAGGTTCGAATCCTCCCGCCCCAGCCAGGTTCGGATCCGCGGGGGATGCGCGGCGGCGCCGCGCCGGGACGACGGACGGATGAAGAGCGAACCGAAGATTTTCTCCGGCAACGGCAATCCCCGGCTGGCCAAGGCGATCTGCAAGTACCTGCGCCTGCCCGTCGGCCAGTGGAAGCTCAACCGCTTCAGCGACGGCGAGGTGTACTGCCAGGTGCTGGAGAACGTGCGCGGTGCCGACGTGTTCGTGATCCAGCCGACCTGCCCTCCGGTCAACGAGCACCTGTTGGAGATGCTGATCGCGGTCGACGCGCTCAAGCGCTCCTCGGCGGCGCGGATCACCGCGGTGATCCCGTACTACGGCTACGCGCGCCAGGATCGCAAGGACAAGCCCCGGGTGCCGATCTCGGCCAAGCTGGTCGCCGACCTGCTCCAGGCCGCCGGGGTCTCGCGGATCCTGGCCATGGACCTGCACGCGCCGTCGATCCAGGGCTTCTTCGACGTGCCGGTGGATCACCTGTTCGCCGCTCCGGTCCTGCTCGACTGGATCGAGCGGCAGCACTTCGACGACGTGACGATCGTGTCCCCCGACGCCGGCGGTGCGGAGCGGGCGCGGTTCTACGCCAAGCGCCTGCGGGCCGAGCTGGCGATCATCGACAAGCGGCGGGTCGAGGCCAACGTCGCCGAGACGATGAACGTGATCGGTGACGTGGACGGCCGGACCTGCGTGATCGTGGACGACCTGATCGACACCGCCGGGACCGTGGTCGGCTCGGTGCGGGCGCTCAAGGAGCAGGGGGCCGCCAAGGTGGTGGGCTGTTTCAGCCACGCCGTGCTGAGCGGGCCGGCCATGGAGCGGCTCCGCTCGGCCGACCTTGAACGTCTCGCGGTGACTGATACCATACCGCTTTCCGAGGACAAGGCGAGCGAGCCGAAGATCACCGTTCTGTCGGTCGCGGACCTGCTGGGCGAGGCGATCGCGCGGATCCACAGCAACTCCTCGGTCAGTTCGTTGTTCGTGTGAGCAGGGCGGCCGGAGGCCCCGGCCCCCGAGGAATCCGCCGGCCGGGGGCCGGCGGGGGTGATGGAAGCGCGTCATGATCAAGAACATCGTGGTCGAGGTGGAGCAACGCGCGGTCAGCGGCAAGAACCAGTGCCGCCGGCTGCGCACGGCCGGACAGGTTCCCGCAGTGCTGTACGGCCTGGGCCAGGCGGCGGTGTCGCTGGCGGTCTCGCCGCGACGCATCGAAGAGGTGCTGAAGCTGGAGAGCGGTCGCAACACGATCTTCACGCTCTCGCTGGGCGGCGACGAGTCGCAGCAGCGCGCGGTGATGATCCGTGAGATCCAGCGTGACCCGCTGACCGAGCGGATGCTGCACCTCGATTTCATCCGCGTCGACCTGAAGAAGAAGATCGAGGTCAACGTGCCGGTCCGGCTGATCGGCACGCCCGAGGGCGTCAAGAACGAGGGCGGCGTCGTGGACTTCATCCACCGCACGATCGAGGTGCAGTGCCTGCCGGGCAACATCCCCGAGCACCTCGACGTCGACATCAGCGCGCTGCACATCAACCAGCACGTCGCGGTGGAGGACATCGTGACGACCGACGACGTCGAGATCCTCGAAAGCCCCGAGACGATCATCGCGGTCGTCTCGCCGCCGCGGGCCGAGGAGGTCACCGAGGCCGAGGCCGAGGCGGCCGAGGAGGCTGCTGCCGCGGAGGGCGAGGAGCCCGAGGTGATCAAGAAGGGCAAGGAAGCCGAGGGCGAGGATGCGGCCGAGGCCAAGCCCAAGGGTGACTAGCCCGGGCCGAGGGGGACGCGGTGAAGATCGTCCTCGGGCTGGGCAATCCCGGCGAGCGCTACGGCCCGACGCGGCACAATCTCGGCTTCCGCGTCGTCGATCGGCTGGCGCGTCGGCTCGCGCCGGGGGTGCGTTTCGAGGTCGACCCCTCGCGGCGCGCCTGGCGGGCGGCGATCGAGCTTGGCGGTGAGAGCGCGATCCTGGCCAAGCCGCGGACGTACATGAACCGCTCGGGCGCAGCGGCCCTGGCGCTCTGCCGGCTGTACGAGCTCTCCCCGCAGGACTTGCTGGTGGTTTACGACGATGCGGACCTCGCGCTGGGCCGGGTGCGGTTGCGGGCCACGGGCCGCGCCGCGGGGCACCGCGGCGTCCAGTCGCTGATCGACGTGCTGCGGACCGACGCGTTCCCGCGAGTCAAGCTGGGGGTCAAGGGGCCCGGCCGCGACGACGCCGAGCTGGCCGACTACGTGCTGGAGGAGTTCGAGGCCGACGAGCGGCCGGTGGCCGACGCGCTGGTGGACCTGGGCGCGGACGCCGTCGAGGCGGTGTTCGAGCAGGGTTTCGAAACGGCGATGAACCGCTTCAACGGCCGCTCGGTGATCGAGGGGGGCGAGGACCAGCTCCCGGAGCAGCGACAACCACGCGAAACATGACAGAGCGACCTAAGGAGGAGCAGCGATAACCATGGAGCTACTGGTCAACTACGCGCCCGTGCTGGGCGCGCTGGGGCTCGTTTTCTCGGGGCTGGTGTACTGGAGCATCGTTCGCAATCCCGTCGGGACCGAGCGGATGAGCCAGATCGCCGAACAGATCCACGCCGGCGCGATGGCGTTCCTGCGCCGCGAGTACACGATCCTGGTCGTGTTCATCGCCGTGGTGGCGGTGTTGCTGGCGGTGTTCCTGCAGTGGCAGACCGCGGTCGCTTTCATCAGCGGCGCGGCCTGCTCGATCCTGGCCGGCTTTTTGGGCATGAAGGCCGCGACGCGGGCCAACGTGCGCACCTCGGCGGCGGCCAAGGACAAGGGGCAGGGCGCCGCCCTGCTGATCGCGTTCAACGGCGGATCGGTGATGGGCGTCGCGGTGGCGAGCCTGGGGCTGATCGGCGTGGGGATCTTCTTCCGCCTCTACGGTGATCCGGCGACCGCGAGCATCATCAACGGCTTCGCCATGGGAGCCTCGTCGATCGCGCTGTTCGCGCGCGTCGGCGGCGGGATCTACACCAAGGCGGCCGACGTGGGCGCCGACCTGGTGGGCAAGGTCGAGGCCGGGATCCCCGAGGACGATCCGCGTAACCCCGGGGTGATCGCGGACAACGTCGGCGACAACGTCGGCGACGTGGCGGGCATGGGGGCCGACATCTTCGAGTCCTACGTCGGCTCGATGGTCGCCACCGTCGCGATCGCCGCCACGCTGCTGCCCGAGGCGCTGGGCCGCCTGAGCGCGCCGGGCACCACGGACCTCGAGGCGCTGAAGCTGACGCTGATGGGGCTGCCGCTGATGATGGCCGCGCTGGGGCTGCTGGCCTCGTTCCTGGGCATCCTGTCGATGCGGATCCTCAAGGCCTTCGACCCCGCGGCCGCGCTGCGCTACTCGACGTTCTTGTCCGCGGCGCTGTTCCTGGGCGGCGCCTACGCGGTGATCGCCAGCAGCGACGTGGCCAACGGCGTGTTCTGGGCCGTGCTGCTGGGCACGCTGGTCGGGATCGCGATCGGGCTGGTCACCGAGTACTACACGGCCGCCGGTCCGATCCGCAAGATCGCGCTCGCGAGCAAGACCGGGCCGGCCACCAACATCATCGCCGGGCTGGCCGTGGGGCTCGAATCGGTCGCGCTTCCCGTGCTGTTCATCTGCCTGGCGATCTGGGTCAGCGATGCCGTGGCCGGTCTCTACGGGATCGGGATCGCCGCGGTGGGGATGCTGGCCACGGTGGGCATCACGATGTCCGTGGACGCCTACGGGCCGGTGGCGGACAACGCGGGCGGCATCTCCGAGATGGCCGGGCTGGGCCCGGACGTGCGCAAGATCACCGACAGTCTCGACGCGCTCGGCAACACCACGGCCGCGATCGGCAAGGGCTTCGCCATCGGCTCGGCGGCGCTGACGGCGCTGGCGCTGTTCAGCGCCTACAAGCAGGCGATCAGCTTCGAGAGCGGCACCCCGCTGACGATCATCCTGACCGATCCGCGAACGGTGATCGGGATGTTCCTCGGCGGCATCCTGCCGTTCCTGGTCGGCGCGATGACGATGAACTCGGTCGGCCGCGCGGCGGGGAAGATGGTGGCGGAGATCCGGCGCCAGTTCCGCGAGATCCCGGGCCTGCTGGAGGGCCGGCCCGAGGCGACGCCCGACGCCGCCCGCTGCGTCGACATCTCCACGCGAGCCGCGCTGGTCGAGATGGTGGCCCCGGGCCTGACCGCGGTGATCGCGCCGGTCCTGGTGGGCTTCCTGCTCGGGCCGGCGGCCCTCGGGGGCATGCTGGCCGGGGCCACCGTCACCGGTGTCCTGCTGGCGCTGATGATGGCCAACGCCGGCGGGGCCTGGGACAACGCCAAGAAGGCGATCGAGAAGGGCGAGATCCCCGACGAGCAGAAGGGGACGGACGCCCACAAGGCGGCCGTCGTCGGCGACACCGTCGGCGACCCGTTCAAGGACACCTCGGGGCCCTCGATGAACATCCTGATCAAGCTGATGTCGGTGGTGAGCCTGGTCATCGCGCCGCTGCTGGTCTGAGACGGAGGGGGCCCGGACCGGACCCGGCCGGGGCCGGGTTGGCGGGCCGGGTGCCCCGATGGTAAGGTTCTGGCTTCCGCGCGGGGCCGCCCGCGCACAAAAAGCGAGTTCCGGCACCCCTTGCTCCCGGCCGTCGGACCGGGGGCGGACTACGCCGTGAGGAGGTGCGTTCGTGACGACGTACGAGACCCTGTTCATCACCACGCCGGACCTCAGCGAGGCCGACGAGGAAACCCTCGTGGACGGCCTGGCCAAGGTGGTCACCGGCGGCGGCGGCACGATGGTGGCGCGCGAGCGCATGGGCCGGCGCCGCCTGGCCTACCCGATCCAGAAGTGCGACGACGGCGTGTACACCGTCTTCCTCTACGAGGCCGAGGCCGCGGTGCCCAAGGAGCTCGAGCGGCGGGTCGGCCTGTCCGACAAGGTGATCCGCTGGATGACCGTCAAGCTCGAGCGCGAGGCGATCCAGTACGCCAAGGACCAGGCGGTCAAGAACGCCGAGGCGCGCGCGCGCGCCGAAGCCGAGGCCCAGGCCCGCGCCGAGGCGGAAGCCAAGGCCAAGGCCGAAGCGGAGGCCAAGGCCGAGGCGGAAGCCGCGGAGCAGGCCAAGGCCAAGGCCGAAGCGGAGGCCGAGCAGCCGGCCGCCGGCGAGGAGGCGGTCGAGGCCAAGCCCGCCGCGGGCGACGACGGCGCGGACAGCGGCGCGGAGGACTCCTCCTCCGACACGCCGCAAAGCGAATAGGGAGTCAGCGAGATGGCAGCGATGCGCGGACCGGCATCCAGGCAGCGGCGCGGCGGTGGCCGGCGCCGGTTCCTGTTCCGCCGGAGGAAATACTGCAAGTTCTGCGAGGCCAAGACGACCCACATCGACTACAAGGACGTCAAGACGCTCCAGAACTACACCCCCGAGCGTTCGAAGGTCCTGCCCCGGCGGATCTCCGGAACCTGCTCGAAGCACCAGCGTCAGCTGATGCGCGCGATCAAGCGCGCGCGCACGGTCGCGCTGCTGCCGTTCACCAGCGATTGAGCGGGCGCAGGAGGATCACGCCGTGAAGGTCGTGCTGAACGAAGACGTCGAGCATCTCGGGTACCGCGGCGACATCGTCAACGTCGCCAAGGGCTACGCCCGGAACTTCCTGCTCCCGAAGAAGCTCGCGCTGCCCGCGACGCCGGGCAACCTGAAACAGATCGCGCACAAGCGCCGCGCCTGGGCGGCCCTGGAGGAGCGCGACGCCGCGCAGGCCCGCGAGCTGGCGGCGCGACTGGCCGAGGTTTCGCTCAGCGTGACCAAGAAGGCCGGCGAGACCGAGACGCTGTACGGCTCGGTGACCAGCTCGGAGATCGCGGGGCTGCTCGAGAGCAAGGGCATCGAGATCGACCGGCGCAAGATCCAGCTCAAGGAGCCGATCAAGACGCTGGGCAGCCACACCGTGACGGTCAAGCTGCACCGCGACGTCCAGGGCCAGGTCCGGATCGAGGTGGTCCCGGAGCAACCCGTCGCGGAGCCGCCGCGCGAGGCGCCCGCCGCCGAAGCCGCCGAGAGCCCCGCCGAGACGCCTGCCGAGCCGGCCGAAGAGTAGCGGATGGCTGCCGCGGGAACGGACCGGCGGAACCCGCGCGATGGCGAGGCGCAGGGCGTGCCGGGCCGCGTCCTGCTTGCCGTGGGAGCGGCATGGTTGTTCCCGGGTCTCGGTCACCTGCTGCTGGGGCACGTGCGGCGGGGGCTGATCTTCGCGGCGCTGGTGCTCGGATCGTTCGGGCTGGGGCTGGCCCACGACGGGCGCCTGGC